>NZ_CP082362.1:6777500-7077500 GCF_020740535.1 Streptomyces profundus
TGTCGGCACCATGCACTCGGCGACCCCCAAGGACATGCCAGTCGCCGTCGTGGGCGCGGGCCCCGAGGCGGAAGCGGTGGTCACCGAGCTGAACGCGGATCCCCAAGGCGCCGTGGACGCCCGTCAGGTCGCCTCCGAGGAGGAAGCCATCGACCTGCTGCGAGACCGCGATATCGCCGGTGCCCTGCGCGTTCCCGACAGCGGGGGAGACGCCACCACGCTCTCCATAGCCACCGCCGCCGGCGCCTCACAGGCGACCGCGGTGCAACAGGTTCTCGCCCCGGTCGCGGCCGGGAACGGTTGGGACGTCGCCGTCGAGGACGCCGCCGTGCTGCCCGACGGCGATCTGTCCGGCACGGCGGTGCTCTTCGCCGCGATGGGCATGATGCTCGCCGGCTACGTCCCGCTGAGCACCATGGTGACGTCGCTCCCGTTCCTGCTGTCGCTGCGGCGGTTCCTGCCGTTGCTGCTCGGCTGGTCCGTCGCCACGAGCACCGTCATCTGGGCCGTCCTCGGGCCCGTGGTCGGCGCCGTGGACGGCCACTACCTCACGTTCCTGGGGATCGGCGTCCTGGCGACCGGGGCCGTCGGCCTCACCCAGGTGCTGTTCACCAAGCTGCTGGGGCCGCTGGCCGTTCTGCTGGGCATGTTCCTGTGGGTCAGCCTCGGTATGCCGGCCTCCAACCTCGCGCTGTCCATCCATTCCATGCCCTCGTTCTTCTCGTTTCTGCACGGCGTGCTTCCCCTGCCGGCCGCCGGCGAGGCGCTGCGCTCGGTGCTCTACTTCGACGGGCGCGGTCTCGCCGGCCATCTGGTGACGCTCGCCTGCTGGATCGTCGCCGCGTTCCTGCTGTCCCTGTTGAGGGAGCGCCGGTCGGGGCACACCATCCCCGGCGCACCCCCCGTCACCAGCCCGAGGACTCCCCTCCCCGCGCTCGCCGGTAGCCCCGCGCGATCTTTGCGCTTCCGCTGTGTCACGGCGGTTGCGTTCCCGCTGTCCATCCTGGTGGCCGTGGTCGGCCTGATGAGCCTCTCGTTGCACAAGCCGGAGGTGCACGACCTGCCGGTCGTGGTGGTGGGCTCCACCGCTCAGGAGGCCGACCAGATGGTCGCCGCCCTGGAACCACAGCTCGGCGGCACTCTCGACCTGCGCGGTGGTACCTCGGTCGCGGAGGAGACCGACAGGCTGCTGGAGCAGGACGTCGTCGCCGTCTACGCGCTGCCCGAGGCACCGGGGGACGAGGCGACGCTGCTCACCTCGTCGGCGGCCGGCGCCGCACAACAGAGCGCTGTCCAGGCGATGTTCCAGCAGGTCGCCGCCGGACAGGAGATGCCGTTGGAGACGACCGACGTGCGACCGCTCACCGGCGACGACACCCAGGGCAGCAACAGCCTGTACGCCGGCATGTCCTGGATCATGGCGGGCTTCCTGATGGTGACGGTCCTGCGCGGCGGGGCCCCGGAGCTGACCCGGCTGCGCCAGTTCCTGCCCCTGCTCGGTGGGTGGGCGGTCGGCATCGCGCTGTGGCTGTGGTTCCTCTTCGACGTACTGATCGGCGCGATCAACGGGCCCGCCTGGGAGCTGATCGGCTTCGGCGCGCTCACCGTCTTCTGCGTCTCGTTGGCCGCAGGCGTGTTCACCCGCACGTTGGGCATCGCCGCGGTGGTCCCCATCGTGGTGGTCCTCATGCTGGCGGGGGTGCCGGCTTCCGGCGGAGGGCTGTCGGTCTACATGGTGCCGAACCTGTTCCGCACCCTCCAGGACGTGCTCCCGTTGCCCGCCGCCGTGGACACCGTCCGCTCCCTGGTCTACTTCGACGGGTTCGGCCTCACCGGGAACCTTCTGACGATCCTGGCCTGGGGGCTCGCCGGGTTCCTCCTCCACCTCGTGGTGGACCGGTGGCTGACCCGCCGGGCCGGGGCACCGCCGGCCACCGACGCCCCGGGCGATAGTCCCACGACGAACCCCGCGGCTCCTGACGAGCGATCGGTCTCGCTCCGCGAGGCCGATGTGACACACACCGGCTGAGTTCTCCGCAGGCCCTGGGCCCCGGAACGTGCGGTCGGGCCGTTCGGCCGCCCGCGCCCCTCGCGGTTGTAGTAGCCGGGGGTGCCCTCGGCGTGGAACCACTCGTGGTCGGGGGCGTCCTGGGCGAGGACGGCGATCCAGGTGTCCTCGGCCGCCCGGGACGGCTCGATGAGGGCGCCCTTGGCCTTGGCCGCCGCGACGAGAGCGGCGGCATGGACGGCCTGTTCGACCAGGGTGACGTTCGCGCGGTTGAACGCCGGATAGTTCGCGTCGGAGAACGCGGGCCGCTTGCAGGCGTGGCGATACCAGGGTTCGAGCTTCTCCGCGGTCTCCCGGTCGGCGAGGCTCGGTTCGACGCGGGCCCTGAGCTCGTTCGTCTTGGCGGCGTCGGCGTCCTCGTAGGCGGCCTCGAAGGTTCTCCGGTCGCCTCGACGGCGGAAGCTGGGCAGCGGCTTCTCCAGCAGTGCCGCCGAGGCCGTCCCGGCCGGATCGTGCTTGTCGTAGCCGAGATGGTCGGTGATCTCGCCCTCCAGGGCGGACTCCAAGAGCCGCCTGGTCAGCTGCTGGAGCGACCCGCCCTCACCGGTCAGCTGAAGACCCTCGGCCTGAGCCCGGCCCACCAACTCGTCGATCAGCTGGTCCTCCACAGGCATTCCCGGCGCTGCCTCGGACGGCTCGAGAGACTCGGACTCGGCCATGCCGTTGCTGGTCATCGATATCATTGATCCGGTGGACGGCTGGCTGACCGGTGCCTTCGCCCCCGAACGGGTCGAGCACTCCCTGACCACGATCGACGAGTCACAGCCCCGGGCGAACCCGCAGTCCGAGGCGCTCCGGCGCACCCTGGTCGACTGCGACCGCAAGCTGGCCCGGCACCGCGCCGCACTCGAGGCCGGGGCCGACCCCGCCCTCGTCGCCGCCTGGAGCCGAGAGGTCCAAGCCGAGCGCCTCGCGGCCGAAACCCGCCTCCAGCAGATCGGAGCTCCCACCGGCACCGCGCGGCGGATGACCCGCCAGGAGATCCGTGACCTTGTCGACGCCCTCGGCGGACTGCTCGACGCCCTGCGCCGAGCCGATCCGGCGGACAAGGCGGAGGTGTACCGCCAGCTGGGGCTACGGTTGACCTACGACCATGAAAAGCAAGAGGTGCTGGCCGAGTCCCGGCCAGCACCACGCGTGGGTGTACTGGTCGTGTCCGAGGGGGGACTTGAACCCCCACGCCCATAAGAGGGCACTAGCACCTCAAGCTAGCGCGTCTGCCATTCCGCCACCCGGACGAGTGGTGTGCGCGGCCTTGGGCCGGCGCGACGGGGTCAACCATATCAAGGTTCGGGGGGTGCTGTTCGCCATGGTGGCCCAGGGGTGTGGTGGACTTGTGGGGTGGATGAAGGGGTCACTTCCCCGGCGCGGGCCGGTCTGGATCTGCATGTGGAGCTGGGGGGCGAGGGCGGGACGCGGGCCGCGTTGATGCGGGCGCTGCGCGAGGCCGTCCGGGCCGGGCGGTTGGCGCCTGGGGCCCGGTTGCCGTCGTATCGGTCGCTGGCCGTGGACCTCGGGATCGCGCGGAACACCGTGGCGGGCGCCTATGCCGAGCTGATCGCGGAGGGCTGGTTGGTGGCGCGCCGGGGTTCGGGGACGCGGGTCGCGCCGCGCGCCGTCGCACCCGCCGCCGAACGCGCCCGTCCCGCGCCCGCCGGCGGCGCCGCACGCCGGGCGCACGACCTGATGCCCGGGCGCCCCGACCCCGCGTCGTTTCCGCGCGCGGCCTGGCTGGCCGCCGCCCGGCGGGCGCTGGCGGCGGCGCCCAGCCAGGCGTTCGGTCCTGGCGAACCGCGGGGCCAGCTCCCGCTGCGTCGCGAGCTCGCCGACTACCTGGCCCGGGCGCGCGGGGTGCACGCCGACGCCGGGCGGATCGTCATCTGCTCGGGCGTCGACCAGGCGCTGCGCCTGTTGGCCGCCGCGCGACCGACGTCGCTCGCGGTCGAGGGCTACGCGCTGTTCACCCAGCGGCAACGGTGGGCCGAGGCCGGGGCGCCCACCGTCCCGCTGGAGGTGGACGAGGGCGGCGCCCGCGTCGCCGACCTGGCGGCGACGGGCGCGCGTACGGCGCTGCTCACGCCGGCGCACCAGTTCCCGATGGGGGTCGCGCTGCACCCCGAGCGCCGGGCGGCGGTGATCGACTGGGCGCGCGCCACGGACGGCCTGCTGATCGAGGACGACTACGACGGCGAGTACCGCTACGACCGGCAGCCCGTCGGCGCCGTGCAGGGCCTCGATCCCGAGCGCGTCGCCTATGTCGGCTCGGTCAGCAAGAGCCTGAGCCCGGGGCTTCGGCTCGGTTGGATGGTGTTGCCCGAGTGGCTGGTCGCCGACGTGCTGAGGGTCAAGGGCGGCTGGGAGCTGACCGTTGGTTGCGTCGACCAGCTGACCCTGGCCGAGCTGCTCGGCTCCGGCGTCTACGACCGGCATGTGCGCCAGAGCCGACAGCGTTACCGGCAGCGCCGGGACCGGCTGGTGGCCGCGCTGGCCGAACGCGCCCCCGAGGTCGCGGTGAGCGGTATCGCGGCCGGGCTGCACGCCCTGCTGCGGCTGCCGCCCGGTGACGAGGAGGCCGTGGTGCGGCGGGCAGCCCGCCGGGGCATCGGCCTCGTGGGGCTGGCCGCCTACCGCCACCCCGACTACCGAGGGCCGGCCGTCGAAGGACTCGTGGTCGGCTACGGGGCACCGCCCGAGCACGCGTTCCCCGCCGCTCTCGACGCCCTGTGCCGGCTGTTCCCCGCTCCAGGACGCTAGTTGACGCTGGGGGAGAGGGAACGCGAGGTGGCGCCAAGGGCCTTGAGCCAGGAGGGGCCGCTGAGCAGCTCCAGGAGTAACAGCAGGCGGCTGAGCGGCTCCCACTGCGGATCGGTCGACGCGGACTCCGAGGCGCCGCCGGCGGCCAGCAGCGCCCAGACGGCCTTGCCGTGCCGGTCGGGTGTGGTCCAGCCCCAACTCCGCGACAGCGCCTCCAGCACATGGAGGCCGCGCCCCGACTCCTGGCATACGGAGGGCTCCTTGACCGAGGGCACCTCGTGGCCCGGGTCGAACACCGCGCACAGCACGGAGCTTTCACAGTGCACCAGGCTCAGCAGCAGGGGCTGCTCGGCGCTGGCGGGCGGCAGCGGGCGCGGTGCGGCGTCCCTCGGGAGGCCGTAGCGCAGCGCGTTGGTGACCAGCTCGGAGACCACCACGCTGGTGTCGTCCGTCAACTCGTCCAGACCCCACTCGGCGAGCGTGGCGCGGGTGTGCGACCGCGCCGAGCTGGGGGCTCCTGGCTCACCCGCCAGCGGGAACGTCGCGAATCCCGCTACCTCCGCTGTGGCGGCTCGCCGTCCGGCGCGCGTGAACGGCGCCATCGTGGCATAGGGGAGAGCTGACATGACGACCTCCGCGGGTGTTCCGACAAGACCCTGGCGGTGACTCCGCTGAGTCTATCCTGCGGGACTCAGAGTATCGCTGCAAGTGCATCTGAAAGAACGAACGCAAGAACAGATGCGGTGAACAAATGCAAGAACAGATGCAAGAACGTGGGGAGTTGGGGCACTATCACTGCAGGCCGTACACCACCCCAGGGTGTGCGGTGGCATGCACGACGACTATGCAGGGAGTGCGGATGCCGGAGTTGGTGAACGGTGTGTCGGCCGGTCGGATCGCTGGTGTGACCTGGCGGAAGAGCGGGCGCTCCAATCCGAACGGAAACTGTGTCGAGGTGGCTGCCCTGCCGGACGGCGGCGTCGCGATGCGCAACTCGCGTGACCCCGAGGGCCCGGCCCTCATCTACACCCAGGCGGAGATGACCGCCTTCGTCCAGGGCGCCAGGGACGGGGACTTCGACGACCTGATCGTCTGACCTGCGACGCGGATCACCCTGAGTGCGGGTGGCGCGACTGTACGGCTCGTCCGAACAATGCGACACTTGAGCGCTAATTCAACGCTCAGGGGACACTCACATGGCGTCAGCTCAGGCAGGCCGTAACCCTTCGGTGAGGGACCTGCTCTCTCACCCAAGGGGCGGGCCGACGGTTCTGCGGATCGTGCTCGGCACTCACCTGCGCCGGCTCCGTGAGGGGTGTGGGATCACCAGGGAGGCGGCGGGCGAGTCGATCCGTGGCTCGCACGCGAAGATAAGCCGCCTTGAGTTGGGCCGCGTCTCGGCCAAGGAACGCGATATCGCGGACCTGTTGACGCTCTACGGCGTCACCGACGAGACGCAGCGGGAGCAGTTCCTGGCGCTGGCCCGTCAGGCGAGCAGTCCCGGCTGGTGGCAGAAGTACGGGGATGTGCTGCCGAGTTGGTTCGAGACGATGATCGGCCTGGAAGAGGCCGCCTCGATCATCAGGACCTACGAGGTCCAGTTCGTCCCCGGTCTGTTGCAGACGCCCGACTACGCGCGGGCCTGCATCCGGCTGGGCAACCCGAGGGCCACGGACCGGCAGGTGGACCGCCGGGTCGAGCTGCGGATGCGGCGTCAGGACCTGCTGTTGCGCGAGCACGCGCCGAAGCTCTGGGCCGTGGTGGACGAGGCCGCGCTGACGCGGCCGATGGGCGGCCCCGCCGCGATGCGCACCCAGATCAGGCATCTGCGGGAGATGGCCGAACGGCCCAATGTCACGTTGCAGATCGCGCCGTTCCGGCTCGGTGGGCTGGCCGCAGCGGGCGGCCCGGTCACCATTCTCCGTTTCCTCGAACCCGATCTGCCCGACATCGTCTATCTGGAGCAGCTCAACAGCGCGCTCTACCTGGACAAGCGGGAGGACGTCGAGGACTACCTGGCCGTGATGGACAGCCTCTGCGCCACGGCTGAGCCGCACGGCAGGACGCCCAAGACCCTTGACCGCGTGCTCGTTTCGCAGGGGCTCTGCGAGACGGACGGCTGAGCCGTCCCCGTACACACACCCGCGCCGCCCGGGCCCTCGAAGGGCCGGGCGGCGCACAGGTGTCGAGCGGGAGCGGGTCAGGGCTTGCGGGCCACTCCGCCGAACTCGATCCACTCCTCGGTCTGTTGCTTGGGGCCGAGATCGCTGTCCGGCCGCCAGGTGCTGATCTCGACCAGCCCCGGGTCCAGGATCTCAAGGCCGTCGAAGTAGCGCCGCACGTCGGCCTGTTGGCGCACCCGACCCCAGTTGCCCTGGGTGGCCCCGTCCATGAACGAGCTGATCGAGTCGCGCAACGCCTCGTCGTCGCTCACCAGTTGGTTGATCACCAGGAAGCTGCCCGAGGGGAGCCGGCGGATCACCTCGCGCACCAGCGCGCCCGGGTCGTCCTCGTCCGTGATGCAGTGCAGCACCGAGACGAAGAGCGCGGCCACCGGCTCGTCGAAGTTGATCAGACGCCGCACGTCCGGGTGGTCGAAGATGCCCTCGGTGTTGCGGAAGTCGGCCTGGATCACGGCCGTGTTGGCGTTCTCCTCCAGCAGTGCGCGGCCGTGGGCCAGCACGATCGGGTCGTTGTCGATGTAGATCACCCGGGACTCCGGGTCGATCCGCTGGGATATCTGGTGCACGTTGTCCTGGGTCGGCAGGCCGGAGCCGTGGTCGACGAACTGCCGGATGCCGTACTCCTCCGCCAGGATGCGCACGGCTCGTTGCAGGAAACGGCGGTTGTTGATCGCCAGCGGTCGGGTGCTGGGGGCGGTCTGCTCCAGCTGGTCGAACGCCTCCCGGTCGACGGCGTAGTTGTCCTTGCCGCCCAACGCGTAGTCATATATGCGTGCCACGCTGGGCACGTTGACGTCCACCTCGTGACTGGTGACGTCCTCGGTCTCGGCCATGCCGTCTCGCTCTCCCTCGCCATGGGTCATCAGGCCCTCGCCTGCGGTGATCCGGACCGCATCCTCGCACGACGGACGGTAGTTGACGTGCCGGCGGTCCGTGAGGCGGCAACAACAGGCCGAATGTGATCGCTTTCCAGGGGTGACCGCCGGCCGGACGGGCTCAGCGGTGGGCGTCGAGCCAGGTCAACAAGTCGGCCTGGACCTCGGCGCGGTTGGTCTCGTTGAGGATCTCGTGCCGGGCGTCGGGATAGGCGCGCCAGGTCAGTTCGCGGGTGCCGTGGTAGCGGAAGTCCTCCAGCAGCTCGTAGACCAGGGTCATCCCGCTGTGGCACGGGTCCTGTTCGCCGACCGCCAGATGGACCGGGAGATCGCTCGGCACCCGGGCCTGCTGTTCCGGCGCGTTGATCTTCCGCACGCCCAGCACCCAGTCCAGCGAAAGACCGGCGCTGAAGGGGAAGCCGCAGCGTTCGTCCGCCACATAGGCGTCCACCTCGGCGGTGTCCCGGCTCAGCCACTCGAAGCCGGTGCGGCGGGGGTAGGGGTCGTTGAAGGAGGCGAAGAGGTCGGGCACGAACGTGGAGGGCGCGTCGCGGCCCTGCTCCTCGATCTCGCCCTGGAGCCGGGTGGCGGCGGTGGCCGGTTCACAGCCGGGGAGGGAGCGGAAGGTGCCGGAGAGGATCAGCCCGCTCAGCGTCTCGCCGTGCTCCTGGGCGAAGTCGCGGGCGAGTTGGGAGCCCATGCTGTGTCCGAGCATCACCAGGGGCACCCCCGGATAGGTCTCCCTGGCCGCGTCGCCCACCCGGCGGAGGTCCCCCACCACCGCGCGCCAGCCCGAGGCCCCGACCACCCCGAAGCCGCCGGTGTGGAGCGCGGTGGCGCCATGGCCCCGGTTGTCCGAGGCCACCACGGCGTAGCCGTGCGCGGCGAGCTCGCGGGCGAACCGGTCGTAGCGCAGGGCGTGTTCGGCCGCCCCGTGCACCAGCTGGACCACGGCGTGCGGGCGTCCGCCGTGCTCGGGCGGCCACGCGTAGGTGGCCACCGGCACCCCGTCCCGGCCGATGCTGACATCCGCGTGCGGGGTCGCGTTCGCTTCCTGGTCCACCGTTGACTCCTTCTCGCCGGACCCTTGGGCGACGGTCTGTCGCCGTGTCGAGGGTCAGTATGTGGCGCGGTCAGGGTCCGTGGCGTGAAAGAGGGCGTTGACGTTGTGTCAGTAAGGGCGCATGCGTCCGAGTTGACGCGGCGCGCCGTATCCGCCGCAACGTTGACATGGTCATGGCCCACGCTGAAGGCTGGGGGCGTTGCGCGCGCCCGACCCCCTTTTGGGCGCCATCCCAGGCAACTGCGAACGGAGAAGCGTGTTGAGACGATCTGCCCCACACAGACGGTACGGCACCTCGGCTCTGGCGGGCGTGACCCTCGCCGGCCTGCTCGTCGCCGCGCAGCCGGCGCTGGCCGGCGCCGCCGCCCCGGTCGCCGAACCGGTCAACGCCGCCTTCGAGGAGGCGGCGACGGAGTTCGAGGTCCCCAGGGACCTGCTGGTCGCGGTCGGCTACGGCGAGACCCGCCTCAACGACCACGACGGGCTGCCCAGTCACGCCCGAGGCTTCGGAGTGATGCACCTGGTGGACAACCCCACCCATCGGACCCTGCGCACAGCAGCCGATGAAACGGGCCTGAGCGCCGACGAGTTGAGCCAGAACACCATCGCGAACATCAGCGGTGGCGCAGCAGTTCTACGCGCGTATGCGGACGAGGTCGGCCTCTCCGCCGACCAGCGTGCCGACCTGGACGCCTGGTACCCGGTGGTCGCCCGCTACGGCGGCGCGGCCGAGGACACCGGCGCCCGTTTCTATGCCGACGCGGTCTATGACCTGCTCCGAGACGGCATCGAAGCGGTCGTCGACGGTGGCGAGACGGTCGAGGTCGACGCTCAGTCGGTCGACCCCGAGCGCGGCGACTACGCCGACGTGGACCTGGGCGTCCTCAGCGAGGACTACCCGCCGGCCCGTTGGGTGGCGGCCCACTCCTCCAACTACAACACCGGGCGCACCCAGTCGATCAACACGGTCGTCATCCATGTCACCCAGGGTTCCTACGCCGGCTCCATCAGCTGGTTCCAGAACCCGTCGTCCAACGTCAGCGCCCACTATGTGATCCGCTCGTCGGACGGTGAGGTCACCCAGACCGTGCGCGACCGGGACACCGCCTGGCACGCCCGCTCCGGCAACGCCTACAGCATCGGCCTGGAGCACGAGGGGTGGGTGGACGAGCCGTCGTGGTTCACGGACGCGATGTACCGTTCCTCCGCCGCGCTCACCAGCCACCTGGCCAACCGCTACGGCATCCCCAAGAACCGGCAGCACATCGTCGGTCACCACGAGGTGCCGGGCAACGACCACACCGACCCTGGCCCGCACTGGGACTGGGACTACTACATGGAGCTGATCGACGGCGACCCGGGCGATCCCGGCGACCCGGGGCTGGACTTCCCCGCCTACTCGACGGTGAGCAACGGCTCAAGCGGCCCCCTGGTGGTCGCGCTCCAGCATCTGCTCAACAACAACGGGCAGGACGCCGGGGCGACGGACGGGCAGTTCGGCCCGACCACGGAGTCCGCGGTGCGGGGCTTCCAGAGCGCGAAGGGCCTGACGGCCGACGGGATCGTCGGCCCGAAGACCTGGACCGCGCTGCTCTCCGCCGGCAGCACCGGCACGCTGCGCGAGGGCAGCAGCGGTGAGGCGGTGTCCCGACTCCAACGGGCGCTGACCGCCGCGCTGGGCCGGTCCGTCTCGATCGACGGCTCCTTCGGTCCGCTCACCACCCAGGCGGTGCGGGACTACCAGGACGACAGGGGGCTCGGCGTCGACGGCGTCGTCGGCCCGCTGACCTGGGCCGCGCTACAGGCTGGCGACTGACCGGGGGCGCTTGAGGCCCTTTCGAACGAGCCGGTGCCCCGGGGACATGGAGCGCGTCCCCGGGGCACCGGCTCAGTCGTGGTGCATGGTGTCGAAGTAGTGCAGTGCCGCCTGCGCGTAGGCGACGCGCGGATCGAGCAGCGCCGGATCGTGGTGGTAGTCCGTCCGCAGATGACCGAAGGTCAACGAACGGCCCCCGGCGATCCCGCCCCGCCGGCGCCAGGTCACGCTGCGCGGACAGCCCCAGACCACCATCTCGGCGACATGGCCGAACGTCAGCAGCGTCAGCAGCAGACAGCCCAGAAAGATCACCAGCCAGAGCGGGAACGCCAGCACGAAGACCAACCACCCGCGCAGCGAACCCCGATGGCCGACGATCGGGTCGCCCCCCTCGGCCAGGTCGATCCGCCAGGAACAGCGCCGGCCCAGACGGGACGGGGTGTGGGTGATCTCGGCGAGCGCCCGGTCGTTCTCGTCGACGACATGGAAGTGCTGCGGCCAGGGCACCCGCTCCTCCGGGATCACGGTGGCCATCCTGCTGCCGTCCGGACAGGTCAGCGCCAGCACCGGATGGGGATCGCCGCCGCCCTTGAGGCTCAGCCGCTCCTCCACCTCGGCGACGGTCACGGGGCGGGACGCCATCGCCAGGGCGGCCTCGGGCGCCGCCTCCCGGCCCTCGGGGGTGAGCAGCCTGACCCGGGCGGCCGGCTCGGCGTCCTCACCCCACCGGTTGGGCCTGATCAGGAATTCCTCGCCGACCGTCCACTCGGCCGTCCGCATGCCGTCCGCGCCGGCTATGTCCACGGTGAAACCCGTCGCCACGCCACTCCTTCGGGTAGGGCCGGTCGGCACCGCCGCCAGCCGTGCCGTCACGTCGTCTGCCGCGCCACGAAGGTACCCCGCTCCCGCCGAGCGCGCCGCGACGTTGACCACACGTCAACCGGGTTGACGCCGGGCCCGTCGCGACTCCCGTATCCGCTCCCGTTCGGCCCCGTTCGGCCCGTTTCGGCTCAGGCGCTGGCCAGGCGGGTGAGGAGGCCGAATCCCGCCCGGTCGATGGAGCGCGCCCTGGCGCTGAGCAGGACCACCGCGGCCTGGCGCGCCGGGGCCAGCGCGAACAAGGTGTGGTAGCCGCCGGTCCTGCCGTTGTGGAAGAGCACGGCGTGCCGTCCGGCCGATGCCGGCAGATGGGTGCCGTAGAAGCCGGGATGGGCGGTGTGTGCCCGGTAGACGCGTTCGCTCGTGGCGTGGGTGAACGCCATCGCCTCGGCCAACTCGCCGGTGCTGTCGCCCAGTTGGGCGAGGGCGAAGCGGAGCATGTCGGCCGGTGTCGAGTGCAGTCCGCCGGCCCCGGCCAGGTCGGCCAGATCCCAGTTGGGGCGCGGCCTGCCCCGGTAGGAGTGTCCCGGGACCAGCCGCGAAGCCCGTTCCTCGTCCAACGCGACGACGGTGTCGCGCAGTCCGAGCGGTTCGCAGATCTCCCGCCGGATCAGCGCGTCGTAGCCGCCGCCCGTGTGCCGGGCGAGGGCGAGGCCGAGCAGGCCCGTGCCGAAGCTGGAGTAGCGGAAGCGCCTCCCCGGCGTCGACTTCAGCCGGGTGCGCGTCAACTCCGCGAGCAGCGCCGGCTCCTGGCAGCGGGCATAGGGGTCGGCCGCGTCCCAGGGGACGCGCGGCATCAGGCCGCGCGGCAGTCGGGGCAGGCCCGAGGTGTGGCAGGCGAGCTGTCCCAGCGTGATCGCCACGCCGTCCCGTTCCGGCACCTCGGTCTCCGGTGGCAGCAGCGTGGCCAGGGGCTGGTCCCAGTCGAGGGCGCCGCGCACGGTGAGCCGGGCGAGGGCCAGGGCGGTGAACATCTTGGACACGGAACCGATCTCGAAGATCGCGGAGGGGTCGGCTCCCGACAGGGCGGTCTCGTCGCCCAGCACGGCGCCCACGGCCACCTGCCCCGGGCCTTCGGTCGCGGTCTCCCGAGCGGTCTCTTCGACCAGGGCTTCGAACGCGGTCGCGGTCATGGGCATCGGATACCTCCGAAAGGGCTGCCGGCCAACGGCCGGGGGCGGGACATGTGGTGGCCGGGCGGCGGCCGTTGGGGAGGTTCTTGAGGGTTCTCGGGGGAGGGGCTCAGTCGGTGCGGCGCAGCAGGCGGCGCCCGCCGTGCTTCTTGTGCACGGCCTGTCGGGAGACGCCGAGTGCGGCGGCGATCGCGGCCCAGCTGGCGCCGTCGTTGCGGGCCCGGCGCACCAGCACCGCCTCGGCGCGCTCCAGCTCCGCTCGGGCCTCGGCCGCCATCCGCAGCGCGCGCAGGGGGTCGGGTGCTTCGGTGACGGGGGAGAGGTCGACCTGTGCCATGGTGTCAACCATGGTTGACAAACGGTGGACTGTCAACCTGGGTTGACAGTCTGGTCGGTCCGTGCCCGTTTCTCCCTCCCCGGCCGCCCGTTGCCCCGGCGCGGTTGCCGTCGGCGCCGCCGCCCCCGCAGGATGGCGTAGCCGCGCTCGTCCGAGGGGCGGCCGAAGGGAGCGTGAAACGGTGGGAGTTCGGGTCGCCGTCGTGGGAGAGGCCCTGGTGGACCTGCTGTGGCGCACGGGGGAACGCCAGGCGCGCGCGGTCCCCGGCGGGAGCCCGGCCAACGTCGCGGTCGGCCTGCACCGGCTCGGCCGCCCCGTCACCCTGCTCACCAGCTGGGGCGACGATCCGCCGGGCGCCCTGCTGGAAGCCCACCTGGGCGGCATCGGCGTCGAGGTGCGCCGACTCACCACCGCCGAACCCACCAGAACGATGGTCGCGCTCGCCTACCTCGGCGCGGACGGCTCCGCCGACTACGACTTCCTCGCCGCCTGGGCGCCGTCGGAGTTCCCGCTGCCGGCCGACACCGCCGTGCTGCACACGGGATCCCTCGCGGTGGCCGTCGAACCGGGCGCCTCCCGGGTGCTGGACCTCTGCCGGCGGGAACGCGCGGAGGGCCGGCTGGTGGCCGCCGACCTCAACGTACGCCCCGCCGTCCGCCCCGACCGGGCCGACTACCGGCGCCGGGCCGAACGGCTGGCCGGCGTCGTCCAGGTGCTCAAGGCCAGCGACGAGGACCTCGGCTGGCTCTACCCCGACCACACCGCGGAGGAGGCCGCCCGGGCGTTGCTGGCCCTGGGCCCCGAGCTGGTGGTGGTGACGCTGGGCGCCCGGGGTGCGTTCGCGCTGAGCGCCGAGCACCGGATCTCCGTGCCGGCCCTCAAGGTGCGGGTGGTCGACACGGTGGGGGCGGGCGACGCCTTCCAGGCCGCGTTGCTGGACACCCTCGCCGATGGAGGCGGCATTCCCGCCGACCCCACCGCGCTCACCGCCCTACTCGAACGCTGCGTTCGCGCCGCGGCCCTCACCTGCGCCAGAGAGGGCGCGAACCCCCCAACCCGCGACGAGCTTACGACCAGCGAGCGGGAGCGCTAGCCGCCGCCCCGGACTTCGTCCGGGGGCCGTCGGCGCCGTTCCCGGCGGGTGGCACTTCGCCCTCGGCCGGGCGCCGGACCTGCGTGGCGGGTCCGGGCGGTGCGTCGAGCTTCCGGCTCGGCGGCACCGCTGTCGGCGGGCGGCGTGTCCGGTGCGCGACGTCCTTCGGTTTCCGTCCGTCCGGCCGCACCGTTGCCGCGATGTGTCGAGGGACTCTGGTCGGCCGTCCGCCGGCAGCGGCCGGCCGTTCAAGACGGCTCCACCGTGCCGCTCCCGGCGGGCGCCGTGCCTGGTGCGATGCCTGTGGGGCCGGCCCGTGCCGCGCCGCGTCTGGGGCTTGGTCGTGCGGCTGCTGGCGGGCGCCGGGTTTGGTCCGTGCTGTGCCTGCGTCGTTTCTTCTGGGCTCCGATGCGTGGTGTCTCTCTGGCCTCTCTCGCCGTGTCGCTGCTGGCGGGTGCCAGCCCGGGAGGCCACGGCGGCCCGTGTGGTCGGCGGCGGTGGGGGTGGCGATCCGGCGCGGGCTGTGGGTCGGCCGCGCGCGGTGCCGAGCCGTCGCCTGACGGCGACCCGGCCGGCGGCCGGCGGGCGGCGGGCGGTGGCTGATCGCCGGCAAGGCGCTACGCGTCCTCCAGGCGGAAGCCGACCTTCAGGCCGACCTGGTAGTGCTCGATCCGGCCGTCCTCGATATGGCCGCGGACCTGGGTCACCTCGAACCAGTCGAGTTGGCGCAGGGTGGCCGAGGCCCGTTCGATCGCGTTGTGGATGGCGGCGTCGACGCCTTCCGACGAGGACCCGACGATCTCGGTCACGCGATAGATATGGGCGGGCATGACGACCTCCGAGGGGTCGAGAGGGGCGTGGCGGCTGGTCTCAACGGTGCCCCAGCCGTCCGTGCCCCGCACCCGGAGCGCATCCGTCGTCAGGTGGGTGCCCGGATCTCGCCCATGGAGCTGACCGCGCGCGATGTTAGGCTCCCTGCGGGCCGTGACTGGCGCGTCAGGATGGGCGAAACCATCAGGGAGCGGCCACAGCGATGCGATGAGAAGCCGTGCGCCTGGGCCGTCGCGACGTCTGGTCAAGGAGGCCCTGAGTGTCAGCGGAGAGTTCGTCCCGCACCACCGAGTCCATCGCGTTCCGCTCCAGTCTCGACGTCGTTCGCGCCGTCGAGCCTCGGATCGCCGACGCGATCGGCGCCGAGATCGAGGACCAGCGCGCCTCGCTCAAGCTGATCGCCAGCGAGAACTACGCGTCCCCCGCCGTGCTCGCGGCCATGGGCAACTGGTTCAGCGACAAGTACGCCGAAGGCACCATCGGCCGCCGCTTCTACGCCGGCTGTCGCAACGTCGACACCGTCGAGGCCATCGCCGCCGAGCACGCTCGCGAGCTGTTCGGCGCCCAACACGCCTATGTGCAGCCGCACTCCGGGATCGACGCCAACCTCGTCGCGTTCTGGGCCGTTCTCGCCCAGCGGGTCGAGCTGCCCGCGCTGGAGCAGGCCGGGGTCCGTCAGGTCAACGACCTGACGGAGGAGGACTGGGAGAAGCTGCGCAAGTCGCTGGGCGAGCAGCGGATGCTCGGCATGTCGCTGGACGCCGGCGGCCATCTCACCCACGGGTTCCGCCCCAACATCTCCGGCAAGATGTTCCACCAGCGCAGCTACGGCACCGACCCGGAGACCGGGCTGCTGGACTACGAGGCGGTGCGGGCCTCGGCGCGCGAGTTCCGTCCGCTGATCCTGATCGCCGGCTACTCCGCCTACCCGCGCCGGGTCAACTTCCGCATCATGCGGGAGATCGCCGACGAGGTCGGCGCCACGCTGATGGTCGACATGGCGCACTTCGCGGGGCTGGTCGCCGGCAAGGTCCTCACCGGCGACTTCGACCCGGTGCCGCACGCGCAGATCGTCACCACCACCACCCACAAGTCGCTGCGCGGCCCGCGCGGCGGGATGGTGCTCTGCGACGACTCGCTCGCGGACCAGGTCGACCGTGGCTGCCCCATGGTGCTGGGCGGTCCGCTGCCGCATGTGATGGCCGCCAAGGCCGTCGCGCTCGCCGAGGCCCGGCAGCCCGAGTTCCAGGACTACGCCCAGCGGGTGGTGGAGAACGCCCAGGCGCTGGCCGAGGGCCTGGTGCGGCGCGGCGCCCGGCTGGTCACCGGGGGCACCGACAACCACCTCGCGCTGCTGGACGTCTCCGGCTACGGCCTCACCGGCCGGCAGGCCGAGGGCGCCCTGTTGGACGCCGGCATCGTCACCAACCGCAACTCCGTCCCGCGCGACCCCAACGGCGCCTGGTACACCTCCGGCATCCGGCTCGGCACCCCGGCGCTCACCACCCGTGGCCTCACCACGGACGGGATGGACGAGGTCGCCGAGCTGATCGACAGCGTCCTGCGCCGTACCGCGCCCGGCACCGCGAAGAGCGGCAAGCCGTCCAAGGCCACCTATGTGCTCGCCGACGGCGTCGCCAAGGAGGTCGCCGACCGCGCCGCCGATCTGCTGGCCAAGCACCCGCTCTACCCCCAGATCGACCTGGGCTGAGCCGGCGCTCGCGGCTCGCCATGCCGCTGCGCCTGGTCCATCCGCACACCACACCGACCACCGAGGCCGAGGCCGTCGCCGTCCAGCGACGGCCTCGGCCGTGGGCCGTCTACGAATCCTCGGGCCCCGGGCCAGGGGAGCCAGGCACGGTGGTCCGGGTCGACGTGGCCTCTGACGACGCGCGAAACCTGGCCGCCGCCGCCGTCGCCGCCGCTCGACGGGGAGGAGGAGGTGGGCCGGGCGCTGCGCACCCGGGACGGCGTCAAGCCCCTCTAAGTCTCGCCAGGGCACCGCACCACGCTGGACGACGCCTGCGCCCACACCTCGCGTCTGACCAGGGGCGTGCGGCTGCCGGAGACCACCCGCGCCGCCGGCCGGCTCTGCCGCGAGGCGCCGGTCGCCGCCTGACCGCTGCCCCGGCGGGGTGGTTCACCCCGCGCTCCGCAGCGCCGTCAGCGCCGCGTCCACCTCGGCCTCCGTGTTGTAGAGGTGGAACGCGAACCGCAGCCGGCCGGCCCGCCGCGTCACCCGCACTCCGGCGGCGGCCAGCGCCTCGGCGGCGCCCGCCGACTCCGCCACCGCCACGATCGGCGAGCCGTCGTGGCCGGCCGGCCGGCCCCACTCGGCCAGGCCCGCCCGGAACCGCTCGGCCAACGCCAGATCGTGGGCGCCGATGGCCTCCTGTCCGAGCCGCGCCACCAGCGCCAGCGAGAGTGCCGCGCCCAGATAGGGGAGGAACGCCGGGCTGGTGTCGAACCGCCGTGCGTCGGGGGCCAGTTCGTCGGCCACACCGAGCACCGCGCGCACCGGGTCGAGGGCCGACGCCCAGCCGGGGGAGAGCGGTGTCAGCCCGCCCCCGCCGGGAGGAACCGTCAGAAAGGACGCCCCCCGCGGGCACAGCAGCCACTTGAACGCGCCGCACACCGTGTAGTCGAAGTCGCCCGCGTCCAGCGGCAGCCAGCCCGTGGACTGGGTGGTGTCCACCAGCGTCGCCGCCCCGTGCCGGCGGGCCGCCTCGGCGATCGCCGCCAGATCGGCCGGCGCGCCGTCCATCGACTGGATCGAGGAGACCGCGACCAACCCCGTGCCGGGGCCCACCGCCTCGGCGAGGCCGGCCAGCGGCACCTGGCGCAGCCGCAGTTCGGAACGGAGCGCGAAGGGGGTGACCAGTGAGCTGAACTCGTTGCTGGCGCAGAGCACTTCGGTGCCCGGCGCCAACGCCTGGGCGATCAGTCCGACATGGGCGGAGACCGAACTGCCGACCGTCACTCGTTCGGGTGAAAGTCCCACCAGGGCGGCGAACGTCCGCCGGGCCGACTCCACCGCGCCGAAGTACCCCGGCTGGTCCAGCCGGCCCTCGGCCATGCCGTCCACCGCCGCCCGCAGCGCGGTGGCGGAGCAGGCCGGCAGCAGGCCGTGCGAGGCGGTGTCGAGGTAGCCGGGGTCGAGCGCGTACTCGGCTTCCGTCAAAGAGTCCATGACAGCAGTCTTGACCGGTTCAGCCGCCAGCACGCGCGAGGGGACCCCTTCCCCCCGTTCACTCCGGATTTCACCCCGAAAGCGCGAACACTCCCGGTGCTGGCCGGGGCACGCTAAGGTGCAGAGGACGAGGAACCGGGAGGGGCGGTGCGTCGACACCAGGTTACGGGCGGCGCTCGCGCGACGTGGGGCGTCGCCGGGCCGGCGGGGAAGAGCTGTTCGTCATGCGGGAGTTGACGCCGGCCGATCCGCGCCGCATCGGGGGTTATCTGCTGTTACGCCGGCTGGGCGAGGGCCGCAGCGGCGTGGTCTATCTGGCCCGTTCGCTCGGCGGCGAGCCCGTCGCGCTCAAGGTGATCCGGCCCGCCTACGCCTCCGATCCGGCGTTCCGCGCCCGGTTCGAGGCGGATGTGGCCACCGCCCGCCATGTCCGCGCCCGCCGGCTGGTCACGGTGGCCGCCGCCGACACCGCCGGCGGCACGGTCTGGGCGGCGTACCCGTATGTCGCGGGCCCCACCCTGACCGAGGCCGTCGCCGCGCACGGGCCACTGCCGCCGCGCACCGTGGGCGCCCTGGGCGCGCTGCTCGCCGAGTCGCTGAACGCGGTCCACCAAGGCGGGCTGACACACCGTGACCTGCGCCCTGGGCACGTGCAGTTGACGCTCGACGGGCCCAGGCTGACCGGCTTCGGCGGCTCCGGCACCCGAATAGGGCCCCCCGGCTATCTCTCGCCCGAACAGGCGGTCGGCGGCCCCGACTCGCTCGGCCCGCCGAGCGATGTCTTCGCTCTCGGATGCCTGTTGACGCTGGCCGCCACCGGCCGGGGGCCGTTCGGCGACGGCACCCCGCGCGAGCTGCTGCGTCGCGCCGCCTACGAGCCGGCCGATCTCGCGGATGTGCCGCGCGGCCTGCTGGAGGTCGTCCAGGCGTGCCTGCACAAGGACCCGCACCCCCGTCCCTCCGCCGCCGACCTCTGCCGGGAGCTGGCCGCCCCCGTGGGCGCCGGCTGGCTGCCGGGGCGGCTGGCCCGCGAGGTCGCCGCCCGTTACGCGGCGCCGCTGCCGCGCCCCGCCTCCCACGAGCCGTTCGCCGCCTGCGAGGCGCCGGACAACGGCTTCCCCCGGCTGCCGATCGCCCCCTCGGACGAGCGTGTCCCCGCCGAGCAACTTCCGGATGGCGCAGGAGAGTTGGGTGCATCGGCCGTCGGTGTCTCCGGCTTGTCCGACCCGGCGCCGCCACCGGCGGGGGACGCCGGCCAGGGCCGCCGCCGCACCCTGCGGCTGCTGGGCGGCGCGGGGGCGCTGGCCGCGTTCGGCTGGGGCGCCGGGCTGCTGATCAGGAACCAGACGGCCCCCGAGACACGGCCGGCGGCGCATACCGTCACCTACACCATCGGGTTGCACGCCGACCTCAGCGGCGAGCACGCCTCCTTCGGCAACGGGCAACAGCGCGGCCTCAACATGGCCATCGACGAGCTGAACCGCATGGGCAACCTCCCCTTCGCCCTGGCCGTCCGGACGCTCGACGACGCCGGTGACCGCGAGTTGGCCGCCGGCGTCGCCCGGCAGTTGGCGGACGACCCGCAGGTGATGGCGGTGATCGGCCCCACCCACGAGGAGGTGCTGCCGGCCGTCGCCGAGATCTATGGCGAGGCCGAACTCCCCCTGCTGGCCCTCTCGGTGAGCGATCTGGTGGATCGCGAGACCTGCCCCACGCTGTTACACGCCAGGCCGAGCACCGCGCTGGCCGGCCTCGCGGTCGGCGACTTCCTGTCCGGGCGCGCCGCCGCCCGGGTCGCCGTGCTCGACGATCTCTCGGCCGGCGAGTACAGCGGCCAGACCACCAGGGTGGTCAACGGCACCATGGACCGCGAGCGGTTCGAGGTGTATCCGAGGGAACTGCACGCCGAGCAGACGGACTTCACCGCGCTCGCCACCGAACTGCTGGCCGACGGCGTGGACGCCGTGGTCTGGTGCGGCTTCGCCGAGGGCGCCGGGCAGCTGGCGCGGGCGTTACGCGACGCGGGCTTCGACGGCCTCGGGCTCGCGACCGAACGGGCCATCGGGCCACAGTACTTCCGTCACACCGGCCAGCCGCCCGACGACTGGTTCTTCCTCGCCACCTACACCGATCCGCGCCGCGACCCACGCGCCAGGGACTTCGGCCGGGCCCACCGCGAACGCTTCGGCTGGGATCCGGACCCCTACGCGGCCGAGGGCTATGACGCCGCCCGGATGCTCGTCGGCGCGATGCGAGGCACGGTGGAGCGGAACGACACACTCGGCAGGACCGAGCTGTTCGCACGGCTCAGGGCCAGCCAGTACCGGGGCGTGGCCAGGGATCTGGCCTTCGACTCCGTCGGCGACTACGCCGGCGGCGGCCCACTCGCCTACCTCTACCAGGCCCACCTCGGCGAACTCCGCTTCCAGGGCGCTCTTTCACACTAGGGCCGCTCTCTCGGATCCTCGCGCCGCTCGCTCCCCACGAACGGGGCGGCGGCAATTCCCTCGCGGTCGACCGGACTCGTCCGTAGGGTGGCCCGGTTGATCATTCCGTGGCGCGGGGGCCGCTCCCCGTGGCGGGGACGGAACCACCGGCCTCTGGAGGGCGAACGGCGATGGACGAACGAAACGGATGGGCCGACGATCGCTGGGGAGCCGTCGCCGACACCTTCGCGCGCACCTTCGCCGACTCCGCGGAACTCGGCGCGGCCGTCACGGTGTTCGTCGACGGGCGCAAGGTCGTCGAGGTGTGGGACGGGGTCGCCGACCCGCGCACCGGGCGGGCCTGGACCCAGGACACCGCGGTCCCCGTCTTCTCGTGCGCCAAGGGCCTGGTGAGCCTGTGCGCGCACCTCCTCGCCCAGCAGGGCAGGCTCGACCTGGACGCGCCGGTGAGCCGCTACTGGCCCGAATTCGCCCAGGCGGGCAAGGAGTTGATCACCAGCCGCATGGTCCTGGCCCACCGGGCCGGCCTCCCCGCCCTGGACGCGGTGCTCGACTTCGACCAGATCGCCGCCTGGACCCCGGTGGTCCGGGCCATCGAGGAGCAGCGCCCCCTCTGGGCGCCCGACACCGCCCACGAGTACCACGGCCATGTCTTCGGATTCCTGCTCGGCGAGGTCATCCGCCGGATCACCGGCGACACCCCGGGCGCCTTCTTCCGCCGCGCGATCGGTGACCCGCTGGGTCTGCGCGCCTGGATCGGCCTGCCACCCGAGGAGTGGGACGCCCGCGCCCGCCTCGTCGAGGCCGAGCGGCGTCCCCCGATGCCAGGACCAGAGCATCTGCTCACCCGCATCGTCACGATGAACGGCGCCCTGGTCTTCCCCGGCCTCGACGAGCCGCGCGGCTGGAACGATCCGGCGCTGCTGGCCATGGAGTTGCCCGGCGCGGGCGCCGTCGCCTCGGCGACCGGCCTCGCCGGCGTCTACGCGGCGGCCGTCACCGGCATCGGCGACCGGGAGCGGCTGCTCACCGAGGACACCGTGACGGACGCCGTCCGCGAGATCTCGTCCGGCAAGGGCTGGCTCGGCTTCGACGCCGGGGCGCGCTGGGGCTCGGGCTGTCTGCTGAACTCCGCGTTCCGCCCGATGCTGGGCGAACGCAGCTTCGGCAACGACGGCGCCGGCGGCCAGTTCGCCTTCGGCGACGACAGCCACGGGGTGGGCTTCGCCTATGTCACCAACCGCATGATCGGCCACGGCGACGCCCGTGCCACCCGCCTGGTGGCAGCGGTCCGCGCCTGCCTGGGCGCCTGACCCGCCCGGTCCGACGCCCGGGGCAGCTCAGCGCGAAGCGCCCGGACCTGGGCGTTCGGCCGCGCGCGGAGAGCGAGCGCATCACCCACACCGTCGCGCCCGCCGAAGGCCTCGCGGCGAGTCGCCATCCGGGGTGAGGTCCGCCCACTGTCAGCGGTGGACGCGTGGCCGGCAACGCAGAAGCGCGCGAGCCGGTTTGGCGGTCACGAGTTCGTCTGCGACAAGCCGTCCGACGGTGGGTGCCAGGGTGACGCCGGGGTGCATCACGGCGACGTAGACGGATCGATCGTGTGTCGCGTATCCGATGAGGGGTCCGTGCGCGGGCACGGGACGTCTGCCGGTGCGGTAGCCCAGCAGGCGACACCCATCGCTGCCACGAAAGGCCGTCCGCAGGCGCCGAAGCGCGTCGTGCGCGGCCTGTTCCCGGAGCGCCGCGGGGCCGTCAACGTATGGCAGGGTCAGCAGAAGGTCGCCGTCACGAACTTCTCGGACCTCGAAATCAGGTGTGGCCACGATGGTTCTGACCAGGCCGGGTGGCGCTGCGATCCGTGCGAGGGTGGCCGGAGAGGCAGCGACGGGCAGGTGGACCGGCAGCGGCTCGCAGAGCTCGGGGACGCTGGTTCCGGCAGTGAGCACGACGGTCGCCGCGCGGTGGAGCCCCGTCGCGGACAGCACTCCCTCGACGCGCTCACCGGACATCTGCAACGAGGTGACGGCGGTCTCGTAGCGCACGGTGGCTCCACGGGCCTCGGCCGCGGCCACGAGTGCCCTGGTCAGGGCCGTCGCATCGACACCGGCGTCGCTGGGAACGTGGACGGCCTGAGCGGGCGGGTTCCGGAGGTCGGGTTCCAGGGCGGCGATGTCGCCTCGCCCGACGCGGAACTGCCCGGACGCCAGCCGTGACTCCTGGTCAGGACCGCCTCCCCAGTTCAGCGAGCCGGTCCGGCGGAGGGCGAAGGGCGGCAGTTCGGCCTCCAAACGCCGGTAGTCCGCCAGAACGTACTCGCGTAGGTCCTGTGCTCCGCCGGGCCAATCGCCTCCCGACCCGCCGATCCAGGCGAAGGAGTTAGCGGTGACCCCGGTGCCCGGCCCCGGCCCCCGCTCAAGCAAGGTGACCGGAACCCCTCGATCCGCCAGGTGGTAGGCCACTGAGGCACCGACGATTCCGGCGCCGACGACAACGGCTGACATGAGGTCCTTTTCGCTGGGGCGATGGCCGCTCGGGCTGTGCCGCGGCCCGCGGCGACATGATGGGACCGCCGCCGGACGGGCGCAACGGGATTATGCGGCGCCTCGCCCTCGCGACCGCCGCGCACAGAGACACGCCGACCGAACCGAGGACGCGCGCGTACCGCGGCGGCCCGGCCGCCATCGCCGACTGAGGGGGAGCACCGGGCCAACGAGACGCGAGAGGGCGAACGGCCCCACCGGCCTGGGTATCGGGCCGGTGGGGCCGTGGCGGCCAGGGGCCGGCCCAGCTCAGCCCAGGGTCTCCTCGACCAGGTCGGCCGCCCGTGCCGTGCCGCCCTCGGCCAGGGCTCGCGCGCGCAGCTCCGCCGAGCGTCGGGCGACCGTGGGGTCGCCGGTCAGCGCGAGCAGCGCCTCGCGCAGCCGGTCCGCCGTGGCCTCCTCGGTGTCGAGCCGGCGGGCCACGCCAAGGTCGACCAGCCGGTCGGCGTTGGCGAACTGCTCGGCGGCCTGCGGCACCGCGATCATCGGGACCCCCGTGAACAGGCCCTCGCCGCTGCCGCCCATCCCGGCGTGGGTGACGAACGCGTCGGCCTGCTCCAGCACCCGCAACTGCGGGACCCAGGAGTGCGTTTCGACATTCGCCGGGATCGTCCCCAGCTCCTCGGGGTCGGTGTACTTGCCGATCTGGAGCACCACATGCCAGCCGGGCAGATCGCCGAAGGCCGCGAGGCACCGCCGGTAGAACTCCGGCAGCCGGGTGAAGGCGGAGCCCAGGGAGACCAGCAGCACCCGTTCGGCGTCCGCCGGGCGCGTCCAGTCCCCGTCGCCCGCACGGTCGCCGAAGCAGGGGCCGACGAAGGTGACCACCTGGTCGTCCACCCGGTCCAGGTTGGGCTGCATGACGCTGGGCACCAGGGCGAGGGCGCGGGGCGGTCGGCCGGAGAACGCGTCCAGGTCGGTGGTGGTCGCCCCGGTCTCGGCGAGCCAGCCGGTGAACCTGGCGCGGTAGGCGTCCGCGCCCGGCAGCTGCCAGAGCTGGGCCGCCACCTCCTCCTCATAGCCCTGCCAGGCCACATACGTCGGCGACAGCTGGAGCAGCCGCCGGCCCTGCGACTCGGCGAGCACCCGCGCCCCATAGGCGCCGATGTCGTAGAGGTAGAGGTCGGCGGGGTCGGGGTCGTAGGCCGCGCGGAGCTGGGGGAGGGCCTGGATCGCGTCCTCCAGGAAGACGCCCATCGCGCCGATCGCGTCCTCGGGCCAGCGGTTGTCGGTCACCGGCAGCGTGGAGCGGACGGGTACGAACGTGGCGCCGGTGGACTCCACCAGCTCGACGACGGCGGGATCGTTGGCGTAGGTGACGCGGTGGCCCCGTGCCACCAGCTCGCGGATGACCGCGAGGCTGGGCAGGACATGGCTGACGGCCGGGATACCGACCATCGCGATATGGGCAGGACGGCGTTGTGACATCGGGCATCACTCGTCTCAAGGAGATCACGGCGGGGGAAAGGGGGTGCGCGAACGGGCGCCCGCAGCCGCCTCAGGCGGGGGGCGCGCTCAGGGATCGCGGGACCGGGCGGGGGCGTGGACCCTGGCCCGGCCGGTCAGCCGTGGATCAGCCGTAGATCTGGAAGTGCATCCCCCGACTATAGCCCCCGGTCGAGGCGTTGATCAGGCACTCGTATCCCGGAAACGTTTCCCGGCGCCCCGAACGCGGTCCGGTGGCGCCCAGCCCCGTTGGACAGAGGCCCCGTCCGCTTCGACGGCCGACCCGGCCCGCGCGGCGCCTTCGCCTCAAGCCCCGCCGGTTCCGGGAAAGTTCCGGTTCCTCCTGTCCGTTCACCGAGCATTGACACGTTCTCATCATCAACGCAACACTGCCGATGGGAGAGCGCTCTCCCATTACCAAGCGACTCGGAGGTCCGCATGGTACGTAGAACGACCCTGATGTCCGGCACGCTCGCGGCGGCAGCGCTCGCGCTCGTCGCGGCGGGGTTGGGCACCATGGGCGCCGCAGCCGCACCGGCCGGGGAAGCCGCCCCCGAATCGGTCGCGGTCGACCACTCCACTCACCAGACCCACCAACAGATGATGATGGCCGCCCCGCCGGGTGAGTGGATTCCGGTGGACGAGCCGGTCGAGGGCATCGAGCCCAACCCCGACGCGCCGTTCCGTGAGCACCGCGAGTTCCAGGCGAACTGTTCGGTGACCCACACCGGCGACAACGATCCGATCGTCTTCCCCGGCATGCCGGGGGCCTCGCACAACCACACCTTCATGGGCAACGACACCACCGACGCGTACAGCGACGAGGAGTCACTGAACGAGGGGACGAGCAGCTGCGCTGTTCCGGCCGACCTCTCGGCCTACTGGATGCCGACCCTGTACAACGGTGACGAGGAGGTCCGTCCGCGAGGGCCCCAGGTCATCTACTACAAGTCGGCCATCCGGGACCACGAGTCGGTGCGTCCCTTCCCCACCGGCCTGCGCTATGTCGTCGGCGACCCGATGCAGACCGCCGATGAGTTCGAGAACCACCCCGGCTACGTCCAGGGCTGGGAGTGCGGCGACGACTACGAGAACGTGAACTTCCCGGCGGACTGCCCGCCGGGCTCCCAGCTGAACGTGCGCTACCAGGCACCGGGTTGCTGGGACGGACGGCATCTGGACTCGCCCAACCACCAGGACCACATGGCCTACCCGGTGGTGGAGAACAACCAGGACGTCTGCCCCGCCAGCCACCCGGTGGCCGTGCCGATGATCGAGTTCAAGATGGCGTTCCCGGTGGACGGGGACATGTCGCAGGTGCGGTTGGCCAGCGGTCCGGCCTACTCGTTCCACTACGACTTCTTCAACAACTGGGACGAGGCCACGCTCGACGCCCTGGTGTCCCACTGCATCAACCGTGGCCTCCAGTGCGACACCCGGGGCTACGACCAGTACAACCCCGAAGAGGGAGCCGCCCTCAACGAGGACCACGAGCTTCCCTGACCCCCCCCACGGGCCTGATCCCAGGCCCTGACCTTCCCGTAGCGGCCGACCCGGCACCGGGCCGGGTCGGCCCGAACCCCCACGAGAGCGCTCTCCGTCACGCCTTCCCCTCACGCTTTCCTCACTGCTTCCCGCCCCCCACCAGCAGCCCGGCCAGCGACGGCCGGGAGGAACAAGGAGATCCCGTGCCATCCCCCCAGTCATCCGACGCCCCCGAGCACCGTCGCCCCAGCGGGCTGACCCGGCGGGCCACCCTGGCCGGACTGGCCGCCACGGTGGTCACCTCAGCCGCCGCGACCCACGCGCTGGCCAACAGCTCCTCCGCGCCCAACGGCCCGGCCCGGCGTCCCGCCGCCCTCGCCGCCGGCACCCCCATCACCCAGGCCGACCCCGTCCTCGGCCCCAACGTCACCGTGTTCGACCCCTCGATGTCCATCGGGGACATCCAGGCCACCCTGAACGCGGCGTTCGAGCAGCAGGAGACGGCCCAGTTCGGCTCCGGCCGGTTCGCCTTCCTGTTCCGGCCGGGCAACTACCAGGACCTCGACGTCAACATCGGCTACTACACCCATGTGGCCGGCCTCGGGCAGTCGCCCGACGACGTCAACATCACCGGTTGGGTCCGCGTCGAGGCCGACTGGTTCGACGGCAACGCCACCCACAACTTCTGGCGTTCGGCCGAGAACCTCTCCGTCACCCCCTGGGACGGTTACAACCGTTACGCCGTCTCCCAGGCCGCACCCATCCGCCGGGTGCACATCCGGGGCGAGATGCCGCTGTGGAACGGCTACGACGGGTGGGCCAGCGGCGGCTTCATGGCCGACTCCAAGGTGGACCGGGTCGTCTCCGGCTCCCAGCAGCAGTGGCTGACCCGCAACAGCGAGCTGGGCGAATGGGCCGGCTCGGTGTGGAACATGGTCTTCGTCGGTGTGGAGGGCGCCCCGCCGCACCACTTCCCCAACCCCTCGCACACCGTCGTCGCCAGCGCCCCGAAGGTCAAGGAGAAGCCCTACCTCTACCTGGACGGCTCCGACTACGCCGTCTTCGTGCCCGACATCCGCACCGACGCCACCGGCACCAGCTGGAGCGACGGCCCGACGCCCGGCACCTCCATCCCGCTGAGCGAGTTCCATGTGGCCCATGAGGGCGACGACGCGGCCGGCATCAACGCCGCGCTGGCCGACGGCAAGCACCTGCTGATCACCCCGGGGATCTACCACATCACCGAGACCATCGAGGTCACCCGGCCCGACACCATCGTGCTGGGCATCGGCCTCGCCACCCTGATCCCCGAGGGCGGCATCAACGCCGTCAAGGTCGCCGACGTGGACGGCGTGCAGATCGCCGGCATCCTGATCGACGCCGGGCCGGGCGGCTCGGAGACGCTCCTCGAAGTCGGCGACGAGGGCTCGTCGACCCGCCACCAGGACAACCCCATCCACCTGCACGACGTGTTCGCCCGGATCGGCGGCGCCGGCGCCGGCAGCGCCGACCGCAGCGTGGTGGTGCACAGCCACGACACCCTGATCGACCACGTCTGGCTCTGGCGCGGCGACCACGGCGAAGGCGTCGGCTGGGACGTCAACCCCGCCCGCAACGGCCTGGTCGTCAACGGCGACGACGTCACCGGCTACGGCCTCTTCGTCGAGCACTACCAGGAACACCAGGTCATCTGGAACGGCGACAACGGGCGCACCTACTTCTACCAGTGCGAGCTGCCCTACGACCCGCCGAACCAGGCCGCCTGGATGAACGGCGACGAACTCGGCTGGACCGCCTACGTGGTGGCCGACGACGTCACCAACCACACCGCCTACGGCCTGGGCGTCTACAGCCTGATGCTGGAGGACGAGACGATCACCACCGAGCGCGCGATCTCGACGCCCGAGGGCGGCGGCATCGACTTCACCAGCATGGTGATCGTGTCGCTCGGCCAGCTCGGCATCATCAACCACGTCATCAACGACCTGGGCGGCCCGGCCGGTCCCGGGCTCAACGACGGCATCTTCTACCTGCCGGGCAACTGAGTCGGGACAGCGAGCTGGGATCGGATCCGGTGCCGGTCCCATCCGCCGCTGCCGCGAGCCTGGGCGGGCTCGCGGCAGCGGCATCCGCCTGTCCGCCGAGCGGCGGCCAGCCGGCGCGGTTCGGTTAGGATGGGCGCGCGATTCACCCGCATGCCGCAGCGCGTGCCGGTGAACGCCGAAGGACGACGTAGCGAAGGACGACTGTCGAAGGAAGAGAGAAGGGGGTGAGCCCGATCACCGTCAGGTCAGCTCGGTTGCTCCCTTCCCTGGGTCCCGGAGCCGTCACGCGATAGGTGACGGGGCCGAGGGGGAGCGCCCCGCGCGTGAGAGGCCCCGCATGCTCCCTTCCGTCAGCTCCACCGATCCCACCCCTCCCTCCACCGCTGATTCCTCCCCGGCCGCGCCCCCGCCCTGGATCGTGGCCCGGCTGCGGGCCGCCGGGTGTGTGTTCGCCGAGGACGAGGCGGCCCTGCTGGTCGCCGAGGCCGGCGAGGATCCGGCCGCCGTCGAAGCCCTGGTGGCCGGCCGCGAGTCCGGCCTTCCCCTGGAACACGTGCTGGGCTGGGCCGAGTTCCACGGCCTGCGCGTGGTGGTGCGGCCAGGCGTCTTCGTGCCGCGCCGGCGCACCGAGTTCCTGGTGCGCCAGGCCCTCGCCCTCGCGCCGCGCCCCACCGTCGCCGTCGACCTCTGCTGCGGCTCGGGCGCGGTCGGCGCCGCGCTGCTCGCGGCGCTGCCCGACGTCGAACTGCACGCCGCCGACCTGGACGCGCGGGCGGTGCGCTGCGCCCGCGCCAACCTGGGCCCGGCCGGCCGGGTGTACCAGGGCGATCTCTACCAGCCGCTGCCGGCGCGGCTGCGCGGCCGGGTCGACCTCCTGGTGGCCAACGCGCCCTACGTTCCCTCGGCCGCGGTCCCGCTGCTGCCCGCCGAGGCGCGGTCGCACGAGCCGCTCACCGCCCTTGACGGCGGCTCGGACGGCCTCGCGGTGCTGCGCCGGGTGATCGAGGGCGCGCCCGACTGGCTCGCGCCCGGCGGGAGTCTGCTGGTGGAGACCAGCCGCGCCCAGCGCGCCGAGGTGGCCGCGAGAATGGCCGCGCACGGTCTCACCCCCAGGCCGGCGACCTGCGAGGAATGGGAGGCGACGGTCCTGATCGGCCGCCGGCCGGCCGGCTGAGCGCTCCCCGCCCGTAATCCGCCGCGGCGCCGGGGCGCGCTGGTTAAACTCCCTGTCCTGGAGGCTTCGATGAACGAGCAGCCCTGCGTCTTCTGCGCCATCGTGCACGGCGAGGCCGAGGCCAGCGTGGTGCACCAGGACGAGACCGTGCTGGCGCTGATGGATCTGCGCCCCGTCACGCCCGGCCATCTGTTGGTGATCCCCCGGAACCATATCGTCGGTCTGGCCGACCTGGACGCGGCCACCGGCGCGGCGATCTGGCAGCGCGCCCACCAACTGGCGGGCGCGCTACGCCGGTCAGGGCTCCGCTGTGCGGGCGTCAACTTCTTCCTGGCCGACGGGGAGGCCGCCTTCCAGGAGGTCTTCCATCTGCATCTGCATGTCTTCCCCCGCTACGCCGGCGATCGGTTCCGGATCTCGGCGGACTGGCGGGAGCGGCCCCGTGCGGAGCTGGACGCCGCCGCCGCCCTGATCAGGGCGGCGGCGGCGTCCAGCTAGGGCCGACGGTCGTCCTCGCCCAGCACCCCGGCCCGTACGGCGGACCAGTCGAGGGCGTGGCTGATGCCCTCCGCCAGCGAGAACTCGGCGCGCCAGCCCAGCAGTTGGTGGGCACGGTCGGAGCGGGTGTAGGCGCCGGCCACATCGCCTGGCCGGCGGGGTGCCTCGACGGCTTCGAGCGGACGGCCCGTCACCTCGCGGTAGGCAGCCAGCAGTTCCCTGACCGTGGTGCCCCGCCCGGTGCCCAGGTTGATCACCGTCGCGGTGGTGCCGCCCTCGAAGAGCCCGTCGAACGAGCGCAGCGCCGCCAGATGCGCGGTGGCCAGATCCCAGACATGGACGTAGTCCCGGATGCCGGAACCGTCGCTGGTGGGGTAGTCGGTGCCGGTGATCCGGAACGGGACTCCGTCCTGGTCGGCGAGGAGCAGCTGCCCCAAGGCATGGCTGGGACGGGGGAGTTGGAGCCCGGTGCGGAGCTTGGGATCGGCGCCGATCGGGTTGAAGTAGCGCAGCGACAGCACCCGCAGCGGCGTGCCGGCCGCGATGTCGGCGAACATGCCCTCGCAGACCGTCTTGGTGCGCGCGTAGGGGCTGACCGGGTCCAGCGGGGAGCCCTCGTCGACGGTGAGGTCGTCGCCGGCCCGGTAGATGGAGGCGGAGGAGCTGAAGACCAGCCGGTGGCACCCGTTGCGCAGCAGATGGCCGACGAGGTCCAGGCTTCCGACCACATTGGTGCGGTAGTACCCCATCGGGTCGGCCACCGAGTCGGGGACCACGATCAGCGCCGCGCAGTGGATCACGGCGTGGATGTCGGGATGCTCGGCGAAGATCCGGTCCACCAGGGCACCGTCCGCGATATCGCCCTCGTAGAACGCGCGGCCCGCGGTGAACTCCCGCCGCCCGGTGGCGAGGTTGTCCAGCAGCACGGGGGTGATCCCGGCGTCCAGCGCGGCCGACGCGATCGTGCTCCCGATGTAGCCGGCCCCGCCGGCGATCAGCACCTTCACCGCGGTCTCCCCTCCGTCGTCCCCGCCCCGTCCACCGGAAACCCTAGCCCGGGCAGCGGAACGGCCCCGACGCGGAGCGCCGGGGCCGTTCCTGGGGGAGGAGCGATGGTGCGGGCGGTCGTTCAGGAGGAGTACACCCCGAACTCGAAGAGCGAGTAGCCCCAGCCGGTGCCGCGTTCGGTGCCCAGCACCCGGACGTAGCGTCCGGAGCCGTTCACGTCCACGGTCTCGACCCCGCCGCCGCCGGCGGTCTCCGTGTGGATCGCGGTCCAGTCGTCGCCGTTCTCCGAGACCTGGACCTCGTAGGCCCGGGCGAAGGACGTCTCCCAGTAGAGCTGGACGGTGTCGATGGAGGTGGTGGCGCCCAGGTCGACCTCAAGCCACTGCGGGTCCTCCCACGCGCTGGCCCAACGGGTGGTCGGGTCACCGTCCGTGGCGTACTCGGGGAAGAAGGGCGCGCCGTCCCCCTGCTCCTGGAAGGTGGAGGCGGTGGTGTCGGCGCCCAGCGCGACGTTGGTGCCGTCGACCGGCGGGGCGACGACCCGGATCGAGGCGGTCTCGATGCCGAGGTGCCCCTGGCCGTCCCTGGCCGCCAGGTACACCTTCCACACCCCAGGACGGGTGGGCGCGGTGACGGTGAAGCCGCCGTCACCGTTCTCGGTGAACTCGGCGGTCTCCAGCGCGCCGCCCTCGTCGATGTACTTGCTGTTGAGCAGCACCTCGTACGCGATGGCGTCGCCGTCCGGATCGTTGACGGAGGCGCTCACGGTGAAGTCGGCGCCGGCCGGGACCGAGGTGGCGTCGCCATCGACGGCGAAGTCGGTGATCACCGGCGGGGTGTTGGACGGCGCGTCGCCCCCGAAGATCTCGGAGACGGCGTAGTAGGAGAGCCGCTTGTCGCCGCCGGGCAGCAGGTTGAACCACACGCCGCCGAAGTCGTACTCCAGGCCGTAGTGGAAGAGCGTGGCGCCCAGGGCGACACCCTCGTGGTCCATCAGGCAGTCCCAGGCGGCCTGGTAGCCCTCGGCCTTGGCGACGTCGCTCGGTTCCAGCGGAACGCCGTTGGCGTCGTCGTCGACCTCCCACTCACCGGCGGGCCCGCCCTCGGTGAGGATGTAGGGGCGGGTGTAGCCCTCGTCGATCCAGGTCTGCTGGATGTCGCAGACGGCGTCATAGGAGTTGACCTGGAGCAGGTCGAGGTCGGGCGAGTACGCCTCGTAGTACTCCCAGGCGCCGGTCCAGGCGTCGGTCGAGGTCACCGGGTGGTTGGAGTCCAGCGCCTTGATCTCCAGCGCGGCGATGTTGACGAACTCCGCGTAGGCGATCCGCTGGGCCTCCAACTCGGCGCCCTCGTAGCAGTTCTGGAGGCCGAGCACCGACTCGTTGCCCACGCTCCACATCAGCACGGCGGGGTGGTCCTTGTAGGCGTCCACCCAGATGTTCATGGCTTCGAGCTGTTCGCCCTTGTAGTCCCAGTCGTTGACGTAGTCCACGCAGCCACCGCTGCCGGGACCGCCGCCGGGCTGGAGCCAGAAGCCGGCGATCACCCGGACGCCGTTGGCGGCCGCGGCGTCGAACAGCGGCTCGCTGCTCGCGTCGGTGCCCCAGGTGCGGGTGGTGTTGACGCCCATGGAGGCCAGGTCCGGCATGTAGTTCGCGGCCTGGTCGGCGGGCGGGCCCCAGGTCAGTCCCTCGACGGTGTAGGGCGCGCCGTCCACGGTCAGCTCCCAGCTGCCGTCGCCGCCGGTCACCTCGACCACGCTGGCGGCGGTGAGGCCGACGTCCGAGTCGGCCCCCCCGGCGTCGCTGGGGGAGGCGGTCGCGGTCTGGTTCGCCACCGTGAACACGCCGCCGAGCAGGGCCAGCACGGCACCGACGACCGCGACCGGGCGTCCTCGACGTGACCGTGACGTCCGTTTCGACGTCTCTTTCCTGTGCAGCACAACTTCTCCTTAGCGCGGGGGCGGCCGTGGCACTCGTCCGGGTGCGCGGTACGACCGAAAGGGAGGGAGAGCGCTCTCCCGAAAGAGACTGGCCCCCGTGCGGAGGTGTGTCAACGCCCGTGCAAGGTTCCGGATCGAGAACCGGGGAAGCGGCCGGCCGCTCAGGCGGACTGGCGCACGACCAGGGTCGGTTCGAAGATGACCGAGGTCAGCCGCCGGTCGGGCTGGTCCACCCGGTCCAGCAGCAGCCGGGTCATCTCGGCGGCCATCTCCTCGATCGGCTGCCGCACCGTGGTCAGCGCCGGACGGCTGGACACGGCCGCGCTGCTGTCGTCGAACCCGACCACCGCCACGTCCTGCGGCACCCGGCGGCCGTGCTCGCGCAGCACGTGCAACGCCCCCTGGGCCATCAGGTCGTTGGCCGCGAACAGGCCGTCGAGAGCGGGCTGTTCGGCCAGCAGCTTGGTCATCGCCTGCTCGCCGCTCTCCAGCGTGAAGTTGCCCTCCACGGTGGGCACATAGGGGTGCCCGTGCCGGGCCATCGCATCGCGGAAGCCGGCCAGCCGGTCCTGGCTGGCCAGCACGTCCAACGGCCCGGTGATGCTGGCGATGTGCTGGCAGCCCTTCGCGACCAGATGGTCGGCGGCCAGCCGCCCACCGTCCCGGTGGGCGACGTCCACATAGCTGATCGGGATGGGCTTGGGGGGTCTGGCGAAGAGCACACAGGGCAGCCCGGCGCCGACCAGCAGCTCGGGCAGCGGGTCCTGCGCGTGGATGGAGACCAGCAACGCCCCGTCGGCGTGCCCCTGCCGCAGGTAGCTGACCACCTGTTTCCTGGCGTCCGTCGAATCCGCGAGCATCAGCACGGGGTGCATGCTCCGGCGGCGCAGGAAGCCGACAACGCCGGTGGTGATCCGGCCGAAGAAGGGGTCGGCCAACAGCTGGCCCTGGAACGCGGCTTCCTGGCCCTCGTCCGCCGGCTCGTCCTCGTTGGCGCCCGAGACCACGAGGGCCACCGACCCCGCGCGCTTGGTGACCAGCGAGCGCGCGGCCCGGTTGGGCACATAGCCGGTGCTGGCGATCGCCTGGCGGACCACGTCCTGGATGCTGGGGTCGACGTTGCGAATGCCGTTGATCACGCGGGAGACGGTGGCCCGGGAGACGCCCGCCTCCCGAGCCACGTCTTCCAGCGTCGGGGACCCCTTGGCCGGACGATCGCTCATGGTGGCCTTTATAACACACTCAGAGAGCGCTCTCCCATTGTTCTCCCAGCGCTGCTCCGGGCTCTCCCCGGCCGTCGGCGCCGGGCTGCTCCGGCGGTCGGCAGAGGGGGCGGTCGGGGTGGGTTCAGACCTCCGGACGGGCGTCCGCCGTCGCCGTCCGGGTCAGCGCGCGGACAAAGGCGTCCAGCGGTGCCGCAGCCGATCCCGGCCGCCGACGGGTCGCGGCGTAGACGCTGCGGCGCGGTGGATCGGCGAGCGGACGGATCAGCGCATCGGGGCGGGGCGACGGGAGGAGCAGCCGGGGCGCCAGCATCACGCCGTGCCCTTCGGCGACAAACGCCTGCTTGCCGAGCCAGCCGCCGCACTCGACGTCGATGCGCGGGGTGAAGCCGGCTCGCGCACACGCCATGGCGAGCGCGGAAGCGGCGCCCTCGTAGTCCTCCACCCAGGTCTCCTCGGCCAGTGCGGCGAGCGGCACGACGTCCAGCGCCGCCACCGGATGGTCCCGGGGCAGCACACAGACCAGCGGATCGTCCAGCAGCGGCGTCACGGCCAGGTCGGCGTGCGCCGGCAGCCCCGGCGGGTAGCTGGTGACGACCGCGCAGTCGAGATCGCCGTCGAGGAGCCGGGGCAGCAGCGTGGGGGTGACCTCCTCGGTGAAGGTGACGCGCACCAGGGGCACTTCGGCGGTGAACGCCGTCAGGGCCCTGGGCAGGAGGGACGCCACCGCGCTCGGCACGGAGCCGACCCGCAGGCTGGTGACGGGCTGTTCGAGGGACGCGCGGACATCGCGTTCCGCGTGGTCGACATGTCGGAGGATCGCGGTCCCGTGCGCCAGCAGGGCCTCGCCGGCCGGGGTCAGCCGCACCCCGCGCGCGTGGCGCCGCAGCAGCGGGGTGCCGAGCCCGGTCTCCAGGGAGGCGAGCTGCCGGGAGAGCGCGGACTGGGTGTAGCCGAGCACCCGCGCCGCGGCGGTGATCGAGCCGGTGCGGTGCACCTCCCGGAAGGAGCGGAGGGCGATGAGGTCCATGGCTTCTCACCCTGGACCGCGGCCATGCCGCCGGCGCATGGCGGCCCTGCGAGATATGCGCTGGTGGGATCGGTGGGCGGGATCGGAGGATGCCGTCATGACAGAGACGAAGCTCACGCATATCGCCGCACCGGAGGGCGTCGCGCCCGGCCGGGGCTACACCCAGGTCGTCATCGGGACGGGCCGGCTGGTGGCGATCTCCGGACAGGTGGCGCTGGACGAACGGGGCGAGGTGGTCGGGGAGGACGATCCGGCCGCGCAGAGCCGGCAGGTGTTCGACAACCTGCGCCGCTGCCTGGCGGCGGCCGGCGCCACGTTCGACGATGTCGTCAAGCTCACCTACTACGTGACCGACATCCGTTTCCTGCCGGCCGTCCGCGCGGCGCGCGACGCCCAGGTCGACGTCGAACGCCCGCCCGCCAGCACGGCGGTGCAGGTGTCCGCCCTGTTCGATCCCCGGTTGCTGCTTGAGGTGGAGGCGTTCGCCGTCCTTCGGGAGACCGCGCCATGAGGTCGGCGGTGTGCGGCCTCGGTCGGCTGGGGGCGGCCCTCGCGGCGGCGCTGGTCGCCGACGGTCAGGACGTCAGCGGGTGGAACCGGACGCCCCGGGAGCTGCCAGGGATCCGCGCCGCCCGCACGGCGGCCGACGCGGTCCGTCACGCGGAGGTGGTCGTCGTCGCCGTCTTCGACGGCCCGGCGGCGCGGTCCGTGCTCCTCGGCCCGGACGGGGTCGCCGTGGGCGCCGCTCCCGGCACCCTGGTGATCAACGTGACCACCCTCGCCCCCGAGGAATCCCGTCGGCTGGCGCACGAGGTGCGTGGGGAGGGGCTGCGCTATCTGGAGGCGCCGGTGGTCGGTTCGGTGTCGGCCGTGCGGTCGGGCGCCCTGCGGGTGCTGGTCGGCGGCGCGGAGGAGGACGCGCTGGCCGCTGAGCCCGTGCTGCGGGTCTGGTCGCACGCGGGCAGCCGCCGGCTGGTGGGCCGGGTGGGCGCCGCGTCCGCGCTCAAGCTGGTCGCGAACCTGGCCCTCGGGATCGCGGCGGCCGGGCTGCACGACGCCGTCCGTCTCGGCACCGGCCTCGGCCTGGCCCGCGATGACCTGCTGGACGTCCTCCAGGAGGGGCCCATCGGCCCGCTGGTGGCGGGCAAACGCGACCGTCTCTCCCACGGGGCCTACGCGGCGGCGGACTTCACGGTCGCCGCCCTGGCGAAGGACCTGGCCCTCGCCAGGGCGGCCGTCGACGAGCCCCTGGCCGGTGCGGACGCGGCGGCCCGCCTGGTCGGGCGGGTCGCGGAGCTGGACGGAAGCCTGGACATCGCGGCGCTGGGCGGCGAGCCGGCACGCGCGGGGGAGAGGGTGCCCGCCGCGGCACAGGACCTCGGCTGAGCTGGGGGCCGGGGGCGTCCCGGGCCCCGTTCGCCCAGGTAGGTTGGCTCAGCGGAGGAACACATGGCTGAGGCGAAGAAACAGACCGTGCGCGACCTGCGGCGTGCCAACCGCGCGTCGCTGCTGCGCCAACTCTACTTTCACGGCCCCCTGAGCCGGCATGAGTTGGGGCAGGCCATCGGCCTCAGCTCGGGCACGGTGAGCAACGTCACCAGCGGGCTGCTCGCCGACGGCCTGCTCGCCGAGGCCGGCTCGGTGGAGTCCGACGGCGGGCGGCCCCGCACCCTGCTGCGGGTCGCGCCGGACTGCGGGCGGTTGATCGGCGTCGACGTCGGCGAGACCCGGGTGCGCGTCGAGCTGTTCGACGTCACCCTGACCGAGCTGGCCAGGACGGAGTACCCCCTCACGGACGCCGGTTACGACGTGCGCACGGTGGTGCGGCACATCGGCGACGGGATCGCCGCCGTGCTGACGACGGCCGGCGTCCCGGCGGATCTGCTGCTGGGGGTCGGCGTCGGGGTGCCGGGGATCGTCGAACAGGACCCGGCCGTCGGCGCCGTGGTGCACAGCGCGACGGTGGGGTGGGACGCCGTCCCGTTGGAGTCCCTGCTGCGCGCGGCGGTCGACCTGCCGGCCACCGTCCCCTTCCGGGTGGCCAACGGCGCCCGCACCTTCGGGCAGGCCGAGATGTGGTACGGCGCGGGCCGGGGCAGCCAGGACGCGGTGATCGTGCTGTGGGGCTCGGGCGTCGGCGCCTGCATCGTCACCGGCGGCGAGCCCTACGGCGGAACGGGCAGCGCCGCCGGTGAGTTCGGCCATGTCACCCTGCGGCTGGCCGGCCGCCGCTGCCGCTGCGGGGCCCTTGGCTGCCTGGAGGCCTATGTGGGAGCGCACGCCCTGCTGGCACGGTGGGCCGAGGCCGGCGGCGAGGTGGACGCCTCGGACCATGAGGCGGCCCTGGGCGCGCTGCTGGCGGCGGCCGAGGGCGGCGACGGGCGGGCGGTCGAACTCCTCGCCGAGAGCGCCGAGTTCCTGGGCGCGGGGATATCCGATCTGATCAACCTCTTCAATCCGGAGCGCATCGTGGTGGGCGGCTGGGCCGGCCTCCTCCTCGGCCCCCGGCTGCTCCCCGAGGTGCGTCGCGCCGCCGACGCCTACGCTCTGCCACATCCGGCGGGCCGCAGCACCATCGGCCTGGGGCGGCTCGGCCCCGACGCGGTCACGGTGGGCGCGGCGACCCTGCCCCTGGCCGACTTCCTCGCCCGAGGCGGCACCCGGGCGGCGGTCGGGGCTTCCGCTTAGGCCCTGTCCGGTGCGGCCTGTGGACGGCGCGCGGCATGGGCCGCGCGCCCCCGCGATGCCGGCGCCGTCCCTCAGAGGTGGCCGGAGTCGTCGCCGCGCACCGTGACCCAGACGCGCTTGCCCTCGTCGACCGGCTCGAACCCGAGGTCGTCCGCCATCTCTCGCAGCAGCCAGAGACCACGGCCCGCCTCGGCCGTCCAGTCGGGCAGCGTGATCGTGGGCAGTGTCCGGGAGCGGTCCAGCACGCTCACCCGCACGGTGTCCTCGTCCAGCGCCAGCTCCAACCGGCAGCGGGGGTCCGGCACATGGCGCGCGACATTGGACAGCAGTTCGGTGACGCCGTGCAGCACCACCTCCGTGACCCTGGGCGGTTGCCCCCATTCGCGCATCGCCAGCGAGGCCAGCCGCCTGAACCGGGCGAGATCCTCCCGCCGGGCGGTCAACAGCCAGCTGTGGCCGCGACGTTGGGTGCCTGTTTCCTCGCTGGTAAGCATCGTGAACCCTTCAGTTGCCGCACGGGAGTCAGGGAGTGACTGCGCTGCGTTATGTCTCGCACCCTGCCCCTCTCGCGTGGCAGTCCGCAAAGAATTCAGCTGCACGTGTGCCGTTCATATCACTCGAAGGAGTGGTGGAGTTGACGGACCCTCAGATTGCTGGCCGAGGCGTTGAGCTGGGGCGGTCGTCCGTGGTCACGGCGCGATCGGCCCCGGCCGACCGGTGGCCTGCTGCCGCCGAGCGTAGTGCGCGGAACGGCCGCACTCCAGGGGGCGCGCGCCGCTCGTCGACGTTCCGGTACCGGGCGCCCCGGCGGACGGAAAGGAGCCGGGGCGCGCGTGCCTGACCGCCCGACTGTCGGTGCCTCCTGCCACAATGCACAGCGCGGCGCAGGGCGCGCCGGGGAAGCGGAGCGTGATCGTGAACGAGCCTGTCGCAGGCCGGTCCATCGAGGGCAGGATCGCCGAGGAGCTGGGCGTCCGGGAAGGACAGGTGAGGGCGGCCGTCGAACTGCTCGACGGCGGCTCGACGGTGCCGTTCATCGCCCGCTACCGCAAGGAGGTCACCGGCACCCTCGACGACACCCAGCTCCGGGCGCTGGAGGAACGGCTGCGCTATCTGCGGGAGTTGTCCGAGCGCCGGGAGGCCATCCTGGAGTCCATCCGCTCCCAGGGCAAGCTGGACGAGGCCCTCGCCGCGCGGATCGCCGCCGCCGACACCAAGGCCAGGCTGGAGGACATCTACCTCCCCTACAAGCCCAAGCGGCGCACCAAGGCCCAGATCGCCCGCGAGGCGGGGCTCGAACCGCTGGCCGACGGGCTGCTCGCCGATCCGGCGGTGGCGCCGCCGGCCGCCGCCGCGGCCTTCGTCGACGCCGAGCGGGGCGTCGCCGACGCCGACGCGGCCCTCGCCGGCGCCCGCGCCATCCTCACCGAGCGCTTCGGCGAGGACGCCGACCTCCTCGGCGAGCTGCGGGAACGCATGTGGCGCGGCGGGCGGTTGGTGTCCCGGGTCAGGGAGGGCAAGGAGGAGGCCGGCGCCAAGTTCGCCGACTACTTCGCGTTCGCCGAGCCGTTCGCCGAACTGCCGTCGCATCGGGTGCTGGCCATGTTCCGGGGTGAGAAGGAGGACGTCCTTGAGCTGACGTTGGAGCCCGAGGCGGGCGCCGACGAGACGGGCCCCTCCGCGTTCGAGCGCGCCATCGCCCACCGCTTCGGCGTGGCGGACCGGGGCCGGCCCGCCGACGCCTGGCTCGCCGAGACGGTTCGCTGGGCCTGGCGCACCCGCATCCTGGTGCACCTCGGCATCGATCTGCGCACCCGCCTGCGCACCGGGGCCGAGGACGAGGCGGTGGCCGTCTTCGCCGCCAACCTCAGGGACCTGCTGCTGGCCGCCCCCGCCGGCACCCGCGCCACCATGGGCCTCGACCCGGGGCTGCGCACCGGCGTCAAGGTCGCCGTCGTCGACGCCACGGGCAAGATCGCGGCCACCGACACGATCTACCCCCACGCCCCGCAGCGCCGGTGGGCGGACTCCCTGGACCGGCTGGCCGCCTTGGTCGCCGAGCACGGCGTCGAGCTGATCGCCATCGGCAACGGCACCGCCTCCCGCGAGACGGACAAGCTGGCCGGCGAGTTGATCGCCAGGGTCGGCGAGTCCCGGCTGACCCGCATGGTGGTCTCCGAGGCGGGCGCCTCGGTGTACTCCGCCTCCGCCTTCGCCGCCCAGGAGCTGCCCGATCTCGATGTGTCGCTCCGGGGCGCCGTGTCGATCGCCCGTCGTCTCCAGGACCCGCTGGCCGAGTTGGTCAAGATCGATCCCCGGTCGATCGGCGTCGGTCAGTACCAGCACGACCTCTCCGAGGTGAAGCTCTCCCGCTCGCTGGACGCGGTCGTGGAGGACTGCGTCAACGGCGTGGGCGTGGACGTCAACACGGCGTCCGTGCCGCTGCTGTCCCGGGTCTCCGGCATCGGGGCCACCCTCGCGGAGAACATCGTCACCCACCGTGACGCCCATGGCCCGTTCACCGGCCGCAGGGCGCTCAAGCAGGTGCCCAGGCTCGGCCCCAAGGCCTTCGAGCAGTGCGCCGGCTTCCTGCGCGTCCGCGACGGCGACGACCCGTTGGACGCCTCCGCGGTGCACCCGGAGGCGTATCCGGTGGTGCGGCGGATGGTCAAGGCCACGGGGGGCGAGGTCGCCGCGCTGCTGGGCAACGCCTCGGCCCTGCGCGCCCTGCGGCCGGCCGACTTCGTCGACGACACCTTCGGGCTGCCCACCGTCACCGACATCATCGGCGAGTTGGAGAAGCCCGGCAGGGATCCGCGCCCCGCCTTCCGCACCGCGCGCTTCAAGGAGGGCGTCGAGGCGCTGAAGGACCTGGCGCCCGGCATGGTCCTGGAGGGCGTGGTGTCCAACGTCGCGGCCTTCGGCGCCTTTGTCGACGTCGGCGTGCACCAGGACGGGCTGGTCCATGTCTCGGCCATGTCGCGGAAGTTCGTCTCCGACCCGCGCGAGGTCGTCAAGCCGGGGGACATCGTCACGGTGAAGGTGCTGGACGTCGACATCCCGCGCAAGCGGATCTCGTTGACGTTGCGTCTCGACGACGAGGCCGCCCCCGCCGGCCGCTCGGGCGGCCCCGACGGCGAGCGCGGCGCGGCCCCCCGGCAGCGGGACCGCCGGGGCGGCGGCGCCCCGCGCGGCGGTGGTGGCGGTGGCCAGCGCGGCGGCGGTCAGCGCGGTGGTGGTGGCGGTGGGCAGCGCAAGGGCGCGGCTCCGCCGGCCAACAGCGCGATGGCGGACGCGCTGCGACGCGCCGGGCTGGTCAACCGCGATCGCGGCGGGCGCTGACAACTCCCTTGAGCGGTAAGCCGGGTGGCGGTTTCCCAGGCGGCCGGGGCCTCAGGGCCCTGGCCGCCTTCCTTGTGAATTGGCCCGCACTCGCTTGCCAGACGCACGAGTAACAACTTACGGTGCCGTAACCTACGGTGTCGTAAGTAGTTCTGGAATGCGCACGGGAGATCATGTGACGCTCGACTCAGCCCATCCCACCGGCAGATCTGGCGGCTGGACCGACGCCCGATTGATTTACGCGTTGGAGGAGGTCGTCGAGACCGAGTTGAACCGCCACCTCAAGGTGGCGAAGGACTGGATGCCGCACGAGTACGTGCCATGGAGCCAGGGCCGCGACTTCGACGGTCCGCTCGGGGGCGAGCCCTGGTCCCTCGACCAGTCGAAGGTGACCGACGTCGGCCGTACCGCGCTGGTGGTCAACCTGCTGACCGAGGACAACCTGCCCAGCTACCACCACGAGATCGCCTCGATCTTCGGCCGGGAGGGCGCCTGGGGCACGTGGGTGCACCGCTGGACCGCCGAGGAGGGGCGGCACGGCATCGTGCTGCGTGACTATCTCCTCACCACGCGTGCGGTGGACCCGGTCCAGCTGGAGAACTTCCGGATGGCCCACATGTCGGAGGGCTTCGAGTCCGACAACCAGCACTCCATGCTGCACTCCGTGGCCTACGTAGCCTTCCAGGAGCTCGCCACCCGTATATCGCACCGGAACACCGGCCACGAGTCGGGAGACCCCCTCTGCGACCGGCTGCTGGCCCGGATCGCCACCGACGAGAACCTGCACATGGTCTTCTACCGCAACCTGCTCCGCGCGGCCTTCGAGATCGCGCCGGACCAGACCATGCAGGCCGTGCGGGACGTGGTGGTCGACTTCCGGATGCCGGGCCACGGCATCCCCGGCTTCGAGCGGGCCGCGGCCCGGATGGCCATCGGCGGCATCTACAACCTGCGCATCCACCTCGATGACGTGATCCAGCCGGTGCTCCGCTACCTCAAGGTGATGGAGATCACCGGGCTGAGCCCCGAGGGGCTCAAGGCCCAGGACGAGCTGGGGTCCTTCCTGGGCGGCCTGGACGCCGAGGCCAGGGTCTTCGACGAGCGGCTCGCCGCCCGCCGGGCCCGGATCGAGGCCCGCGCCGCGCGCCAGGGCTGACCTGGTCGGCCGTGCCCCGGGCGGCGCGGCCGGCCCAGGCCGGCGAGTAGGACGAGGGCCGTCGAGCCGGGGTTGAGGTCGCTTGCCCCGGCCCGACGGTCCTCGTTACACTCGTTCGCGTCTCTGTTGTCGGCGTCGGGGGTTCCGTTGCGTATCTGAGGTCATGACACCGCGAGCCCATCGGCCCGTGCCATCCGCCGCGTCTCACGCGGCAGCACGAGTGCCACGCCGCGCGGATGACCTCGGAAGCCACGGCATCGCTCTCCCCTCGTCGTTCTTCCCCGTCAACTCGGTGCCCGATCCGGGCCCGGTGTCTCCCTGTGTCACCCGATATCCAGCGATATCTCCCACACACGCGGAGGCCCTGTGTCCTTTACCGGCACCACCCATATCTCCTGCCACCGGCTGACGTTCGACTGGCCCGACGGCAGCCGGCTCTTCGACGGCCTCGACCTGGCCATCGGCCCGGGCCGCACCGGCCTCATCGGCGTCAACGGCACCGGCAAGTCCACCCTGCTCAAGCTGATCGCCGGCGAACTCACCCCGCTCTCCGGATCGGTCCGCGTCGACGGGGAGGTCGGCTGTCTGGCGCAGCACCTCCCGCTCGACACCACGCTCCGCGTCGACCAGGTGCTCGGCATCGACCGCACGCGGGCGGCGCTGCACGCCATCGAGAGGGGCGACGCGGCCGAGGAGCACTTCGCCGCGGTCGGCGACGACTGGGACATCGAGGAGCGCACCCGCGCCATCCTCGACCAACTCGGCCTCGGACACGTCGGCCTTGACCGTCAGGTGGGGCGGATCTCCGGCGGCGAGTCGGTGCTGCTGCGACTCGCGGGGCTGCTGCTGAGCGGCCCCGACGTGCTGCTGCTCGACGAGCCCACCAACAACCTCGATCTGCGGGCCAGGGAGCGCCTCTACGAGGCGGTCAGGTCCTGGCGCGGCGTGCTGGTCGTGGTCAGCCACGACCGTGAGCTGCTGGAACGGGTCGACCAGATCGCCGATCTGCGGGAGGGGCGGGTGATCCGCTTCGGCGGCACCCTCTCCGCCTACGAGGACGCGCTCGCCGTCGAGCAGGAGGCGGCCGAGCGGACGGTGCGGGCCGCCGAGGCCGATGTCCGCCGGCAGAAGCGGGAGCTGATCGAGGCGCACGAGAAGCTGGCCGGGCGTGCCAGAGCCGGCAAGAAGGCGGCGGAGACCGCCGGGCTGCCCAAGATCGTCGCGGGGGCCAGAAAACGCGCCGCCGAGGTCTCGGCCGGCAAACACCGCATCCTGCACGAGGAGCGGCTGGCCGAGGCGAGGGAGCGCCTCACCGAGGCGGAGTCCGCGGTCAGGGACGACGACGAGATCCGCGTCGACCTGCCGGGCACCGCCGTGCCCGGCCGCCGTCGGGTGCTGACGCTGCGGGAGCTGGAGCTGCGCAACGGCACCAGGGCGGACGTCGAGGTGCTGGGTCCCGAGCGGATCGCCCTGGTCGGCGCCAACGGGGCGGGCAAGAGCACCCTGCTGAACACCGTCGCCGGCCTGCTGGAGCCGGTGGCCGGCGAGGCGGACGCCCATGTCCCGCTGCGCTATCTGCCGCAGCGGCTCGATGTGCTCGACGGCGAGCTGAGCATCGCCGAGAACGTCCACGCCCTGGCGCCCACGGCCAGGCCGCAGCAGGTGCGCGCCCAACTGGCCCGCTTCCTGTTCCGGAAGGACACCCCGGCCCAGCGGGTGGACACCCTCTCCGGGGGCGAGCGGTTCCGGGCCACGCTGGCCGCGCTGATGCTGGCCGAGCCCGCCCCGCAGCTGCTGCTGCTGGACGAGCCGACCAACAACCTCGACCTGGCGAGCGTGCGGCAGCTGACCTCGGCGCTCAACTCCTACCAGGGCGCCCTGCTGGTCGCCAGCCACGATCTGCCGTTCCTCCGTGGCCTCGGCATCACCCGCTGGCTGGCCATCGAGGAGGGGGAGTTGACGGAGACCGGGCCCCGCTGAGGGATGCGGGGCCCGGCTCCGCCCGGCGCGGGCGGGTCAGGTGATCTGGCCCGCCTGTAGCCGGGCGTAGGCGCCGCCGCGCCGGAGCAGTTCGGCGTGGCCGCCGATCTCCGAGACCCGGCCGTGCTCCAGCACCACGATCCGGTCGGCGTTGCGGACGGTGGACAGGCGGTGGGCCACCACGAAGACCGTCCGGCCGCGCATCAGCCGGTCCATCGCCTCCTGCACCAGCGCCTCCGAGCGGGTGTCAAGCGCCGAGGTGGCCTCGTCGAGCACCAGCACCCGCGGGTCGCGGATCAACGCCCGGGCGATGGCGATGCGTTGGCGCTGCCCCCCGGAGAGCCGGGCGCCGCGCTCGCCGACCACCGTGTCCAGGCCGTCGGGCAGCCGTTCCACGAACTCCAGGGCGTTGGCGTCCCGCAGCGCCGCCCTGACCTCCGCGGCCTTCACGTCCGGCATGCCGTAGCCGACGTTCTCCGTGATGGTGCCCTCGAAGAGCACCGACTCCTGGGGGACCACCGACAGGAAGCGGCGGTAGCTGCGCAGGTCGAGCGTGCTCATGTCGGCGCCGTCCAGCAGGATGCGCCCCGAGACCGGCCGGATGAAGCCGATCAGCAGGTTGAGCACCGTGGACTTGCCGGCCCCGGAGGCGCCCACCAGGGCGATCGTCTCGCCGGGCGGCACGGTGAGGTCGAAGTCCACCACCGCCGCCGGCCCGTCGCCCTCGTAGCGGTAGGTGACGTTCTCGAAGCGCAGTTGGCCCTTGACCGACTCGACCCGCGTCTTGCCGGCGTTGACCTCCAGATCGGGGGCCTGGAGCACCTCGCCGGCCGAGCGGACGGACTCCAGCCCCTTGCTGATGATGGGAGCCAGCCCCATCAGCATTGTCATGGAGCCGGTCAGGGTGGTGAAGAAGGTGCTCAGCATCACCACGTCGCCCGCGGTGATCGGCAGCCAGGCGTAGTAGGAGACGGTGGCGGCGCCGGCCAGGAAGCCGATGCCGATGGCGTTGAGCAGAATCCAGGCGAGCGCGCCGAAGTGACCGTTCAACAGGTCGAGACGTATGCCGGAGCGCAGTACCTGGCTCAGCGAGTTGTCCACCCGGCCCAGGGCCGTCCGCTCCAGGCCGTGGGCCCGGGTGACCGGGATCAGGCTGGTCATCTCGCCGACGCGGGTGGAGAGTTGCTCCACCTCCTTGCGGAACTGCGCGTTCCTGGTGCGCAGTCGGGTGCGCAGCCGGCGCACCAGCAGGGCGGCGGCGGGCACGATGATCACAAAGGCGGGCAGCGCCGAGGGCACCCGTATCGCGATCACCGCGAGGCCGCCGACCAGCGTGATGATGGCGGCGAGGCCGGTGTCGGCGCTCTGCTGGGAGGACACCTCGATGTTCTCCACATCCCGAATCACCTTGGTCTGAAGGGCGCTCGCGCTGATCCGGGAGTGATAGCCGATGGAGAGTTCCTGCATGCGGCGGCAGAGCGCGGAGCGCAGCGCCGTGCCCACGCGGCGTACGCTGCCGTGCATGCACCGCACATAGAGCAGGTGGGTGGGGTAGTTGAGCATCAGGACCACCAGCAGCACCAGGGTGTTGGTGCCCAACTCCTCGATGGGGCGGCGCTCCACCACGATGTCGATGATGTTGGCGGTGACCAGAGGCAGCAGCCACACCGGGCTGTGCTTGACGATGAACGCCAAGACGGCGACCAGGATGCGGAATCGGTCGTCCCGGAAGAGGTAGGCGAGGGTCCGCACCGGATGTTCCCCCCGGTAGCGATGCTCCAGGGGGCCTTGCGGAAGAGCCATGACAGCAGCACTCCAACGTCCAGGAAATGGGTCGGGATGACCTTGCCCCTGATACGTCTCGAACACTCACCGAAATGGGAGCCCGAAGTGGGCTCTGCCCCATTCCTTATGGTTCGGGGTAATTCATATACATCGTGATAGTAGGCATGTATGGGGTTGCCTGTACCGAAAGGTACCAGGTGGTCGCCCACCCGCAGTCAGATTTCTCAACTTCCGTATATTCGCGACACAGAGGCGCCCTCGCACCGGCGCTCGCGCCGGTGCGTCGATTCTCTGGGGGTTCACCACCACGCGCCCGCCCGGATGGGTGAGCCCCCCGGGGCGTCGCGCACGGATCCGGCTCAGGCCGCCTCGTAGCGGATCTGGGGGTCGAGGAACATCTGGATGTGGCCGCACTGTCCGCAGATCAGACCGGTCGCCGACTTGTTCGCCCAGTCGAGGCCGAAGAAGCTCATCCCGGTGCTGTTGAGTTTGATCTCCCGCTCGTTGAAGAGGTGGTAGCGGCAGAAGGGACAGTGCACCTGCTGGTTCCCCACAAACACGCGCATCGGGCTCTGCGCCATGGCGGCCTCCTGGTTCGGTGTGCTGACTCGTCGCGAATGTGATGATCATGCCACCGCCGCCCGCCGTCGCCCAACGTGGGGCGCGGAGTGGACGTCAGGACCCGGCGGTCGGTCCGGGCGCGGCGGAGTGAAACGTTGCGCCCGGGGTGAACGGTCGGTTGGCGTAGCAACTCTGTCTTAAGCGAAGCGAGTTGGTCGAAATCCGCCTTGTTCCTCATGAGTTTCGTGCACCGGGTCATGTAGCGCTGGCACATGCCAACACTCGACAGAGCGGCCATCCGCATCCGGCCCCTGCCGGGAAGCACGCGTGGATGGCCCGGACCGTTCCCAACAGCACCCCGATACCCCGAGAGAGGGGCCCGTGTCGAACATCATGGACAGGTCATCGGACGCGCCGCCGCATCCCGCCCAAGCCCTGCCCGTCCCGGCCTGGCAGGGCACCTGGCGCTTCACCCTTCCCCCCATCGACAGCTCGGTGCCCCAGGCCAGGCACGCCATCCGCGATCTGCTGCGACGCCGTGCCGCGCCGCTCTCCGCCGAGCGGACGCACGGCCTGATGCTGATCCTGTCCGAGCTGGTCACCAACGCCGTCCGGCACGCCGCCCTGCTCACCCCCGAGATCGGCGTCGAGGTGACCGTGGACCCGCACTGGGCCTGGGTGCGCGTCGAGGACGGCCACCCCTACCGACCGCACGCGCTGGCCGCCTCCCCCGAGCGACAGCGCACCGGAGGGCGCGGGCTGCTGCTGGTCCAGGCCACCGCCCAGGAGGCCGGTGGCTCCTGCGGAGTGCGGGCCACCGCCGGCGGCGGCAAGGTGATCTGGGCCGTACTCCCACTGGACCGCCCCACCGGCCGGCCCGCTACCAGCCCGCCGCCCCGGTCAGCTCCCTGATCGCCGGCCGAGCGGCGTCCCACACGGTGTCGAACCAGGCGGAGAAGTCGCTGCCGGCCCGCAGCCCGGCCAGCTCGTCCGGAGTGACGAAGGCGGTCTCGGCGATCTCCTCGGGGGCGGGCCGCAACGACGCGCGCACCAGCCCGGCGAAGAGATGGTTGTACTCCTGCTCCACCAGCCCTGAGGCCGGATCGGGATGGTTGTACCGCACCGTGCCGGCCTCCCGCAGCAGGCTGGGCGCCGCGCCCAACTCCTCGATCGTCCGCCGGGCCGCCGCCAGGAACGGCGCCTCGCCTGGCAGCGGATGGCCACAGCAGGTGTTCGACCAGACGCCGGGGGAGTGGTACTTGCCGAGCGCGCGGCGCTGCAACAACAGCCGGCCCGCACCGTCGAAGAGGAAGACGGAGAACGCGCGGTGCAGCCGCCCCGGCGCCTGGTGGGCGGAGAGCTTCTCCGCCGTCCCGATGGTGCGGCCCTCCTCGTCGACGAGTTCGAGCAGGATCGGCTCGGTCGACACGGCTGTGCGGTGGGACATGACCACCAGTTCCTCACTCCCGACTACGGGGTTCGGGATGCCCCCTGGCCCCGTACCAGTGTGCCGCACCCGCTCAGTGGCAGAGGCCCGCTTCGTGGGCCTCGTGGCCCGAGGGTTCGAGCTGGAAGGTGCAGTGCGCCACCGCGAAGTGGTCGCCCAGGCAGTGTTGCAGCTCGTGCAGCGTCCGCTCGTGCCCCACCTCGTCCAACACCTCGCGGCTGACCACGACATGGGCGGAGAGAACCGGCATCCCGGAGGTGATCGTCCACACATGGAGGTCGTGCACGCCCTCGACGCCGGGCAGCCCCAGGATGTGCTCCCGCACCTCGGCCACCCGCAGGTCCTTGGGCGCCGTCTCCAGCAGCACGTCCACGGCCTCCTTGGCGAGCTTGACGGTGCGCGGCACGATCATCAGCGCGATCAGCAGCGAGGCGACCGGATCCGCCCGCTGCCACCCGGTGACCATGATCACCAGGGCCGCCACGATCACCGCCACCGAACCCAGGGCGTCCGCCAGCACCTCAAGGAAGGCGCCGCGCACGTTCAGGCTCTCCCGCTGGCCGCGCATCAGCAGCGCCAGCGAGACGCAGTTGAGGGCCAGGCCGACGACACCGAAGACGAGCGTGGTGGCGCCCGGCACCTCGCCCGGCTCCCGCAACTGCTCGATGGACTCCATCAGGATGTAGCCGCCGACGCCGAAGAGCAGCAGGCAGTTGAGCAGCGCGGCCAGGATCTCCATCCGGGCCAGCCCGAAGGTGCGCCGCTCGCCCGTGCTGGGCCGGTTGGCGAAGTGGATCGCGACCAGCGCCATCCCGATGCCCACCGCGTCCGTCGCGACATGCCCCGCGTCCGCGAGCAGCGCCAACGAGCCGGTGATCGCGGCACCGATCAGCTCGGCCACCAGCAGCAGCCCGGCGATGCCAAGCGCGATCCACAGCCGCCCGCGGTAGGCGGCCCCCTGCGTCCCACCGGACGGCCCCCCGCCGTGGCCGTGGTGATGCCCCGCGCCCATGTGCGCCAGCCCCCTTTTTCCGTCGACTCGCCCCCCAGTGAACTACGGGGAGGGGGTATCGGGCAACGCGGCACTGAACACCGTTGTCATGTGCTCTGACCTGCGCGTTTACCGAACGGGGGCGAAGGGTGGCGCGACCTGCGGCGATGGTGGGTGGCTTCGGTGGCCACGGTGGCTACCCAGCCCGCGGAGCGGCCTCGGCGCGGTGGCACCACCCGTCCCAGGCCGAGGCCACCATCTCCCGCAGGTCGTGCCTGGCGGCGAAGCCCAGCCGCAGCCCCGCCAGCTCGGCCGAGGCGACCACCCGGGCCGGATCCCCGGCCCGCCGCTCGGCGACGACCGGCGCCAACTCGGGCCGCCCCGTCACCTCGCCCACAAGATCGGCCAGCTCCCGCACCGAAACCCCCCGCCCGGTGCCGACGTTGACCGTCAGATCGCCGCCGGGCCCGCCGGGCGCGGACCGCTCCAGCGCTCTGGCCGCCGCCAGATGCGCCTCGGCCAGATCCGCCACATGCACGTAGTCCCGCACACAGGTGCCGTCGGGGGTCGGATAGTCGTCGCCGAAGATCACCGGCGGCAGCCCCGCGCTGATCCGCTCGAAGAACAGCGGGATGACGTTGGCCGCGCCCCGATCCGCCCACTCGGGCCTGGCCGCGCCCGCCACGTTGAAATAGCGCAGACAGACCGTCTCCAGCCCCCCGGCCCGGCCGGCGGCCCGCACCAGCCACTCGCCGGCCAGCTTGGTCTCGCCATACGGATTGACCGGCCGGCACGGCGTCTCCTCCGTGACCAGCGCGACATCCGGCGAGCCGTAGACCGCGGCCGACGAGGAGAAGACCAGCCGCCGCACCCCGGCGGCGGCCATCGCCTCCAGCAGGGTGACCAGGCCGCCGACGTTCTCCCGGTAGTAGAGCAGCGGCTCGGCGACCGACTCGGGGACCCGCTTGCGGGCGGCCAGATGCACCACGCCGGTGACCTCGTGCGCGGCCAGCGCCCCGGCCACCACCGCACCGTCCGACACGGAGCCGCGCACCACCGGCACCTCGGCCGGCAGCCGCTCGGCCACCCCCGAGGAGAGATCGTCCAGCACCACGACGCGCTCCCCGCTCGCGATCATCGCGTGCACGACATGGGCCCCGATGTATCCGGCACCGCCGGTGATCAGCCAGGTCATGGCGGCAGCCTAATCGCTGCCACCGACAGCGTGACTTCGTACGGTGTCAGAGGCATCGCGTAGGGTCACCTCCGGTGTCGACGCGACACCGGAAGTGAACCATGGGTTTCCACACCCCAACGCCGTTCTTGCCGCGCGGTGGTCATCAGATAATCTCTGCCGACATGCCGCCGCAGAGCGCGGAGTTGCTGCAAGGAGTGAGTCAGCTGTCGAGCGCCATCCTCACCGGTCCGCCCGTTGCCGGATCACCGCTGGAGGAAGATCTTCGGGCGTTGGGCTTCTCCGTCACCGTGGCCGAGCGGCCCGCCGAGCTGGCCCGTGCGCTCGCCGCGGCCCCGGCCGGCGAGCGGGTCGCCGTGGTCGACCCCCGTTTCGTCGGCCATCGGCACAGCCTCAGGCTCGGGCTCACGGACCCCCGTTTCCCCGCCGCCGCCATCCCGGGCGCCGTCACGGCGAGCGGCCCCGCCAGGCCGGCCCTGGCCGCCGCCGTCGCCGCCCTCGGCGAAGGCGAAGGCGAGGGCCAGAGCGGCCCGCTGGCCGCTCCGCCCGAGGCCGGGCGGCTGGCCGCGCTGCTGGCCGCCGAGGGCGCCGAGCCGCACCGCCCCGATCTCGGCATCCTCGTCGCCGAGGTGCCCACCGGCGAACGGGCCCGCGCCGAGGCCGCCGAACGGGTCGCCTCGGTGGACGAGGAGGCCGTCCGGCTGCGCGGCGCCGTCAAGTCCCGCGACGGCTTCGTCACCACCCACCTGGTGAGCCCCTACTCCCGCTATCTGGCCCGCTGGTGCGCCCGGCGCGGCCTCACCCCCAACCAGGTCACCACCGCCTCGCTGGTCACCGCGCTGATCGCCGCCGGCTGCGCGGCCACAGGCGACCGCCTCGGCTTCGTCGCCGCCGGCCTGTTGCTGCTCGCCTCCTTCGTGCTGGACTGCGCCGACGGCCAGTTGGCCCGGTACGCGCTGCGTTACTCCACCCTCGGCGCCTGGCTGGACGCCACGTTCGACCGCGCCAAGGAGTACGCGTTCTACGCCGGTCTCGCGCTCGGCGCGGCCAGGTCGGGGGACGACGTATGGGCGTTGGCGCTGGGCGCGATGGTGCTGATGACCTGCCGCCACATCGTCGACTTCGCCTTCAACGAGGCGCATCCGCCGAACCCCTCCGGTGGCGCCGGGGCCATCTCCGGGCGCCTCGACCGGATCGGCTGGACGGTGTGGGCGCGCCGGATGATCGTCCTGCCGATCGGCGAACGCTGGCTGCTGATCGCGGTGTTGATCGCCTGCACCAACCCCAGGGTCACCTTCACCGTGCTGCTGGTCGCCAGCGCCTTCGCCGCCAGCTACACCACGGCCGGCCGGCTGCTGCGCTCCGTGCGGGCCCGGGGCGGCACGGCCCCCTCGGCGCCGGCCGCGCTCGCCGGGCTGGCGGACAACGGGCCGCTGGCCAGCGCGCTGGGCCGCCCCCTGGCCGCGCCGGCCGGGGCGCTGCCGGCGCCGGCGTGGGCGCTGCTCGGCCTGGTCCTGCTGAGTGTGACGCTGCCGCCGGTGGTCGGCGACGGCAGCTGGCTCGCCGTGCTGGGCGCCGTCGGCTACGCCGGCGCCGCCGGCCTGGCCGCCGCCCGCCCGCTGCGCGGCCGGCTCGACTGGCTGCTCCCGCCGGTCTTCCGCGCGGGCGAGTATCTGACGATCTTCCTCCTCGCCGCCCACAGCGAGGTGAACGGTGCGTTGCCGGCGGCTTTCTGCCTGGTGGCGGCGAGCGCCTACCATCACTACGACACGGTGTACCGCCTGCGCGGCGGTGCCGGGGCGCCTCCCCGCTGGCTGGTCATGGCCACCGGCGGACAAGAGGGGCGCGCCCTGGTGGTCACGGTCGCCTGTGCCCTCTGGGCCGGCGGACAGGGCTTCACCATCGCGCTCGCGGCCCTTGCCGGGGTCCTCGCGCTTCTGGTGCTGGGGGAGAGCATCCGTTTCTGGATCTCCTCCCAGGCACCGGCCGTACACGACGAAACAGGAGAACCCGCATGATCGGCCTCGTGCTGGCCGCTGGCGCCGGACGGCGTCTTCGCCCCTACACCGACACCCTGCCCAAGGCACTGGTGCCGGTGGTCAACGAGGACGGCGAGGACAGCAAGACCGTCCTCGACCTCACCCTCGCCAACTTCGCCGAGGTGGGTCTGGCCGAGGCCGCCATCGTGGTGGGCTACCGCAAGGAGGCCGTCTACGAGCGCAGGGCGGAGCTGGAGCGCCAGTACGGCGTGAAGCTCACCCTGATCGACAACGACAAGGCCGAGGAGTGGAACAACGCCTACTCCCTGTGGTGCGCCAGGGAGGCGATCGCCGAGGGCGTGATCCTCGCCAACGGCGACACGGTGCACCCGCCCTCCGTCGAGCGCACCCTGCTGGCCGCGCGTGGCGAGGGGCGGCGGATCATCCTCGCCCTGGACACGGTCAAGACGCTGGCCGACGAGGAGATGAAGGTCATCGCCGACCCGGAGAAGGGCGTCCGGCGGATCACCAAGCTGATGGAGCCGGCCGAGGCCAGCGGCGAGTACATCGGGGTCACCCTGATCGAGCCCGAGGCCGCCGCCGAGCTGGCCGACGCGCTGCGCACCACCTATGAGCGCGACCCCCAGCTCTACTACGAGGACGGGTACCAGGAGCTGGTGCACCGCGGCTTCCGCATCGACACCGCCCCGATCGGCGAGGTCAGCTGGGTGGAGATCGACAACCACGAAGACCTCGCCAGGGGCAGGGAGATCGCGTGCCGGTACTGACCCGCCTCATCCCGTCCCCCGTCTCGGTCGACATCGCCGCCGGGGCCCTGGACAAACTGGCGGGGCTCCTGGCCGACCAGCGGATCTCCTCCTCGGGCCGGCTGGCCGTGGCGATCAGCAAGGGGTCGGGCGCCGCGCTCCGCGAGCGCCTCACCCCCGCGCTGCCCGGCGCCGACTGGTACGAGGTCGGCGGCGGTACCATCGACGCCGCCGTCCAGCTGGCCGACGCCATGCGCTCGGGCCACTACGACGCCGTGGTCGGCCTCGGCGGCGGCAAGATCATCGACGCCGCCAAGTACGCCTCGGCTCGGGTCGGCCTGCCGATGGTCGCGGTCGCCACCAACCTGGCGCACGACGGCATCTGTTCGCCGGTCTCCATCCTCGACAACGACGCGGGGCGCGGGTCCTACGGCGTGCCGGCGCCCATCGCGCTGGTGGTCGACCTGGAGGTGATCCACCAGGCGCCGGTCCGCTATGTGCGCTCCGGGATCGGGGACGCCGTCTCCAACATCTCCGCCATCGCGGACTGGGAGCTGTCCCACCGGGAGACGGGCGAGCAGATCGACGGGCTGGCCGCCGCCATGGCGCGGCAGGCGGGCGAGGCCGTGCTCCGACACCCGGGGGACTGCTCCGACGACCGCTTTCTGACGGTGCTCGCCGAGGCGTTGGTGCTCTCCGGCATCGCCATGAGCATCGCGGGGCACACCCGGCCGTCCTCGGGGGCCTGCCATGAGATCTCGCACGCGCTGGACATCCTCTATCCCCGGCGTTCGGCGCCGCACGGCGAACAGGTCGGCCTGGGCGCGGCGTTCGCGATGCACCTGCGGGGCGAGGGCGAGAGCTGCGGGCTGATCGCCTCGGTGCTGCGGCGCCACGGGCTGCCGGTGCGGCCGGACGAGATCGGCTTCAGCACCGACGAGTTCGTCACCGCCGTGGCCTTCGCTCCGCAGACCAGGCCCGGCCGCTACACCATTCTCGAACACCTCGATCTGACCACCGACGAAATCAGGGACGCGTACGCGGACTATGTCAAAGCCATCGGTAGCTGAACTCCGTCCCGTGGTGCACCCCGCCGGCGTCAAGGACCGGCGCAGCGGGGAGCACTGGGCCGGTCGCCTGTACATGCGGGAGATCTCCCTGCGGTGGACCAGGCATCTGGTGAACACCCGCGTCACGCCCAACCAGCTCACCTACCTGATGGTGCTCGCCGGGGTCGCCGCCGGTGCCGCGCTGCTGATCCCGGGGCTCATCGGGGCGGTGCTGGCCGCGCTGCTGATCCAGCTCTACCTGCTGCTCGACTGCGTGGACGGCGAGGTGGCCCGCTGGCGCGGCCAGACCTCGATCACCGGCGTCTATCTGGACCGGATCGGCCACTACCTCTCCGAGGCCGCGCTGCTGGTGGGCTTCGGGCTGCGGGCCGCCGACGTCTTCGGCCAGCACGAGGCGTCCGCCAACTGGCTGTGGGCCTTCCTCGGCGCGCTGGCCGCGCTGGGCGCGATCCTGATCAAGGCCGAGACGGACCTGGTCGACGTGGCGCGGGCCCGCAGCGGGCTGGCGGCGGTCAAGGACGAGGCGGCCACGCCGCGTTCCTCCGGTCTCGCGGTGGCGCGCAAGGCCGCCGCGGCGCTGAAGTTCCACCGCCTGGTGGGCGGCGTTGAGGCGTCGCTGCTGATCCTGGCCGTGGCCGTCCTGGACGTGATCGGCGGCGAGCTGTTCTTCACCCGCCTCGGGGTCGCCCTGCTGGCCGGTATCGCCGTGCTACAGACCCTGCTGCACCTGGTCTCCATCCTCGCGTCCAGCAGGCTGCGGTGAGCGCCGAGGACGCCGGGCGGCTCACGGTCGGCGCCGTGGTGCTGACCATGGGGGACCGGCCCGTGGAGCTGCGCGCCCTGCTGGACTCGGTGGCAGGGCAGCGCGGCGACCCGGTCGAGGTGGTGGTCGTGGGCAACGGCGCCGAGCTGCCCGAGCTCCCGGAGGGCGTGCGCGGCATCGAACTGCCCGAGAACCTGGGCATTCCCGGCGGGCGCAACGTGGGCATCGAGGCCTTCGGCCCCGGTGGCACCGATGTCGATGTGCTGCTGTTTCTGGACGATGACGGACTGCTTCCGGACAAAGAAACGGCCGAGCTGGTTCGGGAGGCGTTCGCCGCCGATGCCCAGCTGGGCATCATCAGCTTCCGGATCGCCGATCCCGACACCGGAGTCACCCAGCGTCGCCACGTTCCCCGGCTGCGCGCCTCGGACCCGATGCGCTCCTCCAGGGTCACCACTTTCCTCGGGGGCGCCAACGCGGTGCGCACCGCGGTTTTCCAAAAAGTTGGTGGACTCCCGGAGAACTTCTTCTACGCGCACGAGGAGACCGACCTCGCCTGGCGCGCCCTGGACGCCGGCTGGGCCATCGACTACCGCGCGGATCTCCTGCTGCACCATCCGACCACGGCGCCCTCTCGGCACGCGATGTACCACCGGATGGTCGCCAGGAACCGGGTCTGGCTGGCGCGTCGTAACCTGCCGTTGCCGCTGATCCCGGTGTATCTGGGCGTCTGGCTGCTGCTCACCCTGGTCAGGCGGCCCTCGTGGCCGGCGCTGCGGGCGTGGTTCGCCGGTTTCGCCGAGGGCTGGCGCACCTCGTGTGGTCAACGGAGGGCGATGCGTTGGCGTACGGTATGGCGCCTGACCCGGCTGGGACGACCTCCTGTTATCTGACAAGCTCGGGTCTGAGACCATCCTGGGGCCGAGCGTTCGCGCGGCCTCAGCCGCCCTGTGCCCTGCGAGGACGAAAGTTTCAAGGTGAGTGAGACCACGCACGACAGTGCGTCCCCCCGCGATCTGCCACTGGCTGAACTCGCGGCCCGTCATGGTCTGTCCGTCAGCGGTGCCAGGCCCTCACTGCCGCAGTACATCAGGCAGTTGTGGGGCCGTCGCTACTTCATTCTCGCCTTCTCCCAGGCGAAGCTGATGGCGCAGTACAGCCAGGCGAAGCTCGGCCAGCTCTGGCAGGTCTTCACCCCGCTGCTCAACGCCTTGGTCTACTTCCTGATCTTCGGCTTGCTGTTGGGCGCCCGCGCCGATATGACGAACCGCGAGTACATCCCGTTCCTGGTCACCGGGGTGTTCGTCTTCACCTTCACCCAGCAGTCGGTGCTCTCCGGGGTGAAGTCGATCTCGGGCAACCTCGGCCTGGTGCGCGCGCTGCACTTCCCCCGGGCCTCGCTGCCGATCTCCTTCTCACTGCAACAACTCCAGCAACTGCTCTACTCGATGATCGTGTTGGTGATCATCGTGGTCAGCTTCGGGCACTTCCCGAGCTGGACCTGGTTTCTTGTGGTCCCGGTGTTGCTGCTGCAACTGGTCTTCAACCTGGGCCTCGCCATGATCATGGCGAGGATGGGCTCGTCCACCCCCGACCTGGCCCAGCTGATGCCCTTCGTCCTGCGCACCTGGATGTACGCCTCGGGCGTGATGTTCCCGCTCGGATACATGGTGGAGCGGGCGGACGGCCCCGCCTGGCTGGGTGACGTGCTGGAGGCCAACCCGGCCGCCGTCTACATGGACCTGATGCGCGACGCGCTGATCGACGGCCTCTACGATGACAGCATGCTGGCCACCTGGCTGTTCGCCGTCGGCTGGGCGCTGGTGGTCGGCATCGGGGGATTCCTGTATTTCTGGAAGGCGGAGGAGCGGTACGGCCGTGGCTGACTGGAACATTCCCGCCCCCATCAGGGTGGTCGACGACGGGCGCGTCCCCACCGTGATCGCCGACGATCTGCACATCGTCTACCGGGTCAACGGCGCGGCCAAGCGCGGCAACGCCACCGCCGCGCTGCGCCGGATCATCAAGCGCGAGCCCAACAGCCGCTTCCGCGAGGTGCACGCGGTGCGCGGCGTCAGCTTCGTGGCCTACCGGGGCGAGGCCATCGGCCTGATCGGCTCCAACGGCTCGGGCAAGTCCACCCTGTTGCGCGCCATCGCCGGACTGCTGCCGCCCGAGGCCGGCAGGGTCTACACGGACGGTCAGCCCTCGTTGCTCGGTGTCAACGCCGCCCTGATGAACGACCTCACCGGCGAGCGCAACGTCATTCTCGGCGGCCTGGCGATGGGCATGACCAGGGACCAGGTCCGCCAGCGGTACGAGAGCATCGTCGACTTCTCCGGCATCCAGGACAAGGGCGACTTCATAACCCTGCCGATGCGGACCTACTCCTCCGGCATGCAGGCGAGGCTGCGGTTCTCCATCGCCGCCGCCAAGGACCACGACGTGCTGATGGTCGACGAGGCGTTGGCCACCGGCGACAAGAAGTTCCGCCGCCGCTCCGAGGAGCGGATCCGCGAGATGCGCGCCCACGCCGGCACGGTCTTCCTGGTCAGCCACAACAACAAGACCATCAGGGACACCTGCGACCGGGTGCTCTGGCTGGAGCACGGCGAGTTGATGATGGACGGCCCCACCGACCAGGTGCTCAAGGCCTACGAGGAGGAGACCAACAAGTAGGCGGGAGCGGCCGGGACGGCGGCCCTCGGGGAGTGGTCGGGGTAGCGTGTCCGGACGCGGGTTCATCGCATATCAAGGTAGAAATACGAGCATGACGGCAATGGTGATGACGGGCTGGGCCCGGTGACCGCGACGGCTGACCAGGCCTCGGCGGCGGTGCTGGCCAAGGCGGCTCACGAGAACTTCCCGGTCGCCCCGCGCTTCCTCCCCCGCGCGTGGCGGGACGATCTGATGGCCGTCTACGGCTACGCCCGCCTGGTGGACGACATCGGCGACGGCGATCTGCCGCCCGGCGGCGCCGACGCCACCCTGCTCGGCGTCGACCGGGAGCAGTCCTCCGACCGGCTGGCCCTGCTGGACGCGCTTGAGGCCGACCTCGGTCGCGTCTTCGCCCAGCAGGGCGCGACCCCCCGACACCCGCTGCTCGTCCGGCTGCTTCCCACCGTTCGGCGCGCGGGGCTCACCCCGGAGCCGTTCCGCGCCCTGATCGAGGCCAACCGGCTCGACCAGCGCGTCCGCCGCTACGAGACACAGCGTCAACTGCTCGACTACTGCGAGTTGTCCGCCAACCCCGTCGGCCGCCTGGTGCTGTCCATCACCGGCACGTCGACACCCGAGCGGGTGCGCCACTCCGACGCCATCTGCACCGGGCTCCAGTTGGTCGAGCATCTGCAGGACGTCGCCGAGGACCTGGCCCAGGGACGCGTCTACCTCCCGGCAACCGCCATGCGAAGGTTTCGGGTGAGCGAGAACGATCTTCTCGCGCCGAGCGCCAACGCGTCGGTCCGTACCCTGGTCGCGTACCAGACGGAAAGGGCACGTAGGCTGCTGGACGAGGGCGCCCCCCTGGTGGGCAGCGTCCACGGGCGGCTGCGGCTGCTGCTCGCCGGGTTTCTCGGCGGCGGCTACGCGGCGGCCCGCGCCATCACCGACGCCGGGTACGACGTGCTGGCCGGCCCCCCACGCGCCAGCAGGGGCCGCCTGGTCTTCGCGGCGGCAACCGCACTGCGACGAGGAACGTGAGGCTCGACAGCCCGTGACCAAGAGCCCACCGACGTCCCCTGCCGTAGTGGCCGCCTACCAGTACTGCGAGGCCGTCACCGGCCAGCAGGCCAAGAACTTCGCCTACGGCATCCGACTGCTGGCGACGCCGAGGCGGCGGGCACTCTCCGCGCTGTACGCCTTCTCCCGCCGGGTCGACGACATCGGCGACGGCGCGCTGCCGGTCCCGGCCAAGGAGGAGCGGCTGCACGAGACCCGCGAGCTGCTGGCCAAGGTCAAGGCCGACGAGGTCCCCGAGGACGCCACCGACCCGGTCGCGGTCGCCCTCGCCGACACCGCCCGCCGCTACCCCATCCCGCTGAGCGCCCTCGACGAGCTGATCGACGGCGTGCTGATGGACGTCAGGGGCCGCCGCTACGAGACCTGGGAGGAGCTGCGCACCTACTGCCGCTGCGTCGCCGGCGCGGTCGGCCGGCTCTCCCTCGGCGTCTTCGGCACCCAGCCGGGCGCGCGCGACGTGGACCGCGCCCCCGAGTACGCCGACACCCTGGGGCTGGCCCTGCAACTCACCAACATCCTGCGGGACATCAGGGAGGACGCCGGCCACGGCCGGAGCTATCTGCCCGACGAGGAGCTGCGGAAGTTCGGCCTCACCGACGGCGCCCACCACCACCCGCCCCAGGAGGACGCGGACTTCGCCGGCCTGGTGCGCTTCCAGGTGCGCCGCGCCAGGGAGCTGTTCGCCGACGGGTTCCGGCTGCTGCCGATGCTGGACCGCCGCTCGGGCGCCTGCGTCGCCGCCATGGCCGGCATCTACCACCGGCTGCTGGACCGCATCGCCGCCGACCCGGAGGCCGTGCTGCGCGGCCGGGTCGCGCTGCCCACCGCGCAGAAGGCCCTGGTCGCCGTCCGCGGCCTGGCCGGGCTCGACGCCCGCAGGGCCGCGCTCAGGGAGCGCGCGTGAGCGCCGCCGGCCGTCGCGCCCTGGTGGTGGGCGGCGGGCTGGCCGGCATCACCGCGGCCCTGGCCCTGGCGGCCCAGGGCCGCCGGGTCACCCTGCTGGAGACGCGGCCCCGTCTCGGCGGGCTCGCCTTCTCCTTCCGCCGCGAGTCCGAGGTGGGGGAGCTGACCGTGGACAACGGTCAGCACGTCTACCTCCGCTGCTGCACCGCCTACCGTGGCCTCCTCGACCGGATCGGCGGCGCCCGGCTGGCGCCCGTCCAACGCCGGCTCGACGTCCCCGTGGTCGACGCCGAGCGCGGCGTCCTCGGCCGCCTCACCCGGTCCGCGCTGCCCGTGCCCCTGCACCTGGCCGGCGGGCTGGCCCGCTACCCGCATCTGACGCTCGGGGAGCGTGCCGCGGTGGCGCGCGCCGCGCTGGCGCTGCGCCGGCTCGACCCGGCCGACCCCGCGCTCGACGAGCTGAGCTTCGCCGACTGGCTGCGCGCCCGGCGTCAGAGCCCGGCGAGCATCGCGGGGCTCTGGGACCTGGTGGGCGTGGCCACGCTCAACGCCAGGGCCGAGGACGTCTCCCTCGGCCTGGCCGCCAAGGTGTTCCGCACCGGGCTGCTCAGCACGTCGGACGCCGCCGATATCGGCGTGCCCATGGTGCCGCTCGGCACCCTCCACGACGAGCTGGCCGGCGCGGCGCTGGACCGGGCCGGCGTGCGCACGCTGCTGGCCACCAGGGCCAGGGCGCTGCGCGCCGCCCCCGGCGGCGGCTGGCGGCTGGCGGTCAGCACCCGGCCGGGACAGGGCGACGGCCACCGCCCCGACCAGGAGCTGGACGCCGACATCGTGGTGCTCGCCGTCCCGCAGCAGGCCGCCCACCGGCTGCTGCCTCCCGGCTCGCTGCCCGACGCGGACCGACTGCTGGGCATCGACAGCGCACCGATTCTCAACGTGCATGTCATCTACGACCGTCCGGTGCTGCGGCTGCCGTTCATCGCCGCCGTCAACAGCCCGATCCAGTGGGTCTTCGACCGCACCGGCCCCGCCGGCCTCAACGCGCTGCCAGGGGCGCGGAACGGGCAGTATCTGGTGATCTCCCAGTCCGCGGTCACCGAGGAGATCCAGCAGCCGGCCGAGGTGTTGCGCAAGCGCTATCTGCCGGCGCTCACCCGTCTGTTGCCCAGGGCGGCCGAGGCCAGGCTGCTCGACTTCTTCGTCACCCGGGAGCGCACGGCGACCTTCGCCCCCACGCCGGGCGTCGGCCGGCTGCGGCCCGGCCCCGTCACGGGCGCCCCGGGGCTGTTTCTCGCCGGGGCGTGGACCGCCACCGGCTGGCCGGCCACCATGGAGGGCGCGGTGCGCAGCGGCCTCGCCGCGGCACGCGCGGCGGCCCAGGGAGAGACCACCGCCAACCGACCGGCTAAGGAGCCCGCGTGAACCCGGCCGCCCCCCTTTCGTCCCCCGATATCGTCCCCGACCTGCTGGAACGCTCCCGCGCGCTGGTGACCCCCGCGCTGCGCCTCGCCGTCGACCGGCTGGCCCCGCCCATGGACACCGTGGCGGCCTACCACTTCGGCTGGATCGACGCCGAGGGCCAGCCGTCCGAGGGGGACAGCGGCAAGGCCGTCCGCCCCGCGCTGGCGCTGCTCTCCGCGGAGGCGGCCGGTGCGGACCCGGCCGTGGGTGTGCCGGGCGCGGTGGCCGTCGAGCTGGTGCACAACTTCTCGCTGCTGCACGACGATCTGATGGACGGCGACGAGCAGCGTCGACACCGGGACACCGTGTGGAAGGTGCACGGCCCCTCGCAGGCGATCCTGGTGGGCGACGCGCTCTTCGGGTTGGCCAGCGAGATCATCCTGGAGGGCACGGACGCCAACGCGGTGCGCGCCGCCCGTCGACTGGCCGTCGCCAGCCGCAAGCTGATCGACGGCCAGGCCCAGGACATCGCCTTCGAGCACCGCGAACAGGTCACGGTTGACGAGTGTCTGGCCATGGAGGCCAACAAGACGGGCGCCCTGCTCGCCTGTGCCGCGTCCATCGGCGCGGTGCTGGGCGGCGCGGACGATCGGACGGCCGACGCGCTGGAGTCCTATGGCCGGCATCTTGGCCTCGCCTTCCAGGCGGTGGACGATCTGCTCGGCGTCTGGGGCGATCCCAACAGCACGGGCAAGCTGACCTGGAGCGATCTCAGGCAGCGGAAGAAGTCGCTGCCCGTGGTCGCGGCGATGGCCGCCGAGGGCCCGGCGGCCCGCCGGCTGACCGCGCTGCTCACGGCGGACGCCAAGAAGTCGCAGCAGGAGTTCGAGGACTTCGACGAGGGCGAGTTCGCGGCCAGGGCCGAGCTGATCGAGGAGGCCGGCGGCCGACGCTGGACCGCCGACGAGGCGAGACGCCAGTACGACATCGCGGTCGGCGCGCTGGCCGACGTGCCCCTGCCGGGACCCACCCGGAACGAACTGGTCGCGCTGGCCGACTTCGTGGTGGTCCGCAGCAAGTAGCCATCCGGCGGTCCGCCACAACGACGACGGCGGGTCGTTGGCCGATCCCCGCTGCCGGCCACCGGCCGGCGCTTGGCGCTGCCGCGCTGGCTGGCCGCTGCCGTTCCCCGGCCGGCCCCGGACCGTTCCCGCCGGTCGCCAGCTGTCGCAGACGGTCGCCGGTCGTCGTGGACGGTTGCGGGTGACCCCAGCGCCGCCGGCGCTGGCTGGCAGCGCCGGCAACGGCATCGCCCGCCGGCGGCCGGGCCCGCCGTGGGCGGCTTGGGGTGTCGCCGCCTCGCCTGCCGCGACGGGCCGGCTGGCGCCGGGCAGCGGTGTGGCTTCCGCCGGCCGCCAGGCCCCCGTGCCGTGCGTGGATCAGGCGGCGGGGGCGAGCAGGGCGGCGCGGAGGCGGGCGCGGTGGGCGGGGGTGAGGCCGAGGGCGCCGGTCAGATAGGGGTCGGTGCCGCCCCAGTCCTGGTCGATGGTGTCGAAGGCCGTCGTCAGGTACTCCAGTCTGGCGTCGAACATCGGCGCCAGCAGATCCTGGATCTCCTGGTCGAGCGCCGTCCGCGGCTTCTCCTCGCCCGAGTCCGCCCGGCGCAGCTGGTAACGGCGGTGCGCGGCGTTGGACTTGAGGTAGTCCTCGGCGATGGTCTCGCGGCTCACGCCCACCGCCAGGAGCACCACGGCGACGGTCAGCCCGGCGCGGTCCTTGCCGGCCGCGCAGTGCAGCAGCGCGGGCATGTCGCCGGCGGCGAGCGCGCGCAGCACCCGGCCCTGCTCCTCGGCGCGGGTCCTGATGATCTGCCGGTAGCTGCCGCACATCTGCCGGATGCCCTGTCCGTCGGCCAGCGCCCGGCGCAGCCGGGTCACGTCGCCCTGCCGCACCAGAGCCCAGAAGGCGTCCCCTTCGGACGGGTCCGTCAGAGGTATGTTGACGTTCCGCACCCCGTCCAGCGGCACATCGAGCCCGTCCAACGCCTGGTCGGCCGCGTTGCGGAAGTCGAAGACGGTGTGCAGGCCGAGGGAGTTGAGGAACGCCTGGTCGGCCTCGGTCGCGTGGGCCAGGTGCCCGCTGCGGAACAGGCGGCCCCGGCGCACCACCCGGCCGTCCGTGGTGGGCAGGCCGCCGACATCGCGGAAGTTGCGTATGGCATCGAGCGCAGGTTCGGTTGACGGTTCGGTCATCGACCCCTCCTCATGATCCTGGGGCCCCGCTCCGCACGTTCACGCGGCCCCACGCGACCCTACGTCACCCCGCTGGCCGGCTGGAATGTCAGTACCGGCCCCCATGATGGGGGCATGAGTGATCCGAACGCCGACCTCGACGGCGCCCTGTTCCCGCTGGCCGCCCACCGGGTCGCGCCGGGCGCCGTGCATCTGCCCGGCTGGCTGGACGAGGGCCGCCGGCGTGCCCTGTTGGCCGCCTGCCGGGGCTGGGCCAGGGCGCCCGCCGGGCTGCGCACCGTTCGCACGCCGTCCGGGCCGATGTCGGTGCGCCAGCTCAGCCTCGGCTGGCACTGGTACGCCTACGGCTACGCGCGCACGGTGATCGACGGGGACGGGGCGCCGGTGAAGCCGTTCCCGGCGTGGCTGGGGGAGTGGGCCGAGGAGGCCGTCGCGGCCGGGCTGCCCGAGGAGGCGCCGCCGGCCGGCGCCTTCGATGTGGCCCTGGTCAACCACTACGGTCCCGGTGCCCGGATGGGCATGCACCGGGACAGCGACGAGCGCTCGCCGGCGCCCGTGGTCTCGTTCAGTCTCGGCGACACCTGCGTCTTCCGGTTCGGGACGGCCGAGAGCCGGGGGCGGCCCTGGACGGATGTGACGCTGCGCTGCGGCGACGCGTTCGTCTTCGGCGGCCCTGCGCGGCTGGCGTACCACGGGGTGCCGCGCACGCTGTCCGGCAGCGGCCCGCCGGCGCTCGGGGTAGTGGGGCGGCTGAATATCACGGTGCGCGCCTCCGGCCTCGCCGATCCCTAGAACCGCTCTCCGAAGGAGACACCAGGCGTGCCCCGGTCAAGTCGGTTGGTCATATTCACTCGATGGGAGCTGGCGAGGGGTGGCGATTGCCGGAACTATGCCTGTTCGCCTGCCTGTTGACCCATAGCGTGGCTTCCGCAGACTTGACCGGCCGGATAAGGACAGCCATGCCAGAACAGCTACGCCAGGTGCCCCGCACCGCCCGCCACGGCCGGCAGCACGGCCGCGGCTCGGCGCTTCGGGAGCCGGGGTTCCGGCGCCGACTGCTGTGCCTGGCACTGTTTCCCGCCTCGGCGGTCGCGCTGGCCGCGGCCCTGGCCGTCGGCTATGTCTTACAGAGCCGCCCGCCCGCCGATGGCCGCGCCGGGGACGCCGCGCTCTGGGGGGTGCTCAGCGGGGGGAGCCTGCTGGTCGGCGCCGTGCTCGCGGTCGCCGCCACGCTGGCCGGGGCGGAGGCCGCCTCCCAGGCCGCCCGGCTGCACGCGCTCCGCCGCCAGGCCGCCAGGGGCCGGGTGGAGTTGCAGGCGCTGTTGGACCAGGTCGAGCGCGGCGAGCGGATCAGGCAGCCCGAGGGCCCGCCGCCCAGCGAGCCGGGCGATCAGCCGCTCGATCTGCTCCGCCACGAGATCGCGTCCAGCCGGCACGCGGCGGAGGCGGCCGTCGCCCAGGCGGTGGCGCTGGCCGACGACCGCGCCGGGGCGGACGAACGCGTCGAGGTGTTCGTCAATCTGGCGCGCCGGATGCAGTCCTTCGTGCATCGGCAGATCGAGTATCTGGACGAGCTGGAGCACGACGTGGAGGACCCCGAGCTGCTCAAGGGGCTCTTCCACCTCGACCATCTGGCCACCCGCATCCGACGGCACGCGGAGAACCTCGCGGTGCTCGGCGGCGCCATCTCGCGGCGGCAGTGGAGCCGGCCGGTGCGGATGTCCGAGGTGCTGCGCTCCTGTATCGCGGAGGTCGAGCAGTACTCCCGGGTCAAGCTGGTGCCACCCGTCGAGGGCACGGTGCGCGGCCACGCGGTCGCCGACGTGGTGCATCTGCTCGCCGAACTGGTCGAGAACGCCACGGAGTTCTCCGCCCCCCAGACGCATGTGCTGCTCCGCGTGGAACGTGTCACGGCCGGCCTCGCCATCGAGGTGGAGGACCGGGGCCTGGGCATGACGCCCGCCGAGCAGGGCCGGATGAACGCCGTGCTCGCCGGCACCGAGCGCCATCCCGTGACCGCGCTGCTGGAGGACGGCAGGGTCGGCCTCTTCGTCGTGGCCACGCTGGCCAGGCGGCACCAGATCGGGGTCCGGCTCCAGAGCAACATCTACGGCGGCGTCCAGGCGGTCCTGGTCCTGCCGCACGAGCTGCTGGGCGACGAGTCCGAGGGGCACTTCACCCCCGGGCACACCATGGGGCCGCGCTGGGGGAGCGGCGTCTCCCGCTTCCCGTCCACGCCCAGCGGGGCCGAGGCCAAGCCGCCCGCGTCGCTGCCCGCCGTGCCCTCGATCGCCCCAGCCCCCGTCCCCCCAGCCCCGGCCACCGCCCGCGCCGAAGCGCCCCCGCCGACCACGGCCCCGTCCACGGCTCCGACCACCGCCTCGTCCGGGCCGGCGACCACCCACCACGCGCCGTCGACCGCCCCGCACCCCGCCGAGCGGGTCTCGGGCCGGGACCACCGGCCGCCGTTGCCGCGCCGCCGTCGCCAGCAGCATCTGGTCCCGCAGCTACGGGACGCCGCGCCGCTGCGCCCCGCGCCCGTCGACGAGGACGTCCAGCCCCCGGACCCCGGCCTGATGGCGGCGTTCCGGCGCGGCGCCAGCCTGGCCGAGGAGTCCGAGGGCCGTTGACCCTCGACGTCCCCGCCCCTCGGCACCCCCGTCCGCCTCCGCCTGCCCAAGGAGATGAAGGTGATCATGGTGAGCGATCCCCCCAGGGGGCAGCGGCCCGATCTCGGCTGGTTGTTGACCGGCCTCGTCGAGCGGGTCCCGCACGCCCGCGGCGCGGTGCTGCTGTCGACCGACGGCCTGGTGAGGGCGGCACACGGGCTGGAGCGGGACGCCGCGGAGCAGCTGGCCGCGCTCGCCTCCGGGCTGCACGTCCTGGCCAGGGGCGCCGGCACCCGGTTCGCCGAGGGCGGGGAGGTGCGGCAGGTGGTGGTGGAGTGGGAGTCGGCGTTGCTCTCGGTCACCAGCGCGGGCCAGGGGGCGGTACTGGCCGCGCTGGCCGACCGCAGGGCCGATGTGGCCGTGCTGGGTTATGAGTTGACGTTGCTGGTGAAGAGCGTGCGTTCCGTCCTGGAGACCCCGCTGCGCCTGCCGGCCGGGTACTGAGCCGGTGCCCGGGCACCCGCGCGGCGCGTGGCTCGACGAGGAGGCCGGGCGGCTGATGCGCCCGTACACCGCGAGCGGCGGTCGCACCAGGCCGCCGGTGCGCCTGGATCTGATGACCCTGGTGATGGCGACCGGCCGGGCGGTGCGCCGGGAGGTGCCGGGGCCGGAGCACCGGCAGGTGTTGAAGCTGTGCTCGGGGCCGATCTCGGTCGCCGAGATCGCCGCCCAGGTGCGGCTCCCGGCCACCGTGACCAAGGTGCTGCTGGGCGACCTGCTGGCCTGTGGCGCGGTGACCGTCGACGCGCCGGACCGGACGGGCGCGTCCCCGATCGACCGAGACCTGTTGGAGGCGGTGCTGCGTGGACTCCGCGAACGGCTCTGAGCCCTTCCCCACCACGGCCAAGATCCTTGTCGCCGGAGGCTTCGGCGTCGGCAAGACCACCCTGGTCGGGGCGGTCAGCGAGATCGAGCCGTTGAGCACGGAGGAACTGCTCACCCAGCTCAGCGCCGAGACCGACAACCTGACCGGGGTCGAGCGCAAGGCCACCACCACGGTGGCGATGGACTTCGGCCGGATCACCCTGGACAACCAGCATGTGCTCTACCTGTTCGGCACCCCGGGACAGGAACGGTTCTGGTTCGTCTGGGACGAGCTGTGCCAGGGCGCGTTGGGCGCCGTGGTGTTGGCCGACACCCGCAGGCTCGAACACAGCTTCCCCGCGGTGGACTTCTTCGAGCGGCGGGGCGTCGGGTTCGTGGTGGCGGTCAACGAGTTCGACCACGCCGTCCGTTACACCGTCGACGAGGTGCGGACGGCCCTGGATCTCGACGCCCGGGTGCCCGTGGTCAGCTGTGACGCGCGGAAGGCCGCCTCGGCCACCCGCGTGCTGGTCGCGCTGGTGCGTCATCTGATCGCGACCCGCGAGGGCGACGAGGCTCCGCCCCCGCCGGCGGATCAGCTCTGACCGGCGGCGGGGGCGGAGCCTTGCCTCAGCTCTCCTCGCCGCCGAACCGCTCGCGGTAGGCGGCCAGATCGTCCTCGGTGAGCTTGGTGAAGAGCACGGGCGGCACGGTGAACGGGGTCCCGGCCGCCACCGTGTCCAGGGAGCGGGCCGCCTCGGCGCCCACCCAGTCGGTGGCGAGCCGCGCCCTGGCGTCCGCGTCCGACGGCGCGAAGACATCGCGGATGACGGTCGAGGTGAACGGGATGAACGGCTCGGAGACCACCGCGTAGAGGTGGATCAGGTTGATCGCGGTGCGCAGCGTCAGCGCGGCGGCTTCGGGATCGGCCTTGATCTCCCTCCAGGGGGCCTTCGCCTCCAGATAGACGTTGCCCGCGCTCCACAGGGCGCGCAGCGCGAACGCCGCCTTGCGGAACTGGAGGGCCTCCAGCTGCTGTTCGTACTCGGCGAGCAGCCCGGCGACCTCCTCGCCCAGCGCGCGCTCCGCCTCGCCCGGCTCATGGCCGGCGGGCACCTCGTCCCCGAAGCGCTTCCGGGAGAACGACAGCACCCGGTTGACGAAGTTGCCCAGGGTGTCGGCCAGATCCTTGTTGACGACCGAGGAGAACAGCTCCCAGGAGAACGCCGAGTCGTCCGACTCGGGCGCCGACGCCATCAGGAAGTACCGCCAGTAGTCCGCCGGGAGCAGTTCGAGCGCCTGGTCGGTGAAGATGCCCCGGTTCTGCGAGGTGGAGAACTTGCCGCCGTAGTAGGTGAGCCAGTTGAGCGCCTTGACGTAGTCCACCTGCTTCCATGGCTCCCTGGTGCCCAGCTGGGTGGCGGGGAACATCACGGTGTGGAACGGCACGTTGTCCTTGGCCATGAACTCCGTGTAGCGGACGGTGTCGTCGGCCTCGTACCACCAGGAGCGCCAGTCCCTGTTCTCGCCCTCGCCGGCCGCGTCGGCCCACTCCTTGGTGGCGCCGATATAGCCGATCGGGGCGTCGAACCAGACGTAGAACACCTTGCCCTCGGCGGCCAGTTCGGGCCAGACGTCGGCGGGCACCGGGACGCCCCACTCCAGGTCCCTGGTGATCGAGCGGTCGTGCAGGCCCTCCGTCAGCCACTTCCTGGCGATGGAGGAGGCCAGCGTCGGCCACTCGGCGCCGTGGCGCTCGACGAAGGCGTCGACCTCGGGCTCCAGCTTGGACTGGAGCAGGAAGAGGTGCTTGGTCTCCCGCACCTCCAGGTCCGTGCTGCCGCTGACGGCCGAGCGGGCGTCCAGCAGATCCGTCGGGTCCAGGACCCGGGTGCAGTTCTCGCACTGGTCGCCGCGCGCCGCCTCGTAGGCGCAGTACGGGCAGGTGCCGACGATATAGCGGTCGGGCAGGAAGCGGCCGTCGCTGTTCGAGTAGACCTGGCGGGTGGTGCGTTCCTCGATGAAGCCGTTCTCCGCGAGGCGCCGGGCGAAGTGCTGGGTGATCTCGATGTTCTGCGCGGACGAGGTGCGCCCGAAGTAGTCGAACTCCAGGCCGTAGCCGTCGTAGATCGCCTTCTGGGCCCGGTGCTGCTGGGTGCAGAACTCGTCCACCGGCAGCCCCGCGGTCTGGGCCGCCAGCTCGGCCGGCGTGCCGTGCTCGTCGGTGGCGCAGATGTAGAGGACCTCGTGCCCGCGTTGACGTAGATAGCGCGCGTAGACGTCGGCGGGGAGCATCGAGCCGACCATGTTCCCCAGGTGCTTGATCCCGTTGATATAGGGCAACGCACTGGTGATGAGGTGTCGGGCCATCCTCGGATGCTCCAATGGTGAGAGGGATCAGCAGGCAGTGACGGGTCACGGAGGGTGACGGATCACTTTCATGGACTTCACTTATCCTACCGAGCCGACACCGACCGATCTCACCGTGTTTCCAGGGGCGGGCTCAAGGGCGGGCTCGACGTCCGGGTCGCCCGGATCTTCCACCGAGAGGGCGCCCGGCCGGCCCGAGCCCGGGGCCCGGCGGGTGATCGGTCTGCTCAGCGGCACCTCCCACGACGCGGTGGACGCCGCCGTCGCCGACCTCTCGTTCGCCCCCGAGCCCGGCGCGCCGGACGAGCGGGTGGGCTTGCGTCCCCTCGGGACGCTCAGCGAACCGCTGCCGCCGGCGCTGCGCGCCGCGCTGGCCGAGTGCCTTCCGCCGGCGGCCACCACACTGGAGCGGATCTGTCGGCTCGACACCGAACTCGGGCAGTTCTTCGGCCGGGTGGCGGCCCGCGCCAACCGCGAGTTGGCCGGCGGCGCCGGGGATCTGGTCGCCTCCCATGGACAGACCGTCTACCACTGGACCAGCGGCGCGAGGGCGCTCGGCACCCTGCAACTCGGGGCGGCCGGCTGGATCGCCGAGGCCACCGGGCTGACCGTGGTCTCCGACTTCCGCACCAGGGACATCGCCAGGGGCGGGCAGGGCGCCCCCCTGGTGCCGCTGCTGGACGCCCTGCTCCTGCTCGACGGAGTCGGCGCCCGCCGTGGGGCGGTGAACCTGGGCGGCATCGCCAACATCACCGCGCGGGACGCCACGGGCCGGCTGGTCGCCTATGACGTGGGCCCGGCGAACGCGCTGATCGACGCCGCCGTCACGGAGACCAGCGGCGGGACGCTGCGGATGGACACCGACGGTGCCGCCGCGGCGCGCGGACGAGTCGAACCCGCCCTGCTGGCCCGGCTGTTGGCCGAGCCCTACTACCGGCTGCCGCCGCCCAAGTCCACCGGCAAGGAGCTCTTCCACGCCGGCTATCTGCGGGACCTGCTGCCGGCCGAGCCGCTCGCCCCCGACGATCTGATCGCCACCGTCACGGAGTTGACGGCCGTGCTGGTCGCCGGGGCCTGCGCCGGCCTCGGGCTGACGGAGGTGCTGGTCTCCGGCGGCGGGGTGCGCAACCCGACGCTGCTCGGCCGGCTGCGGGCGCTGGCCGCGCCCGCCGGGGTGCGCCCGACGGACGAGGTCGGGCTGCCGTCCGACGCCAAGGAGGCGCTGCTCTTCGCGCTGTTGGGCTTCCTCACGCTGCACGGGCTGCCGGGGAACGTGCCGGCGGCGACGGGCGCCGACGCGGCGGCCGTGCTGGGCTCGATCACCCCGGGCGCCGGACCGCTGCGGCTGCCGCCGCCCCGCGCGCGCTTCCCGCGCCGGCTGGTGATCGAGCGCTGAACGCGCGCCCCCACAGCAGCGGCTGTGGGGGCGCGCGTTCAGACCGCCTCGGGGAGCCGCTCCGGCGGGCCCGGCCTGGCGTAGTACCAGCCCTGTGCCGAGTCGCAGCCCAGATCGCGGAGTTGCTCCGCCTGGGTGGAGGTCTCCACCCCCTCCACCGTGACCGAGAGGCGCAGCGCGTGCGCCAGGGACACGATGCCCTCCACGATCTTGAGGTCCACCGGATCGGCCGGGGTGCGCTGGAGCCCCTGGGTGAAGGAGCGGTCCAACTTGAGGGTGTTGGCGGGCAGCCGGCGCAGATTGGCCAGGTTGGAGTAGCCGGTGCCGAAGTCGTCCAACGCGATCCCGACGCCCAGCTCGGCCAGCTGCCGCAGCGGCTTGAGCTCGTGCTCGTCGGCCCGGATCATCGCCGTCTCGGTCACTTCGAGGCAGAGCGCGCTCGGCGGCAGGCCCGCCTCCTCCAGCACCGCGACGGTGTCCTCGACCAACTCGGGGTGGTGCAGCTGCCGGGGCGAGAGGTTGACGTTCACCCGCAGCGGGCGGGGCCCGCCGATCCCTCGCACCTGCCACTTGCACGCCTGCCGGACCGCCTCCTGGAGCACCCAGCGGCCCAACGGCACGATCAGCCCCGTGTGTTCGGCGAGCGGGATGAAACGGTCCGGGCCGAGCACCCCGTGCCGGGGATGGCTCCAGCGCACCAGGGCCTCGGCGCCCTCCAGACTGCCGTCCTCCATCTTCACCAGCGGCTGGTACTCGATGAAGAACTCGCAGCCCTTGAGCGCCGCCGGCAGGTGGTGGGTGAGGTGGTGGCGGCTGATCGCCCTGGCGTCCGAGTCGGGATCGGCCAACGCGTAGCGGTTGCCGCCCTCGGCCTTCGCCCGGTACATCGTGATGTCGGCGCTGCGCAGCACCTCGGCTGAGGTGAGGTTGCGCGTCGGACCCTCCACCACGCCGATGCTGGCCCGCACCATCAGCTCCCGGTCGCCGACCGTGACCGGCGTGGCCAGCGCCGCCAGCGCGCGGCGCGCCAGCTCGGCGACGGCGTCGGGGGTCGGCGGGTCGACGACCAGCGCCACGAACTCGTCGCCGCCGATCCTGGCCAGCATCTGCCCCGGCTCGGCGGCGCACTCCTGGAGGCGCTCCGCCACCGCGATCAGCAGCTGGTCGCCCACCGCGTGCCCCAGGCTGTCGTTGACCGCCTTGAAGCCGTCCAGATCCAGATAGCAGAGCCCCACCCGGCTCTGCGGCGAGCCGGCGGCCAGGGCCTGCTCCAGCTTCTCGAAGAACATCGACCGGTTGGGCAGATCGGTGAGCGCGTCGTGGGTGGCCTGGTAGCGCAGCCGCAGGTTGAGCAGCCGGCGCTCGGACACGTCCTCCATCATCGCGAGCATGTAGCGCGGATCGCCCTCGGCGTCGCGCAGCAGGGAGACCGTCAGATTGGCCCACAGCACCGTGCCGTCGCTGCGGTTGTAGGGCTTCTCCACCTGGTAGTGCTCGCGCTCGCCGCGCATCAACTCCCGTTGCATCCGCGAGACCTCGGGCGCGTCCTCGGGATGCGTCCAGTCCAGCACGTTGCGGCTCTGCCGCGAGGTGGCCGGCGGGCCCATCATCCGGGCGAAGGAGTCGTTGGTGTCGATGATCGTGCCGTGGATGTCGGCGATGCCGATGCCCAGCGCGGCGTCCCTGAAGACGGCGCGGAACCGCGTCTCGCTCTCGTGGAGCGCGTTGGCGATCTCGGTCTGCGCGGTCAGGGCGGCCACCGACAGCGACTCCTGCTCGCTGCGGGTGCGCTCCTGGAGGGCGCGGGCGAAGCCGGCCGAGATCGCGTGCTGGAGTCGGGCGCAGCGGCTGCGCGCCTCCTCCTGGCCGAGCGCGGCGGTATCGGCGCAGTAGAGGAGCAGATAGGCGTCGACGACGCCCAGCACGCGGGGCAGCGCCTCGGGCGCGGTGCAGTGCGCGGCGACCAGCGCCTCGCCGACGAAGACCCCGGGGCTGGGGTCGAAGGGCTGCGCGCGCAGCGCCCTGGCCAGGCGCTCGGCGAGGGCCGTCAGCAGGCCCTCGAACTCCCGCTTGGTCATCGAGGTGGTGGTGGCCGGGTAGACCGCGCGGCACCAGATGGTGGCGAAGCGCCGCAGGCCGTCGGGCGGGAGGGTCGGGGGGGTGCGGGAGTCGGTCACGCCGTGCGCCCCACCCCGGCGATGCCGCTGAACGCCAGCGGGTCCTCGTCCCCGATCTCGTCCTCGGGTCGCCAGCGCCCCAGGGGAACGAGGCCCGGCTCGACCAGCTCGAAGCCGTCGAAGAAGCGGGCCACCTCGGACTCGCCGCGCATCACCAGATCGGAGCCGCTCCCTCGGTACACCTCGGACAGCTCGCTGCCCTGGGCGGCGGTGACGGGACCGTTGTCCACCGAGGCGTGGGTGAGGATCAGCAGGCTGCCGGGGGCCAGCGCGTCACGGAGGGCGGCGACCTTCTCCAGCGGCTTCTCCTCGTCGTCGAGGAAGTGCAGCAGCGCCACCAGGAGCAGGGCCACCGGCTGGCCGAAGTCCAGCAGCCGCGCGGCCTGTTCGCTGTGCAGGATCTCCTCGGGGCGCCGGAGGTCAGCGGCGACGATGTCGGCGAGGGGGACGTTTTCCAGCACCGCGCGGCTGTGGGCCACGGCGACCGGATCGTTGTCCACGTAGAGGACCCTGGCCTCGCCGTCGGCCCGCTGGGCGATCTCGTGCACGTTGCCGTGGGTGGGTATTCCTGAGCCGATGTCGAGGAACTGGGTGATGCCCTCGGCCACCGCGTAGCGCACCGCCCGGCGCATGAACGCGCGATTGGCCTGCATGATCTTGGGGAGGCCGGGAAACGCCTCCACCGCCCTGCGGGCTGTGACGCGGTCGACCTCGAAATTGTGCGAACCGCCGAGGTAATAGTCGTACATGCGCGACACGCTCGGCACGGACAGATCAATGCCCTGTGGTGCCCAGGTGGGTCGTTCCATTGACGTCTCCAATGTCCCCTGCATATGCGCTAAATGACCCCGCCGGTTGAGACTACTGACCCGGCGCCAGTTCAGGGAAGGAAACGGAAGGTCAACCTCCCCCTGTTGGGCGGGTACTGGAGCATCTGTCCCGATTGACGGACGCGTCACACCCGTCCGGCACGCCCGGACGCCGCGCGCCCCCGGGCGGCCGGCAGCCGTCGGAGAAATGACCGGTAACGCTCAAGGCCCGCACCACGCGGCCGAGTTCGGACGATCGCGAACTTCTTCGAACTTTTCCGAAAGGCGCTCACGGGCGGTGGGCGGCGTCGGGGGACATCGGCGGGCGGCCCCGCGCGCCGCCGGCGTCTCGCGGGGCCGTTATCTGGCCGAGATTCGCCCCCGTTCAGAGGGTGACGCCGTTGTTCCGGAGGTACGCGACCGGGTCCACATCGGTGCCGAACGCCTCGCCGGTGCGGATCTCGAAGTGCAGATGCGGGCCCGAGGAGTTGCCCGTCGACCCCGCGCGCCCCACCCGCTGCCCGGCGCTCACCGGCTGCCCCTCCGACACCGAGATCGCCGAGAGATGGGCGTACTGGCTGTAGTGGCCGTCCGGATGGCGCACGATGACCTCGTAGCCGAACGATCCCGACCAGCCGGCCGAGACGACCTGTCCCTCCGTCACCGACTTCACCGAAGTGCCGGTGGAGACGGGGAAGTCGACGCCGGTGTGGTAGCCGAGGGACCAGGAGCCGCCGGAGGCGTGGTAGGCGGTGCCGGTGCCGGCGTCGACGGGGGAGTGGTACGCGGCGGCGGGAGCGGGCTCCTCGGCCCGCTCACCCTGCGGCTCCTCAGCGGGCTCCGGCTCGGGCTCTGGCTCCGGCTCAGGCTCCGGCTCCGGTTCGGGTTCCGGCTCGGGTTCGGGTTCGGGTTCCGGCTCGGGTTCCGGCTCGGGCTCGGGCTCCGGCTCGGGCTCCTCGGCCGGCTGCTCCTGGGTGGGGCGCAGTTCCAGCCGTTGTCCCGGGAAGATCAGGTTCGGATCGCCGCCCACCGTGGAGCGGTTGAGGTCGTAGAGCGACTGCCAACCGCCGGAGACGCGATGGGTCTCGGCGATCGCGGAGAGCGTGTCGCCGCTGACCACCTCATGGCGCTCGGGGGCGTCCGTCGTTGTCGCCGCCGCCTGTCGCACCGGCTCGACCTGGACCTCCGCCTCCTGGCGTGTCTCCGTGGCCGAGGCCGTGCTCGTGCCCGCGTCCGGGGAGATCGCCGGCTCCGCGCCGCCCCTGGCCAGCCCCGCCCGCACCGAGCAGGTGGGCCACGCCCCCGGGCCCTGGCCGCGCAGCACCTCCTCGGCGACGGCGATCTGCTGGTCCCTGGTGGCGAGGTCGGCGCGCGCGGCGTACGCCGTGCCGCCGTACTCCTCCCAGGTGCTCTGCTGGAACTGCAAGCCGCCGAAGTAGCCGTTGCCGGTGTTGATGTCCCAGACGCCGCTGCTCTCGCACTCGGCGACCTGTTCCCAGGTCTCCAGCGGGGCCGCGTTCGCGCCGCTCGCGCTGACCAGCGGCAACGCCAGGCCGGCGCCCCCGGCCGTGACGGTCAATGAGGCGCGGGACACCGCGCTGGGCCGGTAGCGGCGGTGGCGCCCACGTCCTGACATCTGTTGTTCCCTCCCCGACGAAATCCCTGGCGCCGCTTCATTTCCGTGTGCGGACAGGGAAGTTGGTCCCACGATATGGGGCGTCAATCGGTGCGGCAAGGGAGCGAAAGTCCCGCCGGCCGGCCGCCGGCGGCGCCGTAATGGGGGGCGCCGCCGGCGGCCAGGCGAAACCGGGTTGACCCGGGAAGTCACACGCGGCGGTCCGAGGGAAACCCGGGGGAACTCGGGGGAACCTGGGGAAACCCGGGGGAAACTCGGAGAGCCGGCATCCCTCAGCGGTCTTTGGGGGCGACCCCGGCCTCTGGGGCCGCGAGTTCCTGCTTCTTCCTGAGGGTGGCGACCTCCCGGTCCTCGTCGCCCACGTTCGCGACGGCGCCGACCGCGCCGACCGTGCCCACGTCAGGGGCCCGTCCCGGCTCCGTCACCTCGGTGGTCGGCACCGTTCTGGTGCCCGCCGAGACGGTGCGTCGTGGCGGCCTGAGGAAGTACAGCACCACGCCGAGGATCGCGCAGGCGACCAGGCCGTCGAGCCAGTAGTGGTGGGCGGTGGCCACCACGGCGAGCCCGGTGATCAGCGGGTGCAGCAGCCAGAGCCACCGCAGCCGGCTGCGGGTGGCCACGATCAGTCCGACGGCGATCAGCACCGCCCACCCCACATGGAGCGACGGCATCGCGGCGAACTGGTTGGCCATCGAGTCGGGGTCGGGCTTGTCGTAGACGGCCGGGCCGTACTCGATACCGGTGTCGATCATCCGCAGCGGCCGGAAGAGCCGGGGCGGTGCGAGCGGGACCAACAGGTGCAGCACCAGCGCGGCCCCGGTCAGCCATGTGATCGTCCACCGTATCCAGACGTAGAAGCCGGGCCGGCGCCAGTACATCCAGATGAGAAATACCACCGTGGCCGGAAAATGCACAGTCGCGTAGTAGACATTTATGAACCTGATCAATGTCTCGCTGTGCAGGACCAGATCCTGAACGGCGGCCTCGCTGGGCAACCGGAGGAAGCGCTCCAGGTCCCAGACGCGTTCGGCGTTGGCATAGGCGTCGTCGAACTGGCCGTTGGCCGCGCGCCTTCCGAGTTTGTACGCCATATAGAGCGCCCCGACGAGCAGCAGCTCACGGAGGAGCGGGGGTCTCGGCGACGGCGCGGGGCGTTGCCGGTCTCGCAGGGGGCGGAGCATCTTTGACGCTCTGGTGAGTGGCATAGGCAGCATTCCCGAATGGCAAGGGTGGCGATCGCGGTCTGGGATACGCGAGGGAACCTGCTCTTCCCGCTTCGATCTTCAGTTCCCTGAGGCGAGTTTACGGCTGTCTTTCTCTCGGCTGCCCAGGGGGCGCACCACGCACACCCCTTCCCCCGGAGCCCGCCGCCCGCGCCTCGGTGCTCCCTCAGGGGGGACACGGCAGGGAGGGCGGCTTCCCCCGGTCGGGTGAGGGGGTGTGGCGCGCGACCGAGGCGCCGGGGGCACGGCCACGGACATCCACGAACGGTCGCCGAGGCGCCGCGAAACGGGCCCGAGGGCCGCTCCCGCTGCCCGTTATCTCACCGTAATCACCCGGGGCAACGTTGCCAGGGTGTCGGCGGGGTTGGTGTTTCCGCAGCTCAGAGGGGTGCCTCCGGAAGCTTTGTCCTCACCGAGGAGAAAGTTCAAGTGATTCATGCGGAACTTCTTCCCACCTCGCCCCGCCACTGCTACATTCCCACGGCAAGCCCGGCATGGACATCGTGCCGGGGATCGATGCCGACGGTGGCGGGAGGGGCAGCGTGAGGCGCATGACGGCTCGGCCCGCGAACGCGCACCAGGCGCGGTTGCTCAGGCTGTTGCGCGACGCGGGGCCGAGTTCCCGAGCCCAACTGGGCGACCAGATCGAGCTGTCCAGGTCGAAGTTGGCGGTGGAGATCGACCGCCTGCTGGGGACCGGCATGGTGGTCGGCGACGGCTTCGCCGCCTCCCGTGGCGGTCGACGTTCGCACAATGTCCGGCTCGCGCCCGAACTGCGCTTCCTGGGTGTGGACATCGGCGCCACCTCCCTCGATGTGGCCGTCACCGGACCCGAGTTGGAGATCCTCGGCCATCTCACCGAGCGGATGGACGTCCGCGAGGGCCCGGTCGCCGTCTGCGAGCAGGTCCTGTCGATGGCGGAGAAACTCCGGAACGCCGGCCTGGCCGAGCACTTCGACGGTGCCGGGATCGGCGTCCCCGGACCGGTGCGCTTCCCCGACGGGGTGCCCGTGGCACCCCCGATCATGCCCGGCTGGGACGGCTTCCCCATCCGTGAGGTGCTCAGCCAGGAACTCGGCTGCCCCGTCATGGTGGACAACGACGTGAACCTGATGGCCCTGGGGGAGCGGCACGCCGGAGTCGCCCACTCGGTACAGGACTTCATCTGCGTCAAGATCGGCACCGGCATCGGTTGCGGTGTGGTCGCCGACGGCAAGGTGCACCGTGGCGCCACCGGCAGCGCGGGCGACATCGGGCACATCCAGGTGGAGGCCGACGGACGGCAGTGCCCCTGTGGCAACCGGGGCTGTCTGGAGGCCTACTTCGGCGGCGCCGCACTGGCCAGGGACGCCGAACAGGCGGCCAGGGACGGGCGATCCGTCGAACTGGCCACCCGGCTCTCCGCGGCCGGCGCCCTCACCGCCTCCGACGTGGCCGCCGCGGCCTCGGCCGGCGACGTGGCCTCGTTGGACCTCATCCGTCAGGGCGGCGCCCGCACCGGACAGGTGATCGCCGCCCTGGTCAGCTTCTTCAACCCCGCACTCGTGGTGATCGGCGGCGGCGTGACCGGCCTCGGCCACACGCTGCTCGCCAGCATCCGCACCCAGGTCTACCGGCAGTCGCTGCCGCTGGCCACGGGCAACCTGCCCATCGTTCTCGGTGAACTGGGCCCCGTCGCCGGCGTGACCGGCGCCGCGCGCCTGATCAGTGACCACCTCTTCAGCTACACCCCTACCTGACACCTGACGTGACGCAGTAGCGACCGAACCGATCCGGCCCCTCCGGGGCTCGCTCCAGCCACCCCGGACCAGCCGGCGCACCACCGCACCGCCCCCGCCCTACCCCCGCATGTCCGCGCATCGGCACAGTTGCCCAGGAGACCAGCCATGGCAAGCGCGCCACCACCGATACTCACTCTCACCGGCATCACCAAGTCCTTCCCCGGCGTGCGCGCCCTGGACGGAGTGGACCTGGACGTGCTGCCGGGTGAGGTGCACTGCCTGTTGGGCCAGAACGGCGCCGGCAAGTCCACCCTGATCAAGGTGATCGCCGGCGCGCACCAGCCGGACACGGGGCAGATCGGGTGGAAGGGGAAGGACGTCACCCTGAGCACGCCGGTCTCCGCCATGCGGTTGGGGATCGCCACCATCTACCAGGAACTCGACCTGGTGACCCACCTGTCGGTGGCGGAGAACGTGCACCTGGGGCACGAGACCTCGACGGCGGGATTCGTCCGCCGCTCCGTCGCCAGGGAGCGCACGGCGGACCTGCTTGAGCGGCTCGGCCACGGCGAGATCCACCCGGACACCATCGTCGGCGACCTCTCCTCCGCCGGCCAGCAGATCGTCAGCATGGCCAGGGCGCTCTCCCACGAGACCCAACTGATCGTCATGGACGAGCCGTCGGCGGTGCTCGACCCGGACGAGGTCAACAACCTCTTCCGGATCGTCGAGAACCTCACCGCGCAGAACGTCGCCGTCGTCTACATCTCGCACCGGCTGGAGGAGATCCGGCGGATCGGGGACCGGGTCACCGTCCTCAAGGACGGCAGGGCCGTCGCCCGCGGTCTGCCGGCGCAGTCCACCGCGACCAAGGACATCGTCGCCCTGATGACGGGACGCGACGTGGAGTACGACTTCCCGCGCCGCACCGCGCCCTTCGACCCGACCCGGGGCGAGCCGGTCCTCGTCGCCGAAGAGCTGTCCAGGGAAGGCGAGTTCACGACGCTGGACCTCACCCTGCGGCCCGGCGAGATCGTCGGACTCGCCGGTCTCGTCGGCTCCGGACGCTCCGAGATCCTGGAGACCATCTACGGCGCCAGGGCGCCGAGCACGGGACGGGTGCTGGTGGACGGCAAGCGGCTGCGGCCCGGCAGCGTGACCTCCGCGGTGAAGGCCGGACTCGGCCTCGCCCCCGAGGAGCGCAAGGCGCAGGGCCTCTTCCTGCTGGAGTCGGTGGCGCGCAACGTCTCCATCTCCTCGCTGCCGACCTTCTCCAAGGGGGGCTGGCTCGACCGGGCCAGGGAGCGGCGCGAGGCCCACGCCAGCACCCAGGACCTGTCGCTGCGCCCCAACAACCCCGATGCGCGCATCCGCACTCTCTCCGGCGGCAACCAGCAGAAGGCCGTGCTGGCCCGCTGGCTGCTGCGCCGCTGCAAGGTCCTGCTGCTCGACGAGCCCACCCGCGGCGTCGACGTCGGCGCCCGGGCCGAGTTGTACGCCCTGATCCGCCGCCTGGCCGACGACGGCGTCGCCGTCCTGCTGGTCTCCAGCGAGATACCCGAGGTGCTGGGGCTCGCCGACCGGGTGCTGGTGATGCGGGAGGGCCAGGTGGTGCACACCGCACCCGCCCGGGAGCTAGACGAGCACCGGGTTCTCGATCTCGTGATGGAAGGGAGCCAGGCGTGACCACTGGCGCCACCCAGGAACCGACCTCGACCGCCTCGCTCGACAAGGCGTCACCACCGGGGGAGCCCCCTCAGACGTCGCACGCCGACGCCGCCTCCAACGGTCGACCCAAGCTGGTCCTGGGCAAACTGTTCGACCTGCACACTGTCTCGTTGCTCGGTGTCCTGGCCGTGCTCTGTCTGATCGGCGGCATCACCCAGGGGGACAAGTTCCTGACGACCAGCAACCTTCAGCTGGTCCTGGTGCAGGCGTCCGTGATCGGTGTGGTCACGGTCGGCATGACCTTTGTGATGATCGGCGGCGGGATCGACCTCTCCGTCGGTGCCATCGTGGCGTTGGCCTCGGTCTGGTGCACCACGGTCGCCACCCAGGACTTCGGTATCGGCGGCATCATCTTCTGCGCCCTGGCCGTTGGCCTCGGCTGCGGACTCGTCAACGGGGTGCTGATCTCCTACGGGCCGATGGTGCCCTTCGTCGCCACGCTGGCCATGATGGTCTCGGCGCGCGGCCTGGCCCTGGAGATCACCGGCGGCTCCACCCAGATGGTCACCGTGGACTCGGTGCTCGACCTGGGCCGGCGCGACTCCTACATCTTCGGCATCCCGCCGCTGGTGATCATGTTCGCCGTGATCACCGTGCTCGGCTGGGTGCTGCTCAACCGCACCACCTTCGGCCGCCGCACGGTCGCCATCGGCGGCAACCCCGAGGCCGCGCGGCTGGCCGGCATCGCGGTCAAGCGGCAGCGGCTGATGCTCTACGCGCTCTCCGGGCTCTGCTGCGGCATCGCCGCCTTCATGCTGGTGGTGCTCTCCGGCTCGGGCCAGAACACCAACGGCAACCTCTACGAGCTGAACGCGATCGCCGCCGCGATCATCGGCGGCACCCTGCTCACCGGCGGCCGGGGCACGATCATCGGCTCCGTGCTCGGGGTGATGGTCTTCACCACCATCACGAACCTGTTCGTCCTGAACAACCTGGAGAGCGCCTTCCAGCAGATCGCGACCGGCGCCATCATCGTGGCCGCCGTGCTGCTCCAGCGCCGCTCCGCAAGCCAGCAGCCATAGACCAGTTGGAGACGACTCCAACTACCCTCATTCGCATGGAAGGTTACTTTTACTGATGAAGATGAACGGAATGGGTCGGAGAGGGCTCCTCTTCGGAGGCGCCGCCGCCGGCGCCGGGGTTCTCCTCGCCGGGTGCACCAGCAACGAGAGCAACGACGGTGACGGCGACGGCGACACGGGGGCCAACAACCAGGCGGCCAACAACGACGAGCCGGGCCCCGCCGTCACCATCGGCTTCGCCGGGCCGCAGGCCGACCACGGGTGGCTCAACGCCATCAACGAGGAGGCCCGTCGGCGCGCCGACGAATACGAGGACGTCACCCTGGAGATCACCGAGGGCTCCAACGACACCGCGCAGCAGATCGGGCAGATCGAGTCGCTGGTCAACAGCGGGGTCGACGTGCTCGTGGTGCTTCCCGCCGACGGGCGCTCGCTCACCCAGGCCGCGCTCTCCGCGATGAACGCCGGCATCCCGGTGATCAACCTCGACCGCGTCTTCGACACGCCGCAGGCGTACCGGTGTTGGATCGGCGGCGACAACTACGGCATGGGTCTCAACGCCGGCCACTACATCGGCGAGCGGCTCAAGGACGTCGACGGCGCCAAGGTCGTCGAGCTGTCCGGGCCGGACAACCTCGAACTCACCGTGCAGCGCACCCAGGGCTTCGACGACGCGCTGGCCAACTACCCCAACATCGAGAAGGTGGCCCGCCAGGCCGCCGACTTCACCGTCGAGTCCGGGCAGAGCGTGATGTCGGGCCTGCTCCAGGCCCAGCCCGAGTTCCACGCCATATGGAACCATGACGACGACCAGGGCGTGGGCGCCGAGCGCGCCATCGACCAGGCGGGCAGGGACGAGTTCTTCATGGTGGGCGGGGCCGGCTCCCTGCACGCGATGGAGCAGATCCAGGCCGACAACGGGGTGCTCAAGGCCACCGTGCTCTACCCGCCGACCATGGCCGCCTCCGCCATCGACCTGGCGCGCGCGGTCGGGCAGGCGAAGGGTGTCGGCGGACTCGCCGAGTTCGAGATCCCCTCCTCGATCACCCTCTACTCCGCAGTGGTCACCAAGGACAACGTCGAGCAGTATCTGCCGACCGGATTCAACTGACAGGGATCTACATGCCGTACTCCACCTCCGCACCTACCCTCGGCGTGGGCATGGTCGGCTATGCCTTCATGGGCGCCGCGCACTCGCAGGGTTGGCGCACCGTCGGGCGGGCCTTCGACCTGCCTCTCTCGCCGGTCATGGCCGCCGTGTGCGGCCGTGACCAGGCGGCCGTCAACGCCGCGGCCGACCGCCTCGGCTGGGCCTCGGCCGAAACCGACTGGCGCGCGCTGATCGCCAGGGACGACATCCAGCTGGTCGACATCTGCTCGCCGGGCGACAGCCACGCGGAGATCGCCATCGCCGCGCTGGAAGCCGGCAAGCACGTGCTCTGCGAGAAGCCCCTGGCCAACACCGTGGCGGAGGCCGAGGCCATGGTCGCCGCCGCCACGGCGGCCAGGGCACGCGGCCAGTTGGCGATGGTCGGCTTCAACTACCGCCGGGTGCCCGCGCTCGCGCAGGCCCGCAAGATGATCGCCGAGGGCCGGATCGGCACCCTGCGCCATGTGCGGGCGGTCTACCTCCAGGACTGGGGGGCCGACCCGGAGCTGAAGCTGGTCTGGCGGCTCCGCAAGGAGACGGCCGGCTCCGGCGCGCTGGGCGACCTCGGCGCCCATGTCGTCGACCTGGCACAGCACCTCTCCGGAGAGCTGATCACCGGGATCTCGGGCACCGCCGAGACCTTCGTCAAGGAGCGCGAGCTGCCGGACGGCAGCGGCCGACTGGGCCAGGTCACCGTGGACGACGCGGCCCTCTTCACCGGCCGGCTGGCCTCGGGGGCGCTGGCTTCCTTCGAGGTCAGCCGGTTCGCCACCGGCCGCAAGAACGCGCTCAGGATCGAACTCAACGGGTCGGACGGGTCGTTGGCCTTCGACCTGGAGCGGCTCAACGAGCTGGAGTTCTACGACAACACCCAGCCGGCGACCGAGGGCGGCTTCCGCCGCATCCTGGTCACCGAGCCCGACCACCCCTACCTGGAGGGCTGGTGGCCCGCCGGACACGGCCTCGGCTACGAGCACACGTTCGCCCACCAGGCCAGGGACCTGGTGCTCGCCATCGCGGAGGGAACCGACCCGGAACCGTCGTTCGTCGACGGGCTCCAGGTGCAGCGGGTTCTCTCGGCGATCGAGGAGAGTGCGGCGAAGAACGCCGTCCACACTCCCGTGCAGACCGTCGAGTGAGCCAGCGCAACGGAAGGAAACTCACACCATGTCCCGCAAGTTCACCCTGTTCACCGGCCAGTGGGCTGACCTACCGTTGGAGGAGGTCTGCCGACTGGCCCGTGACTTCGGCTACGACGGTCTCGAACTGGCCTGTTGGGGCGATCACTTCGAGGTCGAACGGGCGATCAAGGAGCCCGACTACGTGGCCGGCCGGCGGGCCCTGCTGAAGAAGTACGGCCTGGAGTGCTGGGCGATCTCCAACCACATGGTGGGGCAGGGCGTCTGCGACCACCCCATCGACGAGCGCCACCAGGGCATCCTGCCGGCCAGGATCTGGGGCGACGGCGAGCCCGAGGGCGTCCGCACCAGGGCCGCCAAGGAGATGGCCGACACCGCCAGGGCCGCCGCCGCCTTCGGCGTGGACACCGTGATCGGCTTCACCGGCTCCTCCATCTGGCACCTGGTCGCCATGTTCCCGCCGGTCCCGCCGGGCATGATCGAGCGTGGCTACGAGGACTTCGCCAACCGGTGGAACCCGATCCTGGACGTCTTCGACGCCGAGGGGGTCAGGTTCGCGCACGAGGTGCACCCGAGCGAGATCGCCTACGACTACTGGACGACCAAGCAGGCCCTGGAAGCGGTCGACAACCGACCGGCGTTCGGCCTGAACTTCGATCCCAGCCACTTCGTCTGGCAGGACCTCGACCCGGTCGGTTTCCTCTACGACTTCCGGGACCGGATCTACCACGTGGACTGCAAGGAGGCCCGTCGCCGGCTCGACGGCCGCAACGGCCGGCTGGGCTCGCACCTGCCGTGGGGAGACCCCAGGCGCGGCTGGGACTTCGTCTCCGCCGGGCACGGCGACGTCCAGTGGGAGGACGTCTTCCGGATGCTGCGGGCCATCGACTACCAGGGCCCGATCTCCGTGGAGTGGGAGGACGCCGGCATGGACCGGCTGGCCGGGGCGCCCGAGGCGCTCGCCCGGCTGCGCGCCTACGACTATCCCCCGCCCACCGCCTCGTTCGACGCCGCCTTCAACACCGGCGACTGACACGAGGCGCCCGTCCGCCCGCGTGGCGCCCCCCGCTGCACCCGGGGCCGCGCCACGCGGGCGTCAACCTCTCTCCCCGGAGCCCTGGGACACGTCGCCGGTCAGGGCGTCGACGGCCAGCGTCACCAACCGTTCGGGGCCAGGGGCGACATCGAGGACCAGACCCCGCTCGTCGTCGCCCAGCGGCTCCAGGGCCGCCAGTTGGGTGTGCAGGAGCGAGGGCGGCATGAAGTGGTCCGTGCGCCGCTCGATGCGCTCGCCGACCAGCTCCGTCGAGCCGGACAGATGCAGGAAGAAGACGTCCGGGTCGGCCTCGCGCAGCAGATCGCGGTACTTCCGCTTGAGCGCGGAGCAGGTCACCACCCCGCCCTCGCCGGTGCGCACCCGCTCGCCCAGCCAGACGCCTATGGACCTGAGCCACGGGAGGCGGTCCTCGTCGGTCAGCGGGACGCCGTCGGACATCTTGGCGACGTTCGCCTCGGAGTGGAAGTCGTCGGCCTCGGCGAAGGGCACCGCGAGACGCCCGGCCAACGGCCGCGCCACGGTGGTCTTGCCCACACCCGATACACCCATCACGACCACGGTGGAGAAAGCCATGCCCCCTACTATCTGACCAGGGCGGCGATAAGCCAAGTACGGTCCGCCGGTCGGTTCCGGGAGCCAGGGCCGGCGGTCGGTCGGGCCCCGGGGAATGTCAGTGGCATCAACTAGGGTTGCTCCGTACACGCGTTCCGGAGGTTCCCGTGCCTGAGCCAGCTTCCCGTCCCACCTCTTCGCCCTTCGCCCGGCTGCGCCCCGCCGCCTTCGGCGCCCCGCCGGCGGGCGAGCGGCTGGCCCGCATCACGCGCTCCCCGCAGTACCGGGACGGCGCCTTCCGCAACGGCCGCCCGGTGGCGATGGCCAGCCCCCGGCAGATCCCACAGATGGTGTGGGCCATGGCCCGCTCCGCCGACCGGCCGCGCCGCCGCCCCGCCCAGCAGCCGCCGCTGGCCCGCCCCGGCTGGCTGGACTCCACGGCGCCGCCCGCCTCCGGCCTCCGGCTCACCTGGCTGGGGCACGCCAGCGTGCTGGCCGAGATCGACGGCCATCGGGTGCTCTTCGATCCGGTCTTCGGCGAGCGCTGCTCGCCGTTCTCCTTCGCGGGCCCGCGCCGGCTGCACCCCTCTCCGGTCGCGCTCGACCGGATCGGCCCGGTGGACGCGGTGGTCATCTCCCACGACCACTACGACCACCTGGATCTGCCCACGGTGCGGGCGCTGATCGCCGGGGACGCGCTCTTCGCCGTCCCCCTCGGCGTCGGCGCCCACCTGGAGCACTGGGGCGTGCCGGCCGCCAGGATCGTCGAGCTGGACTGGCACGAGTCGACCCGGGTCGGCGCCCTGACGCTGACCGCGGAGCCGGGCCAACACTTCTGCGGGCGGGGCCTGTTCGGCCGCTTCCAGACGCTCTGGGCGTCCTGGGTGGTCGCGGGCCCCGAGCATCGGATCTACCACAGCGGCGACACCGGCTACTTCCCCGGCTTCGCCGAGACCGGCCGGGCACACGGCCCGTTCGACGCCACCATGATGCAGATAGGCGCCTACAGCGAGCGGTTCTGGCCCGATATCCACATGACGCCGGAGGAGGGCGTGCGCGCCCATCTCGATCTCGCCGCCGGCCAGGAGCCTGGGGTGCTCCTCCCCATCCACTGGGGCACGTTCAACCTCGGCCCGCACGCCTGGGACGAGCCAGCCGAGCGGACGGTGGTCGCGGCCGAGGAGAGCGGGGTGCCGCTGGCCGCGCCCCGCCCGGGGGAGTCGTTCGAGCCGTCGGGGGAGCTGCCCTCCGCGCCCTGGTGGCGGCCCTTCGCCCGTCCGGTGCCCCAGCCCCGCCGCCGTCCGAGCGCCCCGCCCCTGGGGGAGGCCAAGCCGGTCGACGGTTGACACACCGAGCGGTGGCCCCGCCCCTCCTCCCGGCGCTCCCCTGGTTCTCCGGGTTCTCCGGGTTCCGCCTCAGCCGGCCCGCAGCGGGTCGTGCCCCAGGGACATCAGCTGGTAGCGCCAGTCCGGCTCGGGCCGGGTCTCCCGGGGCCCGGCGTCCCGTTCGCTGCTGACGGTCTCCACCACCTCGCGCATCAGGTCGATGTCCGCGTCGGTGAGGTCCATCTGCCGCTTGCGCAGGATGGAGAGCACCCCGCGCCCCCGCTCGGGGCCCGCCCGGTCGGGGAACCGCTCGGCGTCCTCGCCGGCGCCGCTCACCCGCAGCCAGGCGGCCAGCTCCTGCGAGGTCATGTTCACCGCGTTGTGGAAGTCCGACCACAGCGCGTCCATCTCGAAAGCCTCGGCATCCGTCATGATTCCGCCTCCAGGACCGGTCGTGCGAGGTCAGGCGTGGGCCAGTTCGGTCACATCCCTGGCGAGGCCCTTGTCGAGGGAGACCCGGACCAGGCCGGCCGTCAGCCGGGGCACGTCGCCGCGCCGCACCAGCCGGGAGAGCGCCTTGGCGGAGCGGGGCAGACCCACCCGGCTCGCGCCCTCCTTGGTCCGGCCGTCGACATAGGGGGCGTACTCGGGCCAGACGGCCTGCGCCTCGCGCAGGAAGATGTCCACGCCCGTCGGTCCGATGCCGGGGAACTCCCGCAGCCGCCCGGGCGCCTCCGCCCGCAGCCGTCGCAGGTCACCGCCGTGGCGGTCGAGCAACAGCTCCGCGGCGTCCCCGAGTTGGGTGGCGGTCCGCTCGTCGTAGCGGCGGTAGTGGCCCACGCCCAGCGCGTCGACGCGCCGCTGCCAGCTGGCGTCCGCCATGGCGCGCGGGGTCCGCATGCCCGCGTCGAAGAGCGCACGCGCCGCGGCCACCGCCACATCGGCCTTGATCCGGGCCGACAGCAGATGGGCCAGCACCAGCGTCTGATAGAGCGGCGCCGGGGTGTCGCGCAGCCGGATGCCGGCCTGCGCCGCGTAGGTCTGCCCACAGCGTTCGAGCAGCGCCCGCGCCGTGCGTTCGGTCCTGGTGGTCATCCCGCCTCGCCTCCTCGACCCGTCAGTCCGTCTCCGGGAGCTGCTCGCCGAACACGGCGCGTTCCGGGACGGACCCGATGGCGCGTTCCGGCGCGCGCTCCTCCAGCGGAAGCGTCCGCTCATGACCGGGACGCCCGCCCCTGGTCGGCTGGGTGGGTTCGGATTCCAAGGTCGTCTTGGCTGATTCCGCCATCTCTTATCACCTCGGCACTGGCGGGTTCCCGGTGCCGGGCACCTGAAACCCCCCCCGTAGCCGGACCGAACGGCCATCCGGACCCCGGGGCCCCAGCGAGAGAACCCGAGAGAACCCGAGAGTAGGAGAGCACCGATGCGAACCGAGGACGTCCCCACCCGCTGCTGGCTCAGCCCGGCGGCCGAGGTGCGGCCCTCGCCGATCGAGGGCAGCGGGCTCTTCGCCCGCGCGCCGATCCCGGCCGGAGCGGTGGTGCTGCGGCTGGGCGGCCGGCTGGTCGACACCGCCGAACTGGCCACCCTGGCCCGCCACAACAGCCTCTCCGTCGGCCCCGACCAGCATCTGCTGCTGCCCGACGACCACCCGGTGCGGTTCGGCAACCACTCCTGCGCGCCCACCCTGTGGCACCTGGACGCCCGCACCGTGGTGGCCCGCCGGGACATCGCGGCCGACGAGGAGCTGACGCTCGACTACGCCACCCTCACCGGAGTGCCGGAGTGGACCATGGACTGCCGCTGCGGGAGCCCGAGCTGCCGGGGGCGGGCCACCGGCGAGGACTGGCGGCTCCCCGAGCTGCGCGCCGCCTACGGCCGGCACTGGACCCCGCCGCTGCTGGCCCGCATCGACGCGGACCAGTCCTGACAGCCCCGTGCGGTCCCGGCCCGGTGAGGGCCAGGACCGCACGGGAAGCCGGCGTCAGTCGGCCACCGGCAGCGTCAGCGTCCCGGTGCCCGCCGCGGCCCGCACCGGCTCGGCGTACCCGTCGGGCCCCGCCAGCACCACCGACCACGGCCCGTCGGCGCCCTCGGCCGTCACCGTCAGCTCGGCGCCCCGGCGCCTGGTGCGGAAGGTGGCACCCGCGCCTCCGCCGGGCGCCGGCACCCGGGTGACCACCTCGGCGCCGTCGACCGGGGCGTGCACCCGCAGGGTCACCCCGTTCACCCAGTCGCCGTCCACCCGGTCGTCCTCGGCGCCGAACGGGATCACCGAGCCCGGCCTGGCCAGCAGCGGCAGGCTCTCGAAGCCGAACCGCTCCCGGCGCCAGCCGGGTCCGGTGACCTCGGCGCCGGTCAGCAGATGCGTCCAACGCCCCTCGGGGACGTAGTAGTCGACCAGCCCTTCCTCGCTGAACACCGGCGCGACCAGCAGGTCGTCGCCCAGCATGTACTGGCGGTCCAGCGGGTGGCAGGCCGGGTCGTCGGGGAACTCCAGCACCATCGCGCGCATCACGGGGGTGCCCTGCTCTTTCGCCTGCTCGCCGGCGCGGTAGAGATACGGCATCAGCCGGTGCTTGAGCCGGGTGAAGTACCTGGTGACCTCGACGGCCTCGTCGTCGTAGTTCCACGGCACCCGGTAGGAGCCGCTGCCGTGCAGCCGGCTGTGCGAGGAGAGCAGCCCGAACTGGACCCACCGCTTGAAGACCGCCGGCGTCGGCGTGCCCTCGAAGCCGCCGATGTCATGGCTCCAGAAGCCGAAGCCGCTCAGCCCCAACGAAAGACCGCCGCGCAGCGATTCGGCCATCGCCTCGAACGTCGACTCGCAGTCGCCGCCCCAGTGCACGGGGAACTGCTGGCCGCCGGCCGTCGCGGAGCGGGCGAACAGCACCGCCTCGCCCTCGCCGCGCTTCTCCTGGAGCACCCGGAAGACGGTCTCGTTGTAGAGCTGGGTGTAGTAGTTGTGCATCCGCTCCGGATCGGAGCCGTCGTGCCACACCACATCGGTGGGCACCCGCTCCCCGAAGTCCGTCTTGAAGCAGTCCACGCCCTGGTCCAGCAGACCGCGCAGCTTCCCGGCGTACCACTCCCTGGCGTCGGGGTTGGTGAAGTCCACCAGTGCCATGCCGGCCTGCCACATGTCCCACTGCCAGACGTCCCCGTTCGGGCGGCGCACCAGATGGCCGAGACGCCTGCCCTCCTCGAACAGGGGCGACTTCTGCGCGATATACGGGTTGAGCCACACCGAGACGCGCAGCCCACGCTCCCGCAGCCGGCGCAGCATGCCCTCCGGGTCCGGGAAGACGTCCGGGTCCCAGACGAAGTCGCACCACTGGTACTGCCGCATCCAGAAGCAGTCGAAGTGGAAGACGCTCAGCGGGATGTCCCGCTCCGCCATGCCGCCGACGAAGCGGCCCACGGTGCCCTCGTCGTAGTCGGTGGTGAAGGACGTGGACAGCCACAGGCCGAACGACCACGCCGGCGGCAGCGCCGGGCGTCCGGTCAGCGCGGTGAAGCGGTCCAGGATCTCCTTGGGCGTGGGCCCGTAGATCACGTAGTACTCCAGCGTCTGGTCCTCGACGCTGAACTGCACCTGGCCGACGGCCTCCGAGGCGATCTCGTAGGAGACCAGACCCGGGTGGTTGACGAAGACGCCGTAGCCCTGGTTGGTGAGATAGAACGGGACGTTCTTGTACGCCTGTTCGCTCGCCGTGCCGCCGTCCGCCTGCCAGATGTCGACGGTCTGCCCGTTCTTGGTGAACGGTGTGAAGCGCTCACCGAGGCCGTAGACCAACTCTCCGATGCCCAGGTCGAGTTGGGCCACCGAGTGGTGATGGTCGGGATCGGTGACATAGCCGGTTCCGCGTTTCCCCGCCGAGGTGAGGGTGCGGCCTTCGGCCTGGAAGTCCAGCCGCCATGGCTCCTCGGTGTCCACCCGCAACGCCAGCGGCCCGCTGGTGAGTTCCACGGTGCTGCCGGCGGTGCGGGTCTTGGCGCTGTGGCCGTCGGCCGAGGCCAACGCGAAGTGCGGCCCCCGGTCGACCGCGCCGGCGTGGTGGGTGGAGCGCACCCCGATCACGCCCTCGGCCGGCGAGAAGCACTCCACCGTCAGCAGGGGGCTGTTGAGGGTGCCGCCCCGGCTCTGCCCGGCCTGTGCCGGACGCACCGAGCCGTAGAGGGTGAGCCGGTCCTCGTCGATCCGGGCCTCGGCGACCCGCGTGGCGAACGTGGCCCGCACCCCGTCCCTGATCAGCCAGTAACCGTCGGTGAACTTCACGGTGTTCGGGTCTCCTCTTCCTGTTGGCCGTCCCCGGCTTCCTGTTGACCGGGCCCCTCGGCGTGGGTGCGCCGATGGTCGCGGATCATGTCCTGGTACCAGCGGTAGCTGTCCTTGGGCAGCCGCTCCAAGGTGTCGTAGTCGACCCGGACGATGCCGAAGCGCTTGTCGTAGCCGAAGGCCCACTCGAAGTTGTCGAGCAGCGACCAGACGTAGTAGCCCCGCACGTCCACCCCCGCCCGCACGGCATCGGCCAGGGCGGCGAGGTGGTCCCGCAGATAGGCCACCCGGTCCGCGTCGTGCACCTGGCCGTCCTCGGCCACGGTGTCCGCCTCCGCCGAGCCGTTCTCGGTGATGTACAGCGGCGGCAGCCCCGGGTAGCGCTCGACCAACTCGACCAGCAGGTCGGTGAACGCCTCCGGCACCACCGGCCAGCCCATCGTGGTGTGCCGCACATCGTCCCGCCAGCTCTCCACGGCGCCGATGTCCACGGCGGTGCGCCGCGCCACGTCCGGCTCCCGGCGCGGTGCCGCCGCGATGGTGATCGGCCGGTAGTAGTTGACGCCGACGAAGTCCAACGGGGCGCCGATCAGCTCCAGATCCCCGTCCGCCCGGTAGGAGCCGTCCGCCAACTCGCCCCAGGTCTCCGCCTCGTGCTCCGGGTAGCGGCCGGCGAACAGCGGGTCGAACCACACCGCGTTGTGCAGGGTGTCGGCGCGCCGCACCGCCGCCAGATCGGCCGCCGAGTCGCTGGCCGGCAGCAGCCGGTCCGGGTTGAGCGTGATGCCCACCTCGCTCCGACCCGCCGCCCGCAACGCCCGCAGCGCCAGACCATGGCCCACCAGCAGATGGTGGGCCGCCGCCAGCGCGCCCCGCCCCTCCTGGGCGCCGGGCGCGTGCCGGCCGATGGCGTAGCCGACGAAGGAGGCGCAGAACGGCTCGTTCAACGTGATCCAGCGGCCGATCCGGTCGCCGAGTCGCTCCGCGACCAGCGCGGTGTACTCACCGAACCGCTCGGCGGTCTCCCGCACCCGCCAGCCGCCCCGGTCCTCCAGGGCCTGCGGCAGATCCCAGTGGTAGAGCGTGGCCGCCGGCCGCACCCCGGCCGCCAACAGCTCGTCGACCAGCCGGTCGTAGAAGTCGAGCCCCTCGGCGTTGGCGGGGCCCTCGCCCGTCGGCTGGATCCGGGGCCAGGCGATCGAGAACCGGTAGTCGTCCACGCCGAGTTCGCGCAGCAGCGCCACGTCCTCCCGGTAGCGGTGGTAGTGGTCACACGCCACGTCGCCGGTCGCGCCACCGGCCACCTTGCCCGGCTGGCGGGAGTAGGTGTCCCAGATGGAGGGGCCACGACCGCCCACGTCGTGGGCGCCCTCGACCTGGTAGCTCGCGGTCGCGGCGCCGAAGGCGAAGCCACGGGGGAACGTGGGGAACTCGGGGAAGTCTGTCGTCTCTGGACTGGTCGAACTCGTCATCGGTGCTTCAGACCCTCTGTTGTGCGGTGTCCTACGGTCGGTCGTCGCGGAGGCGCTCACTTGATGGAGCCACCGGCGATCCCGGCGGCGATGTACTTCTGCGCGACGACCAGCAGTATCGCCGCCGGGATCGCCGACAACACGGCGGTGGCCATCACCGCGCCCCAGTCGCTCACATGCGCCCCGATGAACTGGTAGATCCCCAGCGTCACCGGCTTCACGTCGTCCGTGGTGTTCAGCGTCAGCGCGAAGATGAAGTCGGCCCAGGCGAAGAGGAACGCGAAGAGACCCGAGGTGATCAGCGCGTTCCTGCTCATCGGCAGCACGATCCGGACGAACGCGGTGAACCGGTTGGCGCCGTCCACCATGGCCGCCTCCACGACCTCGCTGGGGATGGACACCATGAACGCCCGCAGCAGCACGATCGCGAACGGCAGCCCCAGCGAGGCGTCCGCCAGGATCAGCCCCAGATACGAGTTGACGAGCCCCAGCTCCGCGTAGGCGCTGTAGAGCGCGTTGGCCACCACGATCCCCGGCACCATCTGGGTGATCAGGGTGCCGAAGACGATGCCCCGGCCACCGCGCAGCCCGAACTGCGCCAGCCCGTAGGCGGCCGGCGCGGCGAGGGCCAGACACACCACCACCGCGCCCAGCGCCACCACCAGGCTGGTGACCAGCGAACCCCCCTGAGTGTCCAGCGCCGCCCGGAAGTTGTCGAAACTCGGCGAGGTCGGGATCAGATCCACCGAGGCGATGCTCGAATGCGGCTGTAGCGCCGTGCTGACCATCCAGTACACCGGGAACAGCATCACGGCCAGGATCAGCAGCGCCAGCGCGGTGTTCCCCCACCGCCGCACGCCCGCCGCGGCTGTCTCCCGCCTCGGCTGCCTCAACTGCTTCATGGTCGCCTCACCTTCCCCGTCCGACGTCCGAGCGGTTGACCCGCAGATAGAGCAGGGCGAAGACGGCGCTGATCAGGATCAGGACATTGCCCACCACGGCGCCCTGGCCGAAGTCGAGCTGCATGAAAGAGAGTTGATAGGTGAGGGTGCCCAGGGTCTGGGTGGAGTCGGCCGGGCCGCCGCCGGTCAGCGCCAGGATCAGATCCAGGATCTTGATGGTGGACATGAAGCCCAGCACCAACACCACCGTCACCACCGGACGCAACATCGGCAACGTCACGCTCCGGAACGTCCGCCAGGGCCCCGCCCCGTCCAGCGCCGCCGCCTCGTACAGCTCCTTCGGTATCTCCTGTAGACCGCCGTAGAGGATCACCATGTTGAACGGGATGCCGATCCAGATGTTGACCAGGATCGCCGACAGCAGCGCCACGCTGGGGCTGGAGAGCCACGGCACGCCGTCAGCCGAGAGGCCCACCAGCTCAAGGAAGCTGTTGAGCACCCCGTGGTCCTCGTCCATGATCCGGCGCCAGACCACAGCCGACACCACCATGGGCACCAGCCACGGCAGCAGCAGCACCGCGCGGATCACCCCGGAGAGGTGAAAGCGCCGGGAGAAGAACACCGCGAGCGCCAGCCCGATGGTGAACTGCCCCACCAGCGACCCCACGGTGAAGAGGATCGTCTGCCAGAACGCGTCCCCCAACAGCGGGTTGTCGAAGACCGCCCGCCAGTTCTCCAGGCCGTTGAACGGGGACTCCCCGGTGAAGTAGGTGGTCGGCGTGAACTCCTGAAAGCTCATCAGCACGTTCCGCACCAGCGGATAGCCGAAGAAGGCCACCAGATAGAGCAGCGCCGGCAGGACGAACAGCCACTGGTAGAGCCGGCGCCGTCCCGCGCCCCGGCGCGCCCGCTGGCTCGTGTCGGCGCTCACTCGTCGTCCCCCGCCTGCCGCTGGGCCTGCCGCAGCGCGTCCTCGGGGGAGGCACGTCCGGTCAGCACCGACTGGAACGCGCCGGACAGCGCGTCCCCGATCACGGGCCAACGGGTGCCGACCCGCTCGGTGCGCGACCGCGCCGTCTCCACCAGATCGGCGAACGGCGCCAGCTCCGGGTTCTGCTCCCGGTACGTCGCCGCCGCGTGTCGGTCGGTGGGCACGTTGTTCACCCGCTCGCCCCAGGCCAGCTGGTTCTCCTCGGAGTTGAGGCACTCCAGGACGCGGCCCGCGTTGCGCTCCCGCTCCGGATCGTCGTTCTTGGGCACGGTCATCACCGTGCCGCCGATCGGCGGCACCGGATCCTGGCCCGCCTCCGGCACCGGGATGCTCGCCACCGCCCAGTCCACCTCGTCCTGCGCGCTGAGCACCGGCACCTGCCAGGGCCCGTTGATCATCATCGCGGCCCGGCCCGAGACGAACTGGTCGTTGACGTCCTGCTGGTTCCAGTTGACCACCGAACGCGAACTCGACCCCGCGTCCACCAGGTCCTTCCACAGCTGGAGCGCCGAGGCCCCGGCCCCCTCGTCCAACCGCGCCTCGTCGCCGCCGGCCGACCAGAAGAACGGCAGGAACTGGTAGACGCCGTCCGCGTTGGGGCTGGCGCTGAAGGCCATGCCATAGGTGTCGCCCTGGGTCAGCTCCGCCGCGCTCTCCCGCAACTCGTCCCAGGTGGTGGGCGGTTCGAGCCCGGCATCGGCCAGCAGCTCGGTGTTGTAGATCAACGCGAGGGAGTTGACCGAACGGGCCACCCCGTACCGCACCCCGTCGTAGGAGCCGAGCGAGATCGAACTGTCCGAGAACCGCTCGTCGCCCACCCCGACCTCGTCGATCGGGCGCAGCCCGCCGGTCTCGGCGAACTGCGGCAGCTCCGAGCCGTCCAGCTCCAGGATGTCGGTCAGCGAGTCCGACGAGGCCATCCGCAGCGCCTTGGAAGCGACCTGGTCGGCTGGCACGCTGATCTGCTCGATCCTCAGGCCCAACGGCTCGGCGCAGCGTTCGAAGAACTCCTGGTTCGCCTCGTGTTCGGCGGTGTCGGTGGCCGAGTTGAGCACCGTCACCGTGTCCGGATCGGGCTCGGCCGCGCACCCGCCGAGCCCCGCGGCCAGCGTGGCGGTCGCCACGGCCAGCACGGCGGCGGACGACGGGGTGCGCCCGGTTCTACGTTGCATGATGTCCCGCGCTTTCGTTCACGGTTCCTGCGGCTCGACTTCTTCTTCCCGGCCCGCTCAGTCGGGGGCGGCGCCCGGCGGAGCGAGGGTCGGGCCCTCGGCCATCCGAGGGGGGATCAGCTGGTGTCGGGGAGCGGGCTCTCCCGAGGGGGGATCGATCGCCCCGACCACCAGGCGCACCACCGCGTCCGCCATCCGCCCGACCGGCAGATCGATGCGCGGCAGCGGCGCGGACAGCGGCCCGGGCTCGTCGGGCAGGCTGCCCACCAGCACCACGGCCAGATCGTCCGGGATCCGCAGCCCGAGCGCGGCGACCTCCGCCAGCAGCGGCGCCAGCGGGATCAGATGCTGTACCAGCAGCGCGGTCGGCCGGGGCACCGAGGTCAACGCCTCCCGCAGCCGGGCGCGCAGCACGTCGGGATCGTTGGACGACCGGCGCACCAGCACCTCGGCCCCCGTCTCCCTGGCGGCGGCCTCGGCCCCGGCCCGGCCGCGCAGCGCGTAGCCACGCCGGGCGTGGAACTCGTGGTCGGCCGACGCCCAGAAGAGGACGCGGCGATGCCCGGCGGACACCGCCTCGCGCACCGCGAGCGCGACCGCCGCCCGCCAGTCCAGATCCACCCAGGGCGGCTGGTCCTCGTCCCGCTCGGAGCCGTGGCCGACCATGGCCGTCGGGAACCCCAGGGCCCGCAGCGTCTCGATCCTGGGATCCTCCTCGCGCACCGCCATCAGCACGGCGCCGTCGGCGAGCCCGCTGCGGGCGATCCGCTCCAGCCCCCGCACGCCGTCGGGGTCGGTCATCATCAGCACGTCATAGCCGTGGCCTCGGGCGACGTCGCTGATGTCCACGGCGAACCGGCCGTCCACGGCCCGGTACTTGCCCGGCTCCCTGGGCACGGCCAGCACCAGCACCTCGCTGCGGGAGCGCCGCAGCGTCCGCGCCGAGGCGCGGGGGTGGTACCCCAGCTCGGCGATGGCGGCGCGCACGGCCTCCGCGGTCTCGTCCGAGATCTTGCGCGAGCCGCTGAGCACGTAGGACACCGTGCTGGGCGCGACACCCGCGTGCCGGGCCACGTCCTTGATGGTGACCACCACGTGCCCTCCCTCGGGACCTTCCATCGAACGAATCGAATCGATTCGATTAGCAAACCTGACGGGGATCCTAGGCAGCGGGATGCCCAGGGGGCAAGACGTCCCGAGGACAATTCCGTCGGTGGTGGTGGGACAGGTGGCCTGAGGCGACGGTTCCGGGGCCGGCGTTCGGAGGGGTCCGGCGTGTGGTCGTGGCCCTGCTCGGGGGAGTCGGCGAGCGGCGACGGGTCGGCGCCGCCGTGGGTGTCGAACGTCGGGGGCCGTGGCGACTGACCGTCCATCAGCCGGTGCCGCGCCTCTCATGCACGGCTTCACGCGGGGTCTCGGTGGTTCGGTCGGCTATCCGGCCGCGTCGCCCGCACGGTTCGGGTCGCCGTCGTTGTCGCCCGCGGAGGGCCCCGCACCGTCGGGGTCGCTGTCCGCGCGGCCCGCGTAGGGCCCCGCGACGGGGGTGGAGCGGGAGCGGGGCGTTGGGCGGACCGCGTGGGCGACGCCGCCGGCGATCAGGACCATGAGCAGCACCGCGACCATCGCGTTGCGCAGCCCGAACTCCTCGCCGAGGAAGCCCAACGCCGGCGGGCCCACCAGGAACGCGAAGTAGCCCGTGGTGGCCACGGCGCTGACCCGGGCCGCCGCGCCCGCCGGGTCGTCGCCGGCCGCCGAGATCGCCACGGGGAAGCCCAGCGAGGCGCCAAGTCCCCAGAAGAGCACGCCGACCGCCGCCAGCGCGGGGGCCGGTGCGAAGACCACGCCGAGGATGCCGACGACGGCGAGCCCGGCGCTCACCCGCATCACCGGGACCCGGCCGAAGCGGGTGAGGAAGAACTGGCCGCTGAACCGGCCCACCGTCATCGACGCCGCGAAGACCGTGAACACCACGGAGCCGGCCACCTCGTCGAGGTCGTAGCCGTCGACCATGATCAGGGGCAGCCAGTCGTTGGCGGATCCCTCGGCCAGCGCCATGCCCAGCACGATGAGGCCCAGCAGCACCACCCGGTGCTCGCGCCACACCGCCATGCGCGCCCGGAAGCCGCCGGTCCGGCCCTCGGCGGAGCTCGGACCGTCCTGGCCGGTGTCGACCGGCATCCGTCCGCGCGCCCACAGCACACCGCCGGCGACCAGCAGCATCACCAGCAGCAGATGCCACATCACGGGGAAGTCGATCGAGGTCAGGCCGATGCCGACGGCCGCGCCCAGGACCGTGCCGCCGCTGAAGCAGCCGTGCAGCGCCGGCATCACCGGCCGTCCCATGACCCGTTCGACGGCGGCGCCCTCGATGTTGACGGCTATCTCCTGGAGGCCGGTGCCGCAGCCGAAGAAGGCGAGGCCGAGAAAGACCACCGGGCCCGTGCCCAGGCCGGCGCCCACGGCCAGGACGGTGAGGCCGAGGGCGATCGAGGAGCCGCCCAGCGTCGCCACCCAGCGGCCCCCGCGCCGGGCGACCAGGGCGCCGGAGGAGAGGACGCCCAGCATCGAGCCGATGGAGAGGCCGAAGAGGATCAGTCCCATGCCGGCCGTGGAGGTGTCCACGGCGTCTCTGATGGCGGGGGTCCGGGTCACCCAGGAGGCCAGGGCGAACCCGGGGGTCAGGAAGAGGGCGAACAGCGCGGCGCGCCAGCGCCGGACGAGGGGGTCGACTGCCGCTTGTGGCATGGGGGTTGGCGCTCTCTCTGGTCTGTGGCGGCAGCTGCCGTGGGCGCGGGGGTGACGACCGGTGTCGATCTCCGGTCGACGTTCCGGCGGGTCAGGTCAAAGAATGTGTGATCAAACGCTTAAGGAACGGTCGCATGGGACGATATCCACCGGCCATGGGGTATCGCCAGGTTTGTCGATCACCCTTGGTCATGCGTGCCGGCGTCGCCGGCACGCCGGGATTCGGGAGTGCTGGATGTCATCGGTGGCGGTGTCCCCGCGGTGGCGGGCCCTGTTGGACGAGCGGCTGGCGGAGGCGACGTCCCGGCTCTGCGCGATCCCCGGGGTGCGCGGGGTGATCGTCGGCGGCAGTCTGGGGCGGGACGAGCCGTGGCCGCTCTCCGATATCGACGTGCTGCCGGTCTACGAGCGGTCGACCGAGCCCGCCGGCGCCGTCGCGGAGCGCCAGGCCGAGCTGGTGGACTGGTGGGCCGCCTCCGGGCGGGCGCAGACGCTTGACCTCGGCTGGCTCGCCTTCACGGCGGACGAGCTGCGCGTCGCGCTGGCCGGCGGCCCGGCGCTGGTCGCCGAGCGAGTCGCCGCCGACGCCCGGTGGTCGCACGGCCTCAACAAGGCGTACGGCGGACGTTCCGGGCTGCCTGAGGACGGGCTGATCGGCGAGTTCACCGCGTTCGCCACCGAGGTCAGGTTCGCCCCCGTGGTCGTCGCCGCCCGGCTGGGGCACTGGCGGCGGGAGGCCCGCCGGCTGGCCGGCGAGGCGCGGTCCGCCGCCGCTCTGGATCCGGCCGGCGCCACCGTGTCGCTGCGCGAGACGGCGCGGGCGCTGCGGCTGGTCCTGGTGGAGGGCTGGGGCGAGCGGCTGGGCTCGATGGGCCGGGAGTGGACCCGGTTCGAGGCCATGGCCGACCGCCACGGGGAGCGTCGACGGGCCGACCTGATAGCGCGGTTGGCCGGCGCCGACCCGGCCGAAGCGGCCCGGCGCAGCCAGTTGGCGCCGCACTGGCTGCGGGAGCGGATCGATCTCGCGCTGGCCGCCCGCCTGGCGGTGGGGGAGCCGGTCGACGAGGCGCGCAACGCCCGGGACCAACTGGCGGCCTTCGCCGTCCACGTGTCCCGCCACCGCCCCGATCTGCACGGCGCCTGGACGGGCAGCCCCGATCCGGCACTACCCCAGCACCTCGACGAGCTCGCTGAGTTGGTCGCCGAGCTGTGCTGAACGCCCCCGCCGCCGTTCCCCACCGAACTAGGGTTGTGCGGTGAGCGCGGACAACATGCCGACCGCCGAGGTGTCGGTCTCCCCGGAGCTGGTGCGCCAGCTGCTGACCGACCAGCACCCCGACCTGGCCGAACGCGATGTCCAGGTGCTGGCCAACGGTTGGGACAACCTGGTCTGCCGGCTCGGCGGCGACCATCTGGTGCGGCTGCCCAGGCGGGCCGCGTCCGCCGGCCTGGTGGCGAACGAACAGCGCTGGCTGCCCGGACTCGCCGGCCGCCTTCCGCTGCCCGTTCCGGTACCGGTGCGCACCGGGCGTCCCGGCCGTGGATATCCCTGGTCCTGGAGCGTGTCGCCGTTTCTGCCCGGGGAGATCGCCGCCCGCACGCCGCCGGCCGATCCGGGAGCGACCGCGCTCGTTCTCGGCGGGTTTCTGGCGGCCCTGCACCTGCCGGCGCCGGCCGACGCCCCCGCCAACCCCTCGCGGGGGATCCCGCTCGCCGGGCGGGACGCCAGGGTGCGGTCCCAACTCCCCCACCTGGACGACCCGGTGGAACGGGCCACCGCGCTGCGGGTGTGGGAGAGCGCCACCGCCGCGCCCGAGTGGGCGGGACCCGCGCTGTGGCTGCACGGCGACCTGCATCCGGCGAACATCCTGGTGGAGCACGGCAGCGTCCGCTCCGTGATCGACTTCGGCGACATCACCGCGGGGGACCCGGCCACCGATCTCGCGGTGGCCTGGATGATCCTGCCCGCGGCGCGGCGGGGGGAGTTCCGGCACGCGTACGGCCGCGCCGACCACGACACCTGGGCGCGGGCACGCGGGTGGGCGCTGTCGCTGGCGCTGGTCTTCCTGGCCCACTCGGCCGACAACCCGCTGATGGCCGGCATCGGCCGCCGCACCCTGGACGCGGTGCTGGCGGACGATCCGGGTCCGCCGTAGCGACGCGGCGGGCGGACGGTCGCCGCGCGCGGCGTCAGGGGGAGTCGGCCAGCGTCGCCGGGTCCAGTCGGCCGCCGAGGGCCGGGGCGAGCCAGCGTGCCGACGCGGCCTGGAACGTGTCGGGCGGCAGTGCTCCCGCGCCGTCCGGCACCGCGCCGAGCAGCGGCGCGTCGGCCACGACCGGCAGGTCGCGCAGGTTGCAGCGGGCCGCGAGATCAGGTGCGGCCGGCCACCGGCCGATCACCAGGCCGGCGAGCGGCAGCGCGCGGGCGCGCAGCGCCTCGGCGGTCAGCGCCGTCAGGTTGAGGGTGCCAAGACGCGCCTCGACGACCACCAGCACCGGGGCGGCCAGCAGGGTGGCCGCGTCGGCCAGGGTGCCGCCCAGCGCGTCGAAGCGCACCAGCAGGCCGCCGGCGCCCTCGACCAGCACCAGATCGTGGTCCTCCGCCAACTCCTCGGCCGCCTTGGCCGTCTCGGCCGGGGTGACCGGCGGCAGCCCGGAGCGTTCCGCGGCGGTGGCCGGCGCCAACGGGTCCGGATAGCGGGCGAGTTCGCCGACGGTGAGCCGGCCGGCGAGCCGCGCGGTCTCGGCCGCGTCGCCCGGGGCGCGGGCCGGGAGCCCGGTCTGGGCCGGTTTGAGGACGGCGACCCGCTGCCCGTCCGCCAGCGCCCGCGCCGCGACGGCCGCGGTGACCACGGTCTTGCCGACCTCGGTGCCGGTGCCGGTGATCACCAGCACCCGTCCCCGCACCGGTCGTTCGTCTCGCGCGCGCACCCCTCAGCCCGCCTCGGCCGCCGCCAGGGCCCCGGCGCATATCCGGGCCAGGTCGACGTCGTCGGTGACATAGGGCGGCATCGTGTAGATCAGATCGCGGAACGGGCGCAGCCAGACGCCACGGCGCACCGCGGCCTCGGTGGCGGCCGGCAGGTCGACGGGGTGGTCCAGCTGGATCACGCCGATCGCCCCCAGCACCCGCACCTCCCTGACGCCCGGCAGGGCGCGCGCCGGCGCGAGGCCCGCGCGCAGGCCGCGCTCGATCCTGGCCACCTCGGCGGCCCAGTCGCCCGCCAGCAGCAGCTCGACCGAGGCCAGCGCGACGGCCGTGGCGAGCGGGTTGCCCATGAACGTGGGGCCGTGCGCCAGCACCGGCACCTCGCCACGGGATATCCCCTCGGCCACGCGCGGCGTGCACAGTGTCGCCGCCAACGTCAGGTAACCCCCCGTCAACGCCTTGCCGAGGCACAGCACATCGGGCACTATGCCCGCGTGTTCGGTGGCGAACAGCCGCCCGGTGCGGCCGAAGCCGGTCGCGATCTCGTCCGCGACCAGCAGCACCCCGTGCTCGTCGCACGCCTCGCGCAGCACCCGCAGATACGCGGGGGAGTGGAAGGCCATCCCGCCGGCGCCCTGCACCACCGGCTCCACCACCACGGCCGCCAACTCGTCGGCGTGCGCGGCGACCAACGCCCGCAGCCGGGCCGCGTACCCCGGGTCGAGCGGGGCGTCGAAGCCGGTCGGCGGGGCCTCGGCGAACACCTGCTCGGGCAGCGTTCCCGCCCAGAGCTGATGCATCCCGCCCTCGGGATCGCAGACCGACATGGCGTGCCAGGTGTCCCCGTGGTAGCCGCCGCGCCAGGTGAGCAGCCGCCGCTTGGCGGGACGTCCGACCGAACGCCAGTACTGGAGGCACATCTTGAGCGCGACCTCGACGGCGACCGAGCCCGAGTCGGCCAGGAACACATGTCGCAGGTCCCCAGGGGCCAGCTCGGCCAGCCGGGCCGCCAGCGCCACCGCGGGACGGTGGGTGAGACCGCCGAACATCACATGGCTCATCCGGCCCAGCTGGTCCTTCGCCGCCGCGTCCAGCACCGGGTGGCGGTAGCCGTGCACCGCCGACCACCAGGAGGCCATCCCGTCGATCAACTCGCGCTGCCCGAAGGCCGGTTCGGCCAGGCGGAGCCGCACTCCCGCCGCCGAGTCCACCAGCAGGGGCGCGGTCCTTCCCGGCATCGGGTCGTAGGGGTGCCAGACGTGCTCCCGATCCAGCGCGAGCACCTCGGCCGGCGAACGCCCCACCGCGTGGTCGGCCAGCTGGTCGGGCGACCGGTCAGGCATTGGGCGGCAGCTCCGTGCCGGCGCCCCTGCGGCGCACCGCGACCAGACCCTCCCGGTGCTCGGGCAGCGTGTCCGCCTCGGCGCCCTCCACCTCGAAGCCGGCGTCCGCGATCATCTCCAGGTCGGCCTGGCCCGCCTGTCCCTCACTGGTCAGATAGTCGCCCAGGAAGATGGAGTTGACCACATGCAGGGCCAGGGGCTGCAACGAGCGCAGTTGCACCTCCCGGCCGGCGGAGAGCCGCACCTCCACATCGGGGCAGACGAACCGCACCATGGCCAGGATGCGCAGGACCCGGCGCGGGGTGAGCTGCCAGGTACCGGCCAACGGGGTGCCGTCGAACGGGATCAGGAAGTTCACCGGGACCGAGTCCGGATCGAGGTCGCGCAGCGCGAACACCACGTCGACCAGATCCTCGTCCGTCTCGCCCATGCCCGCGATCAGCCCGGAGCAGGCGGAAAGGCCCGCTGACTGTGCCTCCTTGACGGTTGCCACCCGATCGCTGAACTCATGGGTGGTGCAGATGTCCCCGTAGGTGGCTTCCGAGGTGTTGAGGTTGTGGTTGTAGGCATCCGCGCCCGCCTGGCGCAGCCGTTCGGCCTGCCCGTCGGAGAGCAGCCCGAGGCAGGCGCAGACCTCCACCTCGGGATGCTGTTCCCTGACCGCCTCGATGGTGCGGGAGACCCGTTCCACATCCCGGTCGGTCGGACCACGCCCGCTGGCCACCAGACAGACGCGCTTGGCGCCGCCCGCCACCCCGGCGCCGGCCGCCTCGGCGGCCTCGGCGGGCTTCAGCCAGGTGTACTTGAGGACATCGGCCTTCGACCCCAGGCGCTGCGAGCAGTAGAAGCAGTCCTCAGGGCAGCGGCCCGACTTGAGGTTCACCAGATAGTTGAGCTTCACTCGCCGCCCGAACCAGTGGCGGCGCACCCGACCGGCCGCCGCCACCACGTCCAACAGCTCGTCGTCGGACGTCGCCAGCACGGCCAACGCCTCGTCACGGCTGGGCCGCTCGCGGCGCAGCCCCTTCTCCACCAGCCCGTCCAACAGGTCCATACCGCCGATCCTGACGCACCCGGGGCCGGCGGGGCCACGGAGGAATCCCACAAGACCGTTGACCGTCCTGTGTCCATCACCACATGTTCCCCGGCGGCGAAGGCCACTAGTTTTATTGGCAGTCGACAACAGACGACCACCAGCCAAGTCGAGGGACGGCGCGCCGTGTCAGGTCAGCTACCGGACCACGTCTTCGACCGGCTGGACGAGGCCGCCGCACGGCGTGCGGCGGCCGGGCTGACCCGCGCGCTGCGCCCCCGGGCGGTCGACGCAGCCGTCCTGGACCTGGCCGGCAACGACTACCTCGGCCTGGCCCGGCATCCCGAGGTGGTCGCCGGCGCCGCCCACGCCGCCAGGCGCTGGGGCGCCGGCGCCACCGGCTCCCGGCTGGTCACCGGCTCCACCGAACTGCACGCCCGCCTTGAGGCCGAACTCGCGGCGTTCTGCGGCGCGGAGGCGGCGCTGGTGCTCGCCTCCGGCTACGCCGCCAACCTCGCCGCACTCACCGCGCTCGCGCCCCGCGAGGCGCTGATCGTCTCGGACGCCGGCAACCACGCCTCGCTGATCGACGGTTGCCGGCTCGCCCGCGCCACCACCACGGTGGTGCCGCACGCCGACCCGGCCGCCGTGGACGCCGCCCTCGCGACCCACCAGGGCCCCGCCCTGGCCGTCACCGACGCGGTGTTCTCGGTGGACGGGGACGCCGCCGACCTGCCGGCGCTGGCCCGCGTCTGCCGCGCGCACGGCGCGGCCCTGGTGGTGGACGACGCCCACGGGCTGGGCGTCGTCGGGCCCGGCGGGCGCGGCACGGTGGCCGCCGCCGGTCTCGCCGGCGCGCCCGACGTGGTGGTCACGCTCACGCTGTCCAAGGCCCTGGGCAGCCAGGGCGGCGCGGTGCTCGGTCCGGCCCGGGTGATCCGTCATCTGGTCAACAACGCGCGGACGTTGATCTTCGACACCGGCCTGGCGCCCCCGGCCGCCGGCGCGGCGCTCGCCGCCCTGCGGCTGTTGCGCCGGGAGCCCGAGTCGGCCGCGCGTGCCCGCGAGATCGCGGGGGCCCTGCACGACGGACTCGCCGCCGGCGGCCTGCCGGTGGCCCGCCCCGCGGCGGCCGTGCTCGCGGTGCGCGCCCCCGCCCCGGAGGCGGCGGTGCGGTGGGCCCAGGACTGCCGGGACGCCGGCGTGGCCGTCGGCTGCTTCCGGCCCCCCTCGGTGCCCGACGGCATCTCCCGGCTGCGGCTCACCGCCCGCGCCGACCTCTCGTCCGCCGAGGTCGAACGGGCCGTGGACACCGTGCTCGCCCATGCCCCGAGGGGCTGGCCGGCGGGGTGGGACGGGCCCGCGCCGAGCTGACCTGCGGCCACGTCGCATACCATGCACGGGTTTGGAGCAACCGCTTACCGCCGCCCCACCCCGACCCGTCCCACCTCCGGAGGAGTCTGTGCAGCGCCCACGCCCCAAGGCCGCTCTCGCCATGATCGCCGACCTGCCGGACCGGCTTTTCTCCCCGCCCCAGTGGTCCCGCCTGCGGGAGCTGGCCGACCTGGGCGACGAGCGGGTGCTCACCGACTTCACCTCGCCGGCCTCGCTCGACCGGCTCGCCGAGGTCGAGGTGCTGATCACCGGCTGGGGATCGCCAGCCGTCGACGAGGCGGCGCTCGCCGCCGCCCCCCGGCTGCGCGCCGTCCTGCACGCCGCCGGCTCCGTCAAGGGGCATCTGTCGCCGGCCTGTTGGGAACGCGGCGTCCAGATCTCCACGGCGGCCCAGGCCAACGCCCAGCCGGTCGCCGAGTACACGCTGGCCATGATCCTGCTCACCCTCAAGGGCGTGCCGGCCAGCACGGCCCACCTGCGGGAGCGGCGCGACCGCGTCGACGTGCTGCGCACCTTCCCGCGCATCGGCAACCATCAGCGGCGCGTCGGGCTGGTCGGCGCCTCCCGGATCGGCCGCCTGGTCGCCGAGGCGCTGCGGCCGTTCTCCCTCGACGTGGCCATCGCCGACCCCTACCTCGGCGAGGCGGAGGCAGCCGAGCTGGGCGCCACCCTGCTGCCCCTGGAGGAGCTGCTGCGGGAGAGCGACCTGGTGAGCCTGCACGCGCCCGCCATCGCCGAGACCCGCCACATGCTCGACGCCGACCGGCTCGCCCTGCTGCGGGACGGCGCGATCCTGATCAACACCGCGCGCGGCGCGCTGGTCGACCACGAGGCGCTGACGCCCGAGCTGGTCAGCGGCCGGATCGACGCCATCCTCGATGTGACCGAGCCCGAGCCGCTGCCCGCCGACTCGCCGCTCTGGGATCTCGACAACGTCTGGCTCACCCCCCATATCGCCGGCGCCCAGGGCACCGAGCTGCACCGGCTCGCCGATGTGGTCCTCGACGAGCTGGCCCGCTTCGACGCCGGCGAGCCACTGGGCCATCCGGTGCACGCCGGTGAGCTCGGCCGGATCGCCTGACCCGCCGGGGCGACGGACTCCGCCGGCCCGGCTCGCCGACCCGCGCGCCCGAAACGGGACATGGCGTGGTGAGCCCGGCTGGCCCGCCGCTGTGGTTACGTTGGCCCCTGGCAGGCCCGACGCACCGCAGGAGAAACGCCCGTGACAGACGACGCGTCAACCCCCCGGCCCGTGCCGGTGTCCAAGATCGACACCTCCGTGCCGCACTCGGCCCGGATCTGGAACTACTGGCTCGGTGGCAGCGACAACTACGAGGTGGACCGGATCGCGGGGGACCAGTACCGGGAGGCGTTCCCCGGCATCGTGGACGTCGCTCGCGCCTCCCGGCAGTTCCTGGTCCGCTCCATCCGCTACATGGCCCGCGACGTGGGCGTCTGGCAGTTCCTCGACGTGGGCACCGGACTGCCCACCGTGGACAACACCCACCAGGTCGCCCAACGCGTCAACCCCGAGGCCCGGATCGTCTACGTCGACAACGACCCCCTGGTGCTGATGCACGCCAACGCGCTGCTCACCTCGTCGGCCGAGGGGCACACCGAGTACGTCGAGGCCGATCTGCGCGATCCCGAGCGGATCATCGCCGCCGCCGGCCAGGACCTCGACCTCGACCAGCCCGTCGGCCTGATCCTCAGCGGCATCCTCGGCCATGTCGAGACCCATGAGGAGGCCAGGTCGCTGGTGCGCCGGCTGATGGACGGGCTCGCCCCCGGCAGCCACGCCTCGATCAACGAGGGCACCGACATCGACCCCACCTACTGCGAGGCCCAGGCCGCCTACAACGCCTCGGGCGCCGTCCCCTACCGGTTGCGCACCATGGACGAGATCACCGGCTACTTCGACGGCCTCGAACTCGTCGACCCGGGGGTGGTGTCGGTGCCGCGCTGGCGCCCCGACTTCGCCTCGGCGGGACAGGGGCTGAGCGAGGTCGGCCAGGCCGGCGGGGTGGCCCGCAAACCGTGAGGCCCTGGCGGTTCAGCCGTCCCGGCGCGCCCGGCTCGGCTGCACCCGCTTCGGCTCGCCGGCCGCCTTGGGATGGTCGGGCGGATAGGGCAGATCGCCCAGGCCGTGCTCCCGTTCGTCCCGCTCGGCCAACTCCAGCACCGCCTCCAGCCGGCACGGGTGTTCGGCCATCTCCGCGTGTGGGTCGCCCACCTCGGCGTAGCGGGCGGGCATCGTCACCAGGTCGAAGTCCTCGGGCCTGGCGTCGGGCACCTCGTCCCAGGTGAGCGGCGCTGAGACGGGGGCGTTCTCCCGCGCGCGCACCGAGTAGGCGCTGGCGATGGTGCGGTCCCTGGCCATCTGGTTGTAGTCGACGAAGATCCGCTCGCCGCGCTCCTCCTTCCACCACGCGGTGGTGACCCGCTCGGGGGCCCGCCGCTCCAGCTCCCGGCCCACCGCGATCGCCGCCCGCCGCACCTGGGGGAACGTCCACTCGGGCACGATCGGGACAAAGACGTGGATGCCCCGGCCGCCCGACGTCTTCGGCCAGCCGCGCAGCCCCAACTCGTCCAGCAGCTCGCGCAGTTCCAGCGCCGCCCGGACGGCGTCCGCGTAGTCGGTGCCGGGCTGCGGGTCCAGGTCGATCCGCAGCTCGTCCGGACGCTCGGTGTCGGCCCGCCGCACCGGCCAGGGGTGGAACGTCAGACAGCCGAGGTTCACCGCCCACAGCACCGCCGCCGGCTCCGTCGGGCAGAACTCGTCCGCGTGCCGGCCGCTGGGGAACGAGATCCGCCCGGTCGGAATCCAGTCCGGACGGTTCTTCGGCGCCCGCTTCTGGAAGAACGACTCGCCGCCCACCCCGTCGGGGAAGCGCTGTAGGGTGGTGGGCCGCTCCCGCATGGCCCGCAGCGCGCCGTCGGCCACCGACTGGAAGTAGCGCGCCACATCCAGCTTGGTGTAGCCGCGCTCGGGGAAGTACACCTTGTCCGGATTCGACAGGCGCACCGTGCGTTCGCCGATCGTCAGTTCCAGCGCCTCGCCCATGGGACCACGGTAGGGCCGTGCCGGCGGGGCCGCAGTCCGGGCGGGCAGCACCGTCAGCGGTCCCGGTCACGCTGCGCGGCGGGTTCGCGGCGGGCGTGGCGCCGATGCCGCCGCTCGACGAGCCAGGACGCCAGGGCGAACAGCGGCAGCACGACGGCCAGCAGGGCGGCGGCGCCGGTGAGCCCGTCCAGCAGGAAGGGGCCGCCGAGGCGGGCGAGCCCCACGTAGTAGCCGGCCAGCACCACCACCAGCAGCGCCCAGCCGCCGAGCACCGTGCCGGCGACCCGCCGCAGCAGCGCCGGCCACCCCCGCCGCCCCGCCTCCGGGCGCGCCCCGGCGCGGCGCAGCCGCAGGCCGACGGCCAGCGCCGCCATCAGCAGCAGATAGCCGACCGTGGTCATGCTGAGGACCAGCGCCGTCGGGGGCCGCACCCCGCCCCCTCACTCCACCGGGCCGCGCAGCAGGAAGTGCCAGCCGCGCACAAAGGTGTGCCACCCGAACCACAGCCACACGGCGAACAGCACCCAGCGGCCCACCTGATAGCGCATCACGGCGCCCATGGCGTCGCTCAGCGTGGGCAACCCCGCCTCGGGCCGGGCCAGGGTCAGGGCCTCGTAGCCGAAGAGCGCCCCGAAGAGGACCGCCCAGACGAGATAGCCGAGCACCGGATGATCTGCCACCACAACCTCCCACCCGCACCCTCGCACCCTTCCGCCGCCGGCGACGCGCCCGCCACGGACGAGGCCGCGACGGATGACCGGTGTGGGCCCATGCCCGACGGCGCTGTCGGTGGGGCGGGGTACAGTGCGAAACGTGGCCAGTCGTCGTGCCACATCACGCCACGTCACCCAGGGGGGCCGTCCATGGCGCTGTTCGGCAACGCGCACAGCATCGACCCGGCGAAGGCTCAACAGGAGTACGCCCGGCTGTTCGGCAGAGGCGAACAGCTGCGCGCGGCCTTCCTGTTGATCCGCGACACGCTGCTGTTCACGGACCGCCGGCTGATCCTGGTGGACAAGCAGGGCATCACGGGCAAGAAGGTCGAGTACCACTCCATCCCGTACAAGAGCATCTCGCACTTCTCGGTGGAGACGGCCGGCCACTTCGATCTGGACGCCGAGCTGAAGATCTACATCTCCAGCAGCTCCACCCCGATGAAGACCACCTTCACCAAGGGCGTCGACATCTACGAGGTGCAGGCCATACTCACCGAGTTCGTCACCGGCTAGGTCTCCCCGCACGGGGCGCGGTTCCCGGATGGCCGTACAGCACCGGCCGTCCGGCGCCGGGCAGGGGGACAATCCGCAGCATGGAGCTGCCCGTGATGCCCCCCGTCAAGCCCATGCTCGCCAAGCCCGCCGCCAAGATCCCGCCCGGGCTGCACTACGAGGCCAAATGGGACGGCTTCCGCGCCGTCGTCTTCCGCGACGGCGACGAGATCGAGCTGTACAGCCGCTCCACCAAGCCCCTCACCCGCTACTTCCCCGAGCTGGCCGAGGGCCTGCGGGCCCGGCTCCCCGAGCGCTGTGTCCTGGACGGCGAGATCGTCATCGCCCGGGACGGCCGGCTGGACTTCGACGCGCTGCTGGAGCGGATCCACCCCGCCGACTCCCGGGTGCGGATGCTCGCCGAGCGCCACCCGGCCGGCTTTGTCGCCTTCGACCTGTTGGCCCTGGGCGAGCGGTCCCTGCTGGCCGAACCGCTCTCGGAGCGCAGGGAGGCGCTGCGCGCCGCGCTGGCCGACGCGGGATCGCCGCTCTTCCTCGCCCCCGCCACCACCGAGCTGGCCGTCGCCCAGGACTGGTACCAGCGGTACGAGGGCGCCGGGCTCGACGGGGTGGTGGCCAAACACCTCGACCAGCCCTACCGGCCGGGCGAGCGCACCATGGTCAAGGTCAAACACGAGCGCACCGCCGACTGCGTGGTGGCCGGGCTGCGGCACCACAAGAGCGGGCCCGTCGTCGGCTCCCTGCTGTTGGGCCTCTACGACGCGCATGGCGTGCTCCAACACGTGGGCGTGAGCGCCTCGTTCACCGCCAGCCGGCGGGCCGAGCTGATGGCCGAGCTGGAGCCGCTGCTGATGGACTCGGTGGCCGGCCACCCCTGGGAGCGATGGGCCCGCGACGAGGCGCACGCGACGGACCGGCTGCCGGGCGGGCCCAGCCGCTGGAACGCGGGCAAGGACCTCTCCTGGCTGCCGCTGCGCCCCGAGCGCGTCCTTGAGGTGGCCTACGACCACATGCAGGGCGACCGCTTCCGGCACACCACCCGCTTCCGCCGCTGGCGCCCGGACCGCGAACCCCGCGAGTGCACCTACGCCCAGCTGGAGGAACCGGTGAACTACGACCTGGCCGAGGTGCTCACCACCCCGCGCGGCTGACCCTGCGTCAGTTGCCGCCCGCACCCTGTGACATGGGTGGCTCCTGTGCACAGTGTGACGGGAGACCAGTCCTGAGCACTTTGTCGACGCATCGATAGAGCACCTCTATGATGCGTTCCTGTTATGTGTCTCCGCTTCCCGCAGCCCACACCACCCGTCACACCGTTCTTCGTCGCGCACTCCTGGCTCGGACAGGCCCGCTGAACGACCCGGAGAACACCGTTTCCCCGCTCTGCCCTCCCCTCGCACCGCAGCCCATGGCACCACCAGGAGAACCGCGCCGTGACCGAAGACGCACCCATGATCGACACGACGGTGCCGCACTCGGCTCGCATCTGGAACTACTGGCTCGGCGGACGCGACAACTACCAGGTGGACCGCACGGCGGGGGAGCACTACCGGGAGATCTTCCCCGACGTCGTCCATGTGGCCCGCGCCTCCAGGGAGTTCCTCGGGCGCAGCATCCGCTGTCTGGTCGGCGACGCGGGCATCACCCAGTTCGTCGACATCGGCACCGGGCTGCCCACCGAGGAGAACACGCACCAGATCGCCCAGCGGATCGCGCCCCGGGCCCGGATCGTCTATGTGGACAACGATCCGCTGGTCATCGCCCATGCCCGGGCGCTGCTGACCAGCGGCCCCCAGGGGGCGACCCACTATCTGCACGCCGATCTGCGCGAGCCCGACCGGGTGTTGGCCGCGGTGGCCGGCTGCCTCGACCTCAGCCGCCCGGTCGGCCTGATCCTCTGCGGAGTGCTGGGCCATGTCGACGACTACCGCGAGGCGCGCGCCATCGTGCGCACGCTGATGGACGGCCTTCCGCCCGGCAGCCACCTCTCGGCCAACGACGGCGCGCACGGCAGCTCCCCCGCCTTCGCCGAGGCTCAGGACCACTACAACCGCAGCGGCGCCGTTCCCTACCACCTCCGCAGCCGCGAGGAGGTCGCCGGCTTCTTCGACGGCCTGGACATCGTCGCGCCCGGCATCGTGTCCTGCCCCCGCTGGCGCCCCGAGCCGTTCGACGAGGAGCCAGCGGACGGCCTCGACCTGGTCGGCGGCGTGGGCCGTAAACCCTGAGGTGGAAGGGGAGGCGTAGCCTCTCCCGGGAGAGCGGAAGGCGGAGAAACTCCCTCATGACCTACACACACGGGCGGACCGTGACGCACTGCCCCTACTGCGGCGTCGGCTACGCGGCGGTGGCGGGCTGGCCCAGAGACTGCCCCGGCTGTGGCGAGACCCTCTGGGCCAACCCGCTGCCCGTGGCCGTCGCGCTGTTGCCGGTCGTGCTGGACGGCGGTGGCCACGGGCTGGTGGTGGTGCGCCGGGACATCGAGCCCTGTCGAGGTGAACTGGCCCTGCCCGGCGGCTATATGGAGATCGGCGAGGACTGGCGGGAGTCCGCGGCCCGGGAGCTGTGGGAGGAGACCGGCCTGACCGAGCGCGCCGATGGCATCGTGCTCCACGAGGTGTTGAGCACGGACAGCAACCTCAACGTCTTCGCGCTGCTGCCGCCGCGCGAGGCGGCCACCCTGCCGCCGTCGAGGCCGACCCCCGAGGCCACCGAATGGCTGGTGCTCACCGAGCCCGCCACGCTGGCCTTCGCCACCCACACCGAGGTCGCCGCCCGCTATCTCGCCGCCCATGGCGCGCGGTAGCGGCGCCGCCTCACCCGACGCCGGCCTGTGACTCCGCCCTCCTGCCCTGGTGTCCCACGGTGGGCGGGCGGTCCCCCGTCACCCAACTGCCCAGCGCCATCTCGGCGGTGATACCAGGGCCGAAGCCCGCGATCTGACCCCGCGCGTCCTCGGCGGCGCCGCCGTCGGCGAAGAGCCGCTCCAGGGCGTCGAAGACCACGCAGCTGGCGATGTTGCCCCGCTCCGTGAGCGTGGCCCGGCTGAACCGGAACATCTCCGGGTCCACATCGAGGAAGTGGCAGAGGTCGTCCAGGATGCGGGGCCCACCGGCGTGCACGATGTGGAAGTCGAGCCCCGAGACGTCCCAGTCGTGCTCGGTGGCCAGCGTGCGCAGCGCGGGGGCCAGCATCTTCATGGTGGTCGGGACGCGTTTGTCCAGCTGGAAGTGGAACCCGGTGGCGCGGACCGCGTAGGAGATCCAGTCCTCCGTGTCCGGCACCAGATGGGATCCGTTGCGTTCGAGCCGCACCCCGCTGCCGCCCTCTCCGCGCACCACGGCGGCGGCCACCGCGTCGCCGAAGAGCCCGTTGGAGAGCAGCTGCCCCACGCCCAGATCGGTCGGCTGGTAGCAGAGCGAGCAGAACTCACAGGCCACGATCAGGACGTTGGACCCCGGGTACGCCTGGCAGAAGTCGTGCGCCCGGTTGATCGCGGCGCCGCCGGCGGCGCAGCCCAGCTGGGCGATGGGCAACTGCCGTGTCTCCGGGCGGAAGCCCAGCGTGTTGATCAGCCAGGCGGTCAGCGACGGCATCATGAAGCCCGTGCACGAGACATAGACGATCAGGTCGATGTCGCGTACCCCGAGCCCCGAGTGGTCCAGCGCCCGGTACACCACCTGGGGCACCCGGCGCTTGGCCTCCGCCTCGTAGACGACGTTCCTCGCCTCGAAACCCGGATGACGGAGCGTTTCCTCGATCGGTTGCACGATATGTCGCGTGCGGACGCCGGTGTTCTCGATCAGCCTCAGGGCCAGGGGGAGTTGCGGATGGCCGGCGTGCATGGTGCGCGCCAGCTCAAGCGTCTCCTCCAGGGTGAGAACGTTCTCCGGTACCGCGATGGCGGGCCTGCACAGAATGGCCATGATCCCCTCCCCTTGCCGCGCTCGGACGACGCGGCGTCCGGTGCGGCCTCGATGGCAGTCTCAGCGGTGGTACCGGTCACCAAGCGACCGGTAGCTCATACGGATAGCGCCAGATGGACTCGTCGTTCCATCGGACCTCCTCGACCGGCACGGCCAGGCGCAGGCGCGGGAACCGGGCCAGCAGGGTGCCGATGGCGAGTTGGATCTCCATCACGGCCAGCGGCGAGCCGATGCAGTGGTGGGCCCCCCAGCCGAAGGTCATATGCGGCGTCGGCGGCCGGTCGAGATCCAACTCGTCCGGCCGGTCGAAGCGTTCCGGGTCCCGGTTGGCCGCCAGATACGACACGTGCACCGTGTCGTCGGCCCGGATGGTGACATCGCCGATCTGGACGTCCTCCAGCGCGATCCGGGGAATGCCGACCCCCTTGCGGAACGGGATGAAGCGCAGCAGCTCCTCCAGCGCGTTGGGCAGCTTCTCCGGGTGAGCGCGCAGCTTGGCCAGCTGCTCCTCCTGGGTGAGCAGGGTGTAGGTGATGTTGCTGAGCTGGTAGGTGCTGGTGTCGTGGCCGGTCATCATGAGGACCATCGCCATCACCGCCAACTCGTCGGGCCCCAGGCGCTCGTCGCCGTCCCTGGCGGTGGCCAGCGAGCTGATGAGGTCCTCGCCTGGCTCGGCCCGGCGCCGTTGGGTGAGGTCCTGGAAGTAGCCGCGCAGCTCGGCCTTGGCCTGGATGGCGGTCTCCCGGGTGGTCGGGCCGATGGCCATCATCGCCATCGCCCTGCGGCGCAGCTCGGGCCGGTCCTCCTCCGGGATGTCGAGGACCTCGCAGATGCTGGTGAGCGGGAGCCGGGTGGAGAGGTGCTCGACCAGATCGGCCGGCGGGCCGTGGTCCGCCATCTCGTCGAGCAGCCCGTCCACGATGCGCTGGGTGGCCGGCTTCATCCGCTCCACCTTGGGCGCGGTGAACGCCTGGGCGACCAGCCGGCGCAGTCGGCTGCTGGCCGGGGGATCGAGCAGGTTGATCGATTCGGACTGGACGATGGGCTCGGGGGTCATGCGCGGGAAGTTCCGGCCGGCCACGGCGGCGCGGCTGAACCGGCGGTCGGTGGTGACCAGCCGGACGTCCTCGTAGCGGGTGACCAGCCAGGCCGTGCCCTCGCCGTAGGGCATGGTGATGCGGGCGATGGGCGCCTCGGTCATCAGTCGCCTGAGCGACGGATCGAACGCGAGCCCCTCGGCGAAGTCGAAGGGGCAGTGGAAAACGGTTTCGGAGGGAGCCACGTGGGCGCTCCAGTTCATCGGGGATCGCCTGGACGAACGGTTGTGTCCCCGGACCGCGCTGCCGTCATGTGTCAACGGAGGGAAATTAACCCGTTAGTGGAGAGATACCGCGATATTTCTTCACTTTGGGTAGTGCGCCCCCCGAAGGTCGCGGGGAGCGCACGCCGTGCGCTCCCCGCGCTCCTGGCAGGTCAGCGGCTCACCGGCTGGCCGTGCGGCTCCGCGTCGCCCAGGTTATCCGGCAGCCGCGAGCCCTCGCGCAGGGGCACCAGCTCGGACTGGAGCACCAGCGCCGCGGCGCCGATGGCCGGGGCGGTGGCGGCGGATCGGGAGAGGCGCACGGTGATGGAGTGGGTGGCGCGGGAGAAGGAGGAGCGGTCCAACTCCTCCTGCACCACGGGCAGGTAGATGGACCCGGCGATGGCAAGGCTGGGCCCGGTCAGCACCAGCTGTTCGAGGTCCATCACGTTGGCCAGGGTGCGCGCGGCCACGGCCAGATGCCGGGCCGAGCCCTCCAGCAGATCCTTGGCGCGGCCGTCCCCGCGCAGTGCTGCGCGGGTGATCGCGGCGAAGTCGGCGAGCCAGCGCGGCCGTTCGGTGGCCTCCGTGAGCCCGGCCGAGCGGCTGAGCCGGGCGTCGGCCCTGGCGGCGGCCACCACGGACCCGGGCCCTGCGAGGATCTCCGTGCAGCCGCGCGCCCCGCACCAGCAGACCGGGCCGTTGATATCAAGACAGATATGGCCGATCTCGCCGGCGTTGCCGCTGGCGCCGCGGTAGGTGATGCCGTTGACCACCAGGCCGGAACCGATTCCGGTGCCCATGTAGACGGCGGCGAAGGTGGACGTCCCGCCGACGTCGCCCGACCAGTGTTCGCCGAGTGCCGCCGCGGTGGCGTCGTTGTCCAGGACGACCGGAAGCCGGGTGGCGTCCTCCAGCACGCTGGTCAGTGGGTAGTCTTCCCAGTGACGCATCGTCGGCGGGCTGAGCCGCATCCCACTGCTCTGGTTCATGGGGCCGGGAGCGACCAGTCCGAGGCCCAGTATCCTGCTGCGGTCGATGTCGGCGCCGTCGATCAACGCGTCGACCTCCGTGGCCATGCGGTCCATGATCACGGGTGGGTCTTCGGTGCCCAATCCCGCCCGGGACATCCGGGCGACCACCGAGCCGCCGAGGTTGGTCAGCACATAGGTGATGCCGGCATGGTCGAGATGCACGCCGACGGCGAACCGGGAGGACTGGTTGAGCTGGAGCAGTACCCGGCGCTTGCCCCCGGTCGACTCCGCCCGCCCGGACTCCAGGACGAGGCCGTCGTCGATCAGCCGCCGCACCACGGTCGAGATGGTGGCACCGGTGAACCCCGTGGCCTTGACGAGCCCGACCCTGCTGATGGTGCCGGCGGCCCGGATCACGTCGAGGACGGCCGCCCTGCTGCTGGCATGGGGGGTCGCTCCGGCTGGTCCGCTCACTGAATCCTCCGCATCGCGCACGGGAGTTCGCAACTTCGATCTGCGTTGCGAGTGTAACGCTCCGCGACTCTTAGTTTATTTGGCTGATGAAGCATTTGACCAGTCTGATGACCGAGATGAAGGGGAGGCCCCCTCGGTGCGATGGCGTGGGGTGCCCGCACGTGCGCACGCCGTGTCCGATGAGGCGCGCACGTGTTGTTGTCTGTTCGTGTCACTGGAGGGTTGACTTTGTTAATTCGGCGGCTTAACAATCACATACCCCTGGGTGACTCCGCCCATGCCCCAATGAGGGGGCAGGCAAAGAGAGGAACAAGAATGTCCTTGCACGCAAGGTGGCGGCGCGGGCGTACCGCGGCGATCGGGACGGTCACGATCGGTCTGCTGGCGGCCGGTTGCGGCGGATCGAGTGGCGGGTCGTCAACTGACCCCGACACGTTGATCGTCTATACGGGTCTGGCCGATGACTGGCAGCGCAACTACAACCCGTACTCGCCGGAGGAGATCGAGGGGAACGGCAGCATCTTCGAGCCGCTCTTCTTCTTCAACAACGCCCGACAGGACGACCCGGCCGGCCTGTTGGGCACCGAGTACGAGTGGAACGAGGACGGCACCGAGCTCAGCATCACCTTGCGTGAGGGTGTCGAGTGGTCGGACGGTGAGGCGTTCGACGCCGAGGACGTCGCCTTCACCTTCGACATGATTCGAGAGACCCCGGCCTTCAACAGCTTCGGCTTCGACGGCACCACCGAGGTGGTCGACGCCTCGCACGTGGTGGTCAGCTTCGACGTGCCCGCCTACATGGACGCCCCGCAGCTCCTGGGCAAGTCCCCGATCGTCCCCGAGCACATCTGGTCCGGCATCGAGTCGCCGGAGACCGACATCATCGCCGACCCGGTCGGCACCGGTCCCTTCCTGCTCAGCGACTTCAAGCCGCAGGCGTTCACCATCAGCTCGAACCCGAACTACTGGGACGGCGAGCCGGAGCTGAAGAACATCCGTTATGTCGCTCTCTCCGGTAACCAGGCCGGCGCCGACGCGCTGGCCGCGGGCGAGATCGACTGGCAGACGGGTCCCGTCCCCGACATCGCCAACTTCGAGGCGAACCACGACGGTTACAAGTCGATCACCATCCCGATGAACCAGATGGTGCTGGCGACCTGCGCCAACCCCGACCTGGGCTGTGAGGGGCCGCAGACCGACCCGGCCGTCCGGCAGGCGATCTTCCACGCCATCGACCGGGAGACCCTCAACTCGCTGGCCTTCCAGGACACCGCCAGCGAGATATCGCCCGGATTCGCGCTGCCCGACCGGGACGCCGCCTATGTCTCCGCCGACCTGGAGAACCGCACCGCGGCCATGACCCCGGACTTCGCCCAGGCCGAGGAGATCCTGGAGGGCGCCGGCTATGTGCGCGGCGGCGACGGCATCTACGCCAAGGACGGCGTCAAGGTGGAGATGAGCGTCCGGGTGGTGGCCGGCTGGACCGACTACATCACGGCCGTCAACACCATGTCGGAGCAGCTGACCGAGGCCGGCATCAAGCTGAACGTCAGCCAGTCCTCCTGGAACGAGGTCACCGACGCGCGCAACTCCGGCAACTTCGAGTTGGCGATCGACTCGCTCTACCCGGGCGCCTCGCCCGACCCGTACTACGTCTACTACCAGTTCTTCCACAGCCAGAGCACCAAGCCGGTCGGCGAGAGCGCGAACCCCAACTGGGCCCGCTACGCCAACCCCGAGGTGGACGCGGCGATCGAGGAGCTGGCGCAGCTCAACCCCGACGACGGCCAGGACGCGCGGCAGCCGTACTACGACACCATCCAGGCCAACATCGAGCAGGACATGCCCTACATCCCGCTGATGGTCGGTGGCACCACCAGCCAGTTCAACTCCGGGAAGTTCTCCGGCTGGCCGACGGACGTCAACCTGTACGCCTTCCCCGCGGTGTGGAGCCGGCCCGACCAGGCCCGGGTCTTCGCGAACCTGAAGCCCGCGGGTGAGTGACGCTGCCCTATGAGGTACTACGCCCGGAAGCTCGGGTTCTATCTCGTCGCCCTGTGGGCGGCGTTGACCCTGAACTTCTTTATTCCGCGAATGATGCCGGGCAACCCGGTCGACGCGCTGCTGGGCAAGCTCCAGCAGCGTGGCGGCCAGGTCGGGCCCGAGGTGCGCGAGTCTTATGAGGTGTTGCTCGGCGGCAACTCCGGCGAGCCCCTGTGGAACCAGTACTTCTCCTATCTGGGGAACCTGGCCAGGGGCGAGTTGGGGATCGCCACCAGTGCCTTCCCCGCGCAGGTCACCGATGTCATCGGGCAGTCCCTGCTCTGGACGATCGGTTTGGTGGGTATCGCGACACTGCTGTCGTTCGTGCTGGGCGTGGTGCTCGGCACGGTGGTGGGCTGGAAGCGGGGCTCACGCCTCGACTCGCTGGTCCCGGCCACCACCGTGCTCTCCGCGGTGCCCTACTTCTGGCTGGCCCTGATCTTCGTGCTGATCTTCGCCACCAACCTGGGCTGGTTCCCCCGGCACCACGGCTACGACGTGGCGCTCAGCACCGGTTGGAACTTCGAGTTCATCAGCTCGGTCATCGAACACGGCACGCTGCCGGCGCTGACCATCGTGGTCTCGTCGATCGGCGGCTGGCTGCTGGGCATGCGGAACATGATGGTGTCGACCATCTCCGAGGACTACATCCTCACCGCGCAGGCCAAGGGGCTGCGCAACAGCCGGATCATGACCAGGTACGCGGCGCGTAACGCGGTCCTGCCCTCGGTGGCCGGGTTCGCGATCTCGCTGGGCTTCGTGGTCTCCGGCTCGATCATCACCGAGCAGGTCTTCTCCTATCCGGGTATCGGCTCGCAGCTGCTCCAGGCGGTGCAGAACAGCGACTACGCCCTGATGCAGGGGATCTTCCTGGTGATCACGGTGGCCGTGCTGGCCGCCAACCTGGTCGTGGACCTGCTGTACGGCGTCATCGACCCCCGTACCCGAGTCGAGAACTGATCAGGAGCCGGCATCGTGACCCAACTCAGCCCGCTCCCCGGCGGCGCCGAAGAGAGCGCGCCGCTCACCGGGAGCACCCCCGACCCGATCGCCTCGGCGCCACGCCGTGCCAAGAGCGGTCTCCGAGCCCTGCTGCCGAGCTGGTCCACCCGGCTCGGAGTCGGACTCTTCCTGGTGTTCGGCATCGCCCTGTTCGGCATCGCCGGACCGCCGTTCTTCCCGAACCCCAACGCCATCAACCCCATCGGCCAGCAGCCGCCCAGCGGCGAGTACTGGCTGGGAACCACTCAGACCGGCCAGGATGTGCTGGCCCAACTGGCGCACTCCACCCGGGGATCGCTACAGATCGGCCTCCTGGTGGGCGTGCTGGCCACGCTGCTGTCCGCCCTCTTCGGCATCGTCGGCGGCTATGTCGGCGGCCTGGTGGACGAGGGGTTCTCCCTCTTCAGCAACGTGATGCTGGTGATCCCCGGGCTGCCCCTGGTGATCGTGATCGCCGGCTTCGTGCCGGCGGAGGACCGAGGCTGGTGGACCGTCGCGCTGGTGCTCGCGGTCACCGGATGGGCCGCCGCCGCCCGGGTGTTGCGCGCCCAGACGCTGTCGCTGCGCAACCGTGACTACGTGGCCGCGGCCCGGGTCGCCGGCGAGCGGCGCTGGCGGATCGTCTCCGTCGAGATCCTGCCGAACCTGCTGCCGCTGCTGGCCTCGCAGTTCGTCTTCGCGGTGATCGCGGCGATCCTGGCCGAGGCCGGCCTCTCCTTCCTCGGCCTCGGCGCCTCCAACAGCCACACGCTGGGCACCATGCTCTACTACGCCCAGAACGGCTTCGCGTTGCAGTACGAGGCGTGGTGGTGGTTCGTGCCGCCGGGTCTGCTGATCGCGCTGTTCGGCTGTGGTCTCGCGCTGATCAACTTCAGCATCGACGAGATCATCAACCCGAAGCTGCGGATCGCCCGCAGGGTCAAGGCGGTCGGCGACGTCGCGGAAGCGGTCGCCCGCCGGGACGCCGAACCCGAGCCGGCGCCCGTGGAGCCGCACGGCGACCCGGTGTTGACCGTGCGCGGCCTCAACGTGGTCTACCAGTCCGACCCTCCGGTGCACGCGGTCAAGGACGTCTCGCTGACCCTGACCAGGGGCGAGATCCTGGGCCTGGCCGGCGAGTCGGGCTGTGGGAAGACCACCCTGGCCTATGCCGTCAACCGGCTGCACCGGCCGCCGGCCGAGGTCACGGAGGGCTCCGTCACCTTCCACGACAGGTCGGGGCAGGACATCGATCTCCTCGCCCTACAGAACGAGGAGCTGCGGGTCTTCCGTTGGTCCAAGCTCTCCATGGTGTTCCAGGGCGCGATGAACTCGCTCAACCCCGTGATCTCCATCCACGAGCAGCTGGACGACGTGCTCACCACGCACCGTCCTGACATGTCCAAGGAGGCCAGGCGGGCCAGGTGCGCCGAGGTGCTCACCCTGGTCGGCGTCGATCCCCAGCGGCTCGACTCCTTCCCGCACGAACTCTCCGGCGGGATGCGGCAGCGCGTCATGATCGCGATGGCGATGCTGCTCGACCCGCAGGTGATGATCATGGACGAACCCACCACCGCGCTGGACGTGGTGGTACAGCGCGGCATCCTGCGGGAGATCATCAGGCTCCGTGACGAGCTGGGCTTCGCGGTCATCTTCATCACCCACGACCTGCCGTTGCTCCTCGAACTCACCGACCGCATCGCGGTGATGCGTGCCGGCGAGATCGTCGAGTACGGGCCGGCCGAGGAGATCTACGAGCGGCCACAGCACGCCTACACCCGTCAACTGCTCGAATCCTTCCCGAGCCTGACGGGCGAGCGGGGCTCCTTCATCCGCAGCGGCGCGTCCGCCCACCAGGAGGCCCCGGCGGCGGCGAGCGGCGACGACGCGAACGAAAGGGCGCAGCCATGACCGCACTTGAGGTCCGCGACCTGGTCAAGGACTACCCGATCCGCTCAGGGCTGCGGCGGTCCACGCTGCGCGCGGTGAACCATGTCTCCTTCACCCTCACCCCGGGGCGCACCGTGGCCCTGGTGGGGGAGTCGGGCTCCGGCAAGTCGACGGTGGCCAAGACCATCGCCCGGTTGGAGCGGCCCACCGGCGGGCAGATCATCGCCACCCAGAACGACGGCACCCCCGTCCGGGACCGGGACTACCGCGACCATGTGCAGATGGTCTTCCAGGACCCGTTCGCCTCGCTGAACCCCTTCCACAGCATCGAGCACCATCTGGCCCGCCCGCTGCGGCTGCACGGCAAGGCCAAGGGGCAGGAGGAGACCAGGCGGCAGGTCGAGCAGCTGCTGGAACGTGTGAACCTGACGCCGGCGGCCGACATGGCGCCCCGCCGGCCGCACGAGCTGTCCGGTGGTCAACGTCAACGCGTCGCCATCGCGCGGGCGTTGGCCCCGGGGGCGCAGGTGGTGATCGCGGACGAGCCGGTGTCCATGCTGGACGTCTCGATCCGGCTCGGCGTGCTCAACCTGCTGGCCAGGCTCCAGCGGGAGGACAACCTGGCGGTGCTCTACATCACCCACGACCTGGCCACCGCCCGGCACTTCTCCGACGAGATCCTGGTGATGTACCGGGGGCGGGTGGTGGAGCGTGGGCCGTCGGACGAGGTCATCCTCAGTCCTCGGCACTCCTACACCAAGCTGTTGGCCAAGGCGGCGCCCAACCCCGACGAGCGCGGGCGTTCGCTGGCCGATTCGCCGGGTGCCATCACCAGTCAGGACCTCGGGCGTGGCTACGACCATGTCAGCGGCTCCTGGTACGAGTTCGACCGGCCGGTCTCCGTCCCGTCGCAGGGCGCCGGGCCGAGGGCCGAGCAGCCCTGACCCGCCCGGGCCGTCCCCGTCGCCGGCGCGGCGACGGGGACGGCCCCGGCCGGGGCCCGCCACCTCCCGTGGCGGAGCCCGGAGTACCGCTCATTCCATGTATGTGACCTGGGTCACTCTTCCGGGTGGCGTCCTGGTGGGCGGCGCGCCCGTTACCTGCGACAAAACCCCAGGTGGGGCTCGCGAGAGGGAAGTTGTCTGTTGACTTACTTAATTCGGCGGAATAACAATCATCAGGTCGTAAGCCGGTAATCTCTGGGGAGTAATCACGATGATCCGCCATGCCCTGCACGACGGTTGGCATCTCAAGGCGATCGCCGGTCCGGTGCCGGACCATATCGCCGGTCGCACGGTGCCGGCCCAGGTGCCGGGCAGCGCGCACGTCGACCTGCTGACCGCGGGACTGATCGAGAACCCCTACCTCGACCGCGTCGAGGAGGAGCTGGTCTGGGCGCACCGGACCGACTGGCGCTACGCCACCACCGTGCGCGCCGAGGCGCCGGCCGCCGACGAGCGGGTCGACCTGGTCTTCGACGGCCTTGACACGGTGGCCACCATCGCCTGGGCCGGACACGAACTGGGCTCCACGGCCAACATGTTCCGCGGCTACCGCTTCGACGTGCGGGAACTGCTCGACGGCGGCCCCGCCGAACTCGTCGTCACCTTCCGCTCCGCCCTCGCCTACGCCGAGGAGGCCGAGCAGCGCCTCGGCCCGCGCCCGCACGTCTACCCGCACCCGTTCAACGCCGTCCGCAAGATGGCCTGTAGCTTCGGCTGGGACTGGGGCCCCGACCTCCAGACCGCCGGCATCTGGAAGCCGGTGCGCCTGGAGCGCTGGCGCACCGCCAGGCTGGCCCAGGTCCGCCCGCTGGTCACCGTCGACGAGCAGGGCCTCGGCCGGGTCGAGGTGCACGCCGACATCGAGCGCTCCGGCCTCGGCGCCCCGGCGGAGCTGACCCTGACCGCCACCGTCGCCGGCCGCACCGTCGACATCGCGGTGCCCGCCGACGCGACCACGGCGACGGCGACCGTCGAGGTGCCCGACGTCGCGCTCTGGTGGCCGGTCGGCTACGGCGAGCAGCCGCTGTACGACCTCGCCGTCACGCTGACCGCCGGGGACGAGGCGCTGGACTCCTACGAGCGCCGCGTCGGCTTCCGCACCATCACGCTGGACACCACCCCCGACGAGCAGGGCACCCCGTTCACCTTCGTGGTCAACGGCAAGCGGATCTTCGCCAAGGGCGCCAACTGGATCCCGGACGACCACTTCCTCACCCGGATCACCCGCGAGCGCCTGGAGCGCCGGGTGGACCAGGCCGTGGACGCGCACATGAACATGCTGCGCATCTGGGGCGGCGGCATCTACGAGACCGAGGACTTCTACGACGTCTGCGACGAGCGCGGCGTCCTGGTCTGGCAGGACTTCCCGCTGGCCTGCTCCACCTACGCCGAGGAGCCGGAACTCTGGGACGAGTTCGAGGCCGAGGCCAGGGAGAACGTCGCCCGGCTCACCCCGCACGCCTCGCTGGCCGTGTGGAACGGCGGCAACGAGAACCTCTGGGGCTACATGGACTGGGGGTGGCAGGAGGAGCTCAAGGGCCGCACGTGGGGCCTGGGCTACTACAACGACCTCTTCCCCCGGGTGCTCGCCGAACTCGACCCCACCCGCGCCTACTCCGCCGGCAGTCCGACGAGCCCCGGCCACGCGCCGACCGAGCTGCACCCCAACGACCAGGACCACGGCACCCGCCACGAGTGGGAGGTGTGGAACCGCCTGGACTACACCACCTACCGCGACCACACCCCCAGGTTCTGCTCCGAGTTCGGCTTCCAGGGGCCGCCCACCTGGGCCACCCTCACCGACTGGATCACCGACCAGCCGCTCACCGCCACCTCGCCCGGGTTCCTGCTCCACCAGAAGGCCGAGGACGGCAACGGCAAGCTGGAGCGGGGCGTGGCCCCGCACCTGCCGGCTACCGAGAGCTTCGAGGACTGGCACTGGGCCACCTCCCTCAACCAGGCCCGTGCGGTGGCCTTCGGCATCGAGCACTTCCGCTCCCACTGGCCGCGCACCGCCGGCTCGCTGGTCTGGCAGCTCAACGACTGCTGGCCCGTCACCTCCTGGGCGGCCGTGGACGGCGACGAGCGCGTCAAGCCGCTCTGGTACGGCCTCAGGAACGCCTACGCGCCGAGGCTGCTCACCGTCCAACCGCGCGGCGAGCGCACCGTGTTGGTCGCCGTGAACGACACCGACGAGCAGTGGGGCGGCGAACTCGCCCTGACGCGCGTCTCGTTCGACGGGGAGGTGCGGGAGGCCGCTACCATTCCCCTCGGCGTGGCCGCCCGCTCGACCGCCGAGATCGACCTGGCCGACGCCTTGCTGAAGCCCGCTGACGCACGACGGGAGGTTCTGGTGGCGAGCGCCGAGGAGATCCGGTCCTTCCACCTGTTCGAGGAGGACCGCGACCTGGCCTACGACCCCACGGCGCTCAGCGCCGCCGTGACCACCGCGCCCGGTGGCTACCGGGTCGAGGTACGGGCGGGGTCCTTCGCCAGGGACGTCACCCTGCTCGCCGACCGGGTCGCCCCCGACGCCGTGGTGGACGACGCGCTGGTCACGCTGCTCGCCGGCGAGTCGCACACCTTCACGGTGCGCACCAACGCCGATATCGATCCCGCCGAGTTGACGGGGCCGCTGGTGCTGCGCAGCGTCAACTCCCTGCACACGGCGGTGCAGGGCTGAGTGGGCCGGTCAGAGGCCGTCGGCCTGGTCCTGGCCAGGCCGGCGAGACTGCTCGGGGTCGAGCCGTTCTTCATGGAGTTCATCGCCGGCATCGAGGAGACGCTGGCGGAGCGTCGCCTCTCGGTGCTGCTCCATGTCGTCGCCACCCATGACGAGGAGATCGCCACCCACCAGCGGTGGGCGGCGCGCGATCTCGTCGAGGCGGTCGTCGTGGTCAACCTGACCGTCGGCGACCGGCGCCCCGACGTGCTCGCCGGGCTCGGGCTGCCCGCCATCATGGCGGGCGCCTGGGACGGCGGCCCCGACACCCCCGCCGTGGTCACCGACAGCACCGGGGCGGTGCGGGAGGCCCTCGCGCGGCTGCTGGAGCTCGGCCACCGGCGGATCGCCCGGGTCACCGGGCCGAGCGCCCTGGTCCACACCAGGGCGCGCACGGCGGCGCTGACCGACGGCTGCCGGGCGGCGGGCATCGAGCCGGTGCTCCTGGAGGGCGACTACTCGGCCGAGGCCGGCGCCGAACTGACCGAGCAGCTGCTGCGGCGCCAGGAGCGGCCGACGGCCATCATCTACGACAACGACGTGATGGCCGTCGCCGGCCTCGGCGCCGCCAAGGCGGCCGGGATCGAAGTCCCCACGCGGCTTTCGCTGTTGGCCTGGGACGACTCCACGATGTGCCGGCTGGCCTCGCCCGCGCTCTCCACCATGAGTGTGGACGTGCACCAGTTCGGCGTCGCGGTGGCCGAGTCGGTGCTGGAGCTGATCGACGGCCGTCCGGTGACGCCCAGATGGTCCCCCGCGGCCCGCTTCGTCCCCCGCGGCACCACGGCGCCGGTCACGGGCTGAGCCCGGCGTTGTCAGTGGTGCCTGCGAGACTGCCAGGCATGAACGAGAGCAAGGCCAAGGCCGATCTTCAGCGCTATCTCCAGGGCGCCCGTGATGCCCTGGTGTGGAAGCTCGAAGGTCTCGGCGAGTACGACGCCAGGCGGCCCCACACGGCCACCGGCACCAACCTGCTGGGGCTTCTCAAGCACGCCGCCGGCGTCGAACTCGACTACTTCGGACAGGTCTTCGGGCGCCCCTGCCCGGACGCGCCGCCCTGGGTGGGGACGGAGGGCGAGCCCAACCACGACATGTGGGCCGGAGCCGACGAGTCGCGCGCGGACATCCTGGCCCTCGCCCGCACGGCCTGGGCACACGCGGACGCCACCATCGCCGCCCTGCCGCTGGACGCGGTGGGCCGGGTGCCCTGGTGGGCCGAGGAGCGGGCCGAGGTCACGCTCCACCAGATCCTGGTCCATGTGATAGCCGACCTCCAACGGCACGCCGGGCACGCGGACATCCTCCGCGAGGAGACCGACGGCGCGGCCGGCCTCATCGCCGGCAACGAGAACCTGCCCTCGGGCGACGCGGCCTGGTGGGCCGCCTACCGGGAGCGGTTGGAGCGCACCGCCAGGGAGGCCGAGGGCCGCTGAGCCTCAGGGCTGCCCCTCGGCGGGGAGCCGGGCGCAGGCGCGCGCCGTGGTGCGGCGGGCGCGGGCCCCGGTGGTGAGCGCGCCCAGCAGCAGCACCAGCCCGCCGCAGCAGGCGATCACCCACCAGCCCGCCGTCCGCGAGCCCGCGGCCAGCACGGTGCCCACCACCGCCACGCCCAGCGCCGACCCCACCTGCCGGCCGGTCGACGCGATGCCGGCGGCGACCCCGGCCTGCGACCTGGGCATCCCGGTCACCGCCGTGTGGGTGATGGGGGCGTTCACCAGGCCGAAGCCCACCCCGAAGATCACATAGCCGGTGAACAGCAGTGCCAGCGAGGTGTCGGCGTCGATATCGGAGAGCAGCACCCCGCTGGTGGCGATCGCCAGCCCGGCCACCACCAGGGGCCCGCGAGGGCCGATCAGCCCGATCAGCTGCCCTGACAGCGGCGAGAAGACCAGCGTGGTGCCGGCCATCGGCAGCAGACAGAGGCCGGCCTCCAGGGGCGAGAGCCCCCGTTCGTCCTGGAGATAGAGCGTGTTGAGAAAGAGGAAGCCGGCCAACGCGGCGAACGCGGCGATGGCGATCACAAACGCCCCGCTGAACGGGACGCCGCGGAAGAAGTCCAGCTCCACCAGCGGCTCCCGACGGCGCGGCTCGTACCACATCAGCCCGGCCAGCGCGGCGACCGCGACGGCCAGCCCACCGATCAGCAGCGGCGATGTCCAGCCGTTCCTGCCACCCTCGATGATGCCGAACGTCAGCGAGCCGAGGAGAGTGATGACGAGCAGCTGTCCCACCGGATCGAGCCGCCTGGGGCGCGGCGCGCGCGACTCGGGGACGTAGCGGGTCGTCAGGATGAGCGCGGCCAGCCCGATCGGCAGGTTGAGCCAGAAGATCGCCCGCCACCCGAAGGAGTGCACCAGCGCCCCGCCCACGATCGGCCCGATCGCCATCGAGATGCCCACCACCCCGCCCCAGGCACCGATCGCCCTCGCCAGCTCCCGCCGGTCGGTGAAGGTGTTGGTGATGATCGACATCGCCACCGGATTGAGCATCGAGCCGCCGATCGCCTGCGCCGCCCGGAACGCGATCAGCCAGCCGAGCCCGGGGGCCAGCGCGCACAGCACCGAACCACTGGTGAAGATCACCAGCCCCACCCGGAACACCCGGCGCCGCCCCACCCGGTCCGCCATCGAGCCGGAGAGCATCAGGAAGGAGGCCAGCACCACGGTGTAGACGTCGATCGTCCACTGCAGCCCCGAGACATCGGCGTCCAACTCGCGCCCCAGCTCGGGCAGGGCCACATTGAGCGCCGTCACATCCAGGCTGACGATGAGCAGGCTCATGCAGCAGATGGCGAGGATCAGCAGACGGCGACGGCGGGGGAGGGGCTCGTTCTCTGCCACGATCGCTCAGGGTAGCGTGTCCGTCGCTTTCGGTCGACGAGTCCCCCGTCGTCGCGCTTCGCCCGGCTCGGCGGGGAATAGCTGGATGGTGGGCCGCGTTCGTCCCAGGGACCTCCCCGGGGGCCGACGCCGCCCACCCGCCACACAGCAAGGAGGGCACGTGTCCGACACCTCACCCGCCACCCATGTCATCGCCTACCGCGCCGCCGAGCAACTGCTCGACGCGAACGACCCGCGCGGCGCGCTCAAGCTGCTCGACCCGCTGATCAGCGCCTATCCGGAGAACACCTCGGCCCGGCTGCTGCGCGCCCGCGCCTTCTTTCTCGGCGCCCAACTGCGCAGCGCCGAGCTGGAGTTCCAGCTGATCCTGGAGCGCGAGCCGGACAACGCCTACGCCCACTTCGCGCTGGCGCGCACGCTCCAGCGTGCGGCGCGCGGGGACGAGGCGCTGCGCCACTTCCGGCTGGCCGCCGCGCTCGACCCCAAGCCGGACTACCTGGCCGCCGCCCGTTTTGGTGAGGAGCACTGAACTCCCGCACCATGGAGGCATGAGAGTCGGGGAGGCGCGGGAGGCCGCGCGGCACTGGGTGGCCACGCGGGCGGCGGGGGAAAGCTGGTTCGCCGGCGCGTACTTCAGCGGTTCGACGGTCGGCCTGCCCGACGACGCCGAGGTGCCGCTGGGCTCGGACACCGATGTGATGGTGGTGACCACCCTCCCCGAACCTCCCGCCAAACCCGGCAAGTTCCGCCACCGGGGCGCCCTGATCGAGATCAGCCCGGTGCCGTGGGACGCGCTCGCCTCGCCCGAGTCGGTGCTCTCCTCCTACCACCTGGCCGGTCCGTTCCGCACCGACACCGTGATCGCCGACCCCACCGGGCACCTGGGCAGGCTCCGCCGAGCCTGCGAGACGCGCTTCGCCGAGCCCACCTGGGTGCGCCGCCGCTACGGCGAGGCCCGCGCCCGGGTGGAGAACGGGCTCCGTGGCCTGGACGACTCCGCGCCCTGGCCGTGGCAGGTCATGGGCTGGCTCTTCCCCACGGGCGTCACCACCCATGTGCTGCTGGTCGCCGGTCTGCGCAACCCCACGGTGCGCCTGCGCTACCTGCGGACCAGGGAGCTGCTCACCGAACACGGCCTCGACCACGCCTATCCGGCGCTGCTGGATCCCCTGGGCTGCGCCGAGTTGACGGCCGAGCGGGCCGAGCACCACCTCCTGGCGCTGGCCGACACCTTCGACACGGCGGCGGCCCTGGCCCGCACCCCGTACTTCTTCAGCTCCGACATCAGCCCGGACGCGCGGCCCATCGCCATCGACGCGACGCTGCGGCTCATCCGCGCGGGAAACCACCGGGAGGTGCTGTTCTGGCTGCTGGCCACCGCCGCCCGGTGCCACATCATCCTGGACGCCGACGCCACCGGGGCCGAGCGTGACCGGCACACCCCCGCCTTCACCGAGCTGCTCGCCGACCTCGGCCTGCGCACTTCCGCCGACCTGCGCCACCGGGCCGGGACGACGCTGGAGCGGCTGCCCGAACTCACCGAGACCGCCGAGCGGTTGCTCGCCGCCCAGCGCCCGGTGCGTCAGGCGCCGTAGCCCGCCAGATAGCGGCGCGCGGCCGTCGCGATGGCCCCGCTGTCGATCCCGGCGGCCCGCAGCTGCTCCTCGGGCGTGGCCGAGCCCGGCAGCGTCTCGACGGCCAGCCGCACCAGCCGGGGCACCTCGCGGCCGTCCCTGAACGCGTCCAGCACCGCGTCGCCCAGGCCACCGGCCGGCCGGTGGTCCTCCACCGTCAGCAGGCACCCGGTGCGCTCGGCGGCCTCCCGGAGCGCCGCCGCGTCCACCGGCTTGACCGAGTACAGGTCGATCACCGCCACCGGAACGCCCTCGGCGGCCAACTCGTCGGCCGCGCGCAGCGCCTCGTGCACGGTCACCCCGGCCGCCACCACGGTCAGCCGGTCGTCGGGCGAGGAACGCAGCAGCTTGCTGCCGCCCACGGGGAAACGTTCGTCCGCGTCATAGATCACCGGATCGGCGCCGCGCGAGGTGCGCAGATAGCGCAGCCCGCTCTCCTCGGCCATCTCGGCGACGAGTTGGGCCGCCTGGTTGGCGTCGCACGGGTAGAGCACGGTGGACTCGTACAGCGAACGGAACATCGCCAGATCCTCAAGGCCCATCTGGGACGGGCCGTCCTCCCCGATCGCCACACCCGCGTGCGATCCGGCGAGGCAGATGTCGGCGCCGCTCACCGTCGCCATCCGCAGGAAGTCGTGCGCCCTGGTCAGAAACGCCGCGAACGTGGAGGCGTAGGGCAGCCAGCCGCGCACCGCCATCCCGACGGCGCTCGCCACCAGCTCCTGCTCGGCGATGTAGCACTCGAAGAACCGGTCCGGATGCCGCTTGGCGAAGAACTCCGACCTGGTCGAGTCGCTCACCTCGCCGTCCAGGGCGACCACCCTGGGCAGCGCGGCGCCCAGCGCCGCCAGCGCCTCGCCATAGGCGTTGCGCGTCGCCACCTCGTCGCCCACCGCGTAGCGCGGCAGCTCGATGTCGAGCCCGCCGGCCGGACGGGGCACCGTGGTGGCCGGCGGGCGCCGCACGTCCACCCGCAGCTCGCGCAGGCCGCCCAACTCCTCGATGGCCTCCGCCTCGTCGGGCACCGGCTTGCCGTGCTTGCCCTCCAGATCCTGCACGGCCCGCACCCCGCGCCCCTTCATGGTGCGCGCCAGGATCGCCGTGGGCCGGTCCGCGACCCCCTCGGCCTCCGTGTAGGCGGCGTCGATCGCCGCCGGATCATGGCCGTCCACCTCCACCGTGTGCCAGCCGAAGGCCCGCGCCCGGTGGGCGTAGGCGTCCAGATCCCACTCGTGGCGGGTGGGCCCTCGCTGCCCCAGCCGGTTGATGTCGAGGATCGCCGTGAGGCTGGCCAACCGCTCGTAGCCGGCGTGTTCGAACGCCTCCCAGATCGAGCCCTCGGTCAACTCGCTGTCACCGCACATCACCCACACCCGGGACTTCATCTCGCCGAGCCGCTCCCCGGCCAGGGCCACGCCAACGCCGATCGGCAGCCCCTGCCCCAGCGAGCCGGTGGCCACGTCCACCCAGGGCAGCCTCGGCGTCGGATGCCCCTCCAGGCGGCTCCCCAGCTTGCGGTACGTCAGCAGCTCCTCGTCACTGATCGCGCCGGCCGCCCGGTAGGCGGCGTACAGCAGCGGCGAGGCGTGCCCCTTGGAGAGGATCAGCCGGTCGTTGCCCGGATGCTCGGGCCAGTCGAAGTCGTACCGCAGATGCCTGGCCAGCAGCACGGCCATCAGATCGGCCGCCGACATCGACGAGGTGGCATGCCCCGAACCCGCTGTCGAGGTGGCGCGGACCGCGTCCACCCTCAGCTGCTGTCCCAGCTCGGCCAGATACTGGTCTGCGGTGGTCATGCGCCTGCCTCCCGGGGTGAGCCCGCCTGTTCCTGCTGCTCCTCGCGCCGACGGGTACCCGCCGCGCCCCTGTCCTAACGGCGCGATCCGGGTACCCGTCGCGATCCCGGTCAGCCCGGGGGACGATGGCCGCCGTCCGGCACCCCGTCCCGGTAGGGCCAGCGCAGCAGCGCGCCCATGCCGCCGGCCGGCAGCTCGGCCGAGTCCTCAAGCAGCACCACCACCTCGGCGTCCGTCGCCGCCGCCGAACGCAGCAGGGCGTCGTCGGCACGGGCCGCCACCGGGGACGGGTCCCCCAGGTACTGGGAGTCCGAGCGGCGCGCGGACAGCTGGTCGGGTTCGTCGCCGACCCACACATCGCGGTGCAGGTCGGGGCCGCCGAGCCGCACCAGCAGGGTGTCGATCCGATGCTCGCGCGCCGCGTCCACCAGGGCCGGCACGCCCTCGACCGCGTCCACCCCGCGTTCGTCGGTCGCCACCCGGCCGGCCAGGAAACGGTCCAGACGGTCGGCCGCGTGCCGCTCGCCGGTCCGCACCCGCTCGTCGGCGACGCTCTCGACGAGCATGCCGGGGTCCGAGCCGGCGGCCCGCGCGCCGTGTTCGGTCTCCACGGTGATCGCGCGCAGTGACTGCGGCAGCCTGTCGTGGACGGCGCGCCGCTCCCTGGCGTCGCCGGCCAGCACCAGCAGCTCGGCGCCCTTCCTGGCCGCGTCGTCCGCCAGCGCCTCGGCGATCAGCCCGGCGTTCTCCTCCCAGGTGTTCTCGACGGAGAGCTGGAAGTGCCGCTCCGACCAGTCGGCCTTGCCGGTGCGGTGGATCGGCCAGTCCCGGCCCCGCACCTCCGCCACGGGACGCGCCCGGCCGTGCGAGCCCTGAAACCTGATGTCCGCGCCCTTCCGGTCGACCAGGGCGATCAGGGTGGGCGGCCGGCGCTCGCCGAAGTCCAGCATCGGACCCAGCCTGGGGAGCCGCGACCATTCGCTGATCGGCGGGGACGGCGGGGGAGCGGTCAGCGGCACGTCCAGCACGACCCGTCCCTCGGTGGCGAAGACGGCGTGGCCCGCGTCCTCCCGGTCGAGATCGGCCAGCCTCGCGTACACCGCCCGGCAGGTGGCCTGGTCGGCGCCCTGGGCCGCCAGCTGGTCCCCGGCGGCCCGCGCCTGGAGCTGTAGCTGCTCCTCGGCGTCCGCGGCGATCTCCGAGGTGTTGAGGTACACGGAGGCCCAGGGGCCGGGCTGGTGCAGGAGCGGGGTGAGAAATCCGAGATTCATGACGCCCTCCGGCTCGTCGGCGGTGGGTCAGGCGGCGACCCGGCCGAACTCACGCAGCATCGCCTCGTTGAATTGCGGCAGGTCATCCGGCCTGCGGCTGGTCACCAGCGGTCCTGGCGCGGCGTGGCACACCTGGACCGGCACGTCGACCCAGGTGGCGCCGGCGTTCCGCAGGTCGGTTCGCAGGCTGGGCCAGGAGGTCAGGGTGCGGTCGCGCACCACATCGGCCTCGATCATGGTCCAGGGCGCGTGACAGATCGCCGCGACCGGCTTGTCCGCCTCGAAGAACGCGCGGACGAAGGCCACCGCCTCGGGGTCGGTGCGCAGCGCGTCCGGATTGGCCACGCCGCCCGGCAGCACCAGGGCCCCGAACTCCTCGGGTGAGGTCTCGGAGACCGTGCCGTCCACCGGGAAGGTGTCGGCCTTGTCCAGATGGTCGAAGGCCCGCACCTCGCCGGGGCGGGTGGAGATCAGCTGCGGCGTCTCACCGGTGCTGGCGACCGCCTGCCACGGCTCGGTCAGCTCCACCTGCTCGACGCCCTCGTGCGCGGTGAGAAACGCGATACGCATCTACTGGTTCACCGTCTTTCCTCGTCGCGTGCCGGCGGCCGGCCCCGGTGCCGGCGGACGGTGAGGGGAGTGCCCCTCGTGCCGCGCGGCGGGTCTTCCGAGGTTGGGCCGACCACGCACCGAGTAACCGGGACGGCCGGCCGGAAAACCACGGACGCGCGCGTGGTTTCCGACCACCGGGGCGTCCACGGCGTTACCCCACGTCAACGCGTTCCACACGAACGGGTGGTCCCCGCTCCGGAATGGCCTATTCCGGTCGCTCGCTCGGTAGCTTCCGGACGCGCGGGGAATCCCCTCCGCCGTCTTGAGCCCGCACCGCCGGAGAGCCGATGACGCACTCGTCCGAGCCCGCCACCACCGCCCCGCCCGCCACCGCGCCCCCGGCCGCCGCCGGGGTCCCCGAGCAGCAGGGGGCGAGGCAGCCGGACGAGCTGCCGCTGCGGCGGAGCACCGAGATCCAGGGCGACATCCTGGCCGGGTTCAAGAAGGACCACGTCCATCTGCTGCTGCTCACCTTCGGCGACCAGGCCGCCGCCCGCGGCTGGTTGGAGCGGCTGGCGCCCCGGATCGCCACCACCAGGGAGGTCGCGGAGTTCAACCTCGCCTTCAGCCGCGCCCGGCAGGCCCGGTCCGGGCTCGACCCGGCGCGTCACCACGCGACCTGGCGCTCCGTGAGCCTCACCTATGCCGGGATCAGCGAGCTGATCGGCGGCGATCCGTACCCGTACGCCCCCAGAGGCACCACCCTTGAGGCGTTTCTGCGCGGCGCAGCCAGGCGCGGCGAGCTGCTGGGCGATGTCGACGCCAACGCCCCCGAGCACTGGCTCTTCGGCGCCGAGCACCACAGCCCCGTGCACGCCGTGCTCACCCTGGCCGCCGACCGCGAGCAGGAGTTGGAGCGGGCGCTGGCCCAGGAGCGCGCCGAGGCCGGGGAGCACCAGCTGACCATCGCCTTCGAGCAGCCAGGCGGCACGCTGGCCGGCTCCCTCAGGGGCCGGGAGCACTTCGGTTTCAAGGACGGCATCAGCCAGCCCGCCGTCGCCGGCTTCGACGAGGCCGACCCGGACGACCCGGACCACCAGCTGGGCAAGCCCGGCACCCGGGTCATCGCGGCCGGCGAGTTCGTCGTCGGCCACCCGGTGGACCACCGCCTCACGCCCGAGCTGCCGGAGTGGATGCGGGACGGCTCGTTCCATGTGGTGCGCCGCCTCGCCCAGGACGTGCCCGGCTGGTGGGCCCAGATGTCCGACCAGCTGGCCCGGCTCAAGGCGCGGCAGGCCGTGCCCCCCGAGGCCACCAGCGAATGGCTGGCGGCGCGGCTGATGGGCCGCTGGCGCTCGGGCGCCCCGGTCAACAAGCATCCCGACGCCGATCCGCACACGGATCCGGAGACCGAGTCGGACAACGACATCGTCTATGGCGACGACCAGCACGGCCGGATCGTCCCGCTCTGCGCCCACCTTCGCAAGAGCAACCCGCGCGACGGGCTGCTGGCCCGCCCCGAGGATCCGGAACCGGTACCGCTCGCCGGTGCCCTGGACGGTCGACGGATCATGCGCAGGGGGGTGCCGTACGGCGAGCGGTTCGACCCGACGGGCGGCTCCGAGCACGGCCCGGACGCCCCGCGCGGCCTGGTCTTCATCTCCTACCAGTCGGATCTGGTGGCCCAGTTCGAGTTCATCCAGCGCAACTGGATCGACGCCGACGCCTTCCCCGAACGCCCGGGCCGGGTCGGCAGGGACGCGGTGATCGGCCGGGACGACGAGGTCTCCTTCCCGGTGCACGGCTCGGCGGACGACGAGATGACGACGCTGACGCTGCGCCAGTTCGTCCGCACCGAGGGCGCGGTCTACGCCTTCGCCCCGTCGCGCACCGCGCTGCGTCGCCTCGCCAGGGGCGAGATCGCGCCGGGCGGCGATCCGCTGGTCGACCGCGAGGTGACGGCCCCCGAGGTGCTGCGTCGGGGCGATGTGATCAGCTCGGGCAAGGCGAGGCTGCGCTACGAGTCGGTGGGGGACCTGCGGGTGCGCGACGAGCGGGAGGAGATCGTCTGGGCCGCCGGGTACACCGGTGGGCTCTCGGGCCGGGCCGAGTTCTGGGAGGACGGCCGGCTGGTCCTGGTCGACGCGGCCGGGGAGGCGGTGTGGTCCACGCCGACGGAGGGGGCGAACGGCGCGGTGCTGGTGGTCGCCGCCGACGGCGATGTGCTGATCAGGGCCGCCGACGGCGAGGTGCTGTGGCGCACGGACACCGCGCACTGAGTGCGCGGGCGGTGTCCGACGGGTCAGCCGCCGGGGGTCAGCGCGCGGAGTGCCGGTTCGAGTTCGTGCTGGTAGAAGTCGACGAACGCCTCCGGTTCTGGCCCGGCGTTCATCAGCACGAGCCGGTCGAAGCCGGCGTCGACGAACGGTTGGGCGACCTCCACGTACCGGCTCAGTTTGTTGCCGCAGGCAAACTGTTCGAGGATGTCGCTCTCCCTGACGGTGGTCGTGGCGGCCTCGAAGTTCACCGGGTTGGGGAGTTCGCTCATCACCTTCCAGCCGGTGAGCGCCCAGCGGTTGGTGGTCAACGCCGTGTGCGCCGCGGTCCCCTCGTCGGTGGCGTAGGACACCGCCATCTCGGCGTAGCGGGGGCCGTCGCCGCCCGCCTCGCGGTAGGCGTCGACCAGGTCGGCCCTGGGCTCGGTGGCGAAGAGGCCGCCTCCCAGCTCGGCCGCGATCCGGGCCGCCTCGGCGCCGCCGGCCGCCACGGCGAGCAGCGGGGGAGTGGGCGGCAGGTCGAAGACCCGGGCGTCCTCAAGGCGCAGGTGTTGGCCCTCGTAGGAGCGGTAACCGCCCTGCCAGAGCAGGCCGATGATCTCCAGCGCCTCGCGGAGCATCTGATGCCGCACCCGCACGGAGTCGGGGAACTCCAGGCCCACCACATGCTCGTTCAGCCGTTCGCCGGATCCGATGCCCAGGGTGAAGCGGCCGTCCGAGAGCAGCGCCAGGGTGGCGGCGGCCTGGGCGATGATCGCCGGGTGATAGCGCAGGGTCGGGCAGGTCACGCCGGTGGCCAGGCCGATCCGCTCGGTGCGCGCGGCGATGGTGCCCAGGACCGCCCAGGCGAAGGGAGAGTGGCCCTGGACTTCGAGCCAGGGATGGTAGTGGTCGCTGATCTCCACGAAGTCGAAGCCGGCCCGCTCGGCGAGCACCGACTGCCGCACGAGTTCCTCCGGGCCGAACGCCTCGGCGGCCAGTTTGTAACCGATCTGCATCTCGCTCCCTAACCCTGGCTAACGCGTCCCCGGGCTGGCACGCTGCCAGCGGAGGGAGCCGGGGCGGCGCTGACAGGGCCGCCACCGGCGGCGGAGTCCGTCGGATGGCCGACGTGCCTGGGAACACCATGGTTACGTGACCATGAACCACACCGCACTGGTCAGGGCTGGTGCAACGTTTTCTCTGTTCATCCCTTGCACACAGAACCGGCGTTGAGGGCCTGTCAAATGAGTTTGGTGCGACCTATTGACGCCAGTGAGACGACACGATTAACTCCCACGCAACATCGCCGGAACCGGTTCCGGAACCGGTGTCGGCGCTGCCGCCGCGCCCTCGCGCGGCAGCCCCCCGCTCAGCTTTGCCGAGGAGCCCCTCCATGCGTGTCACCATCGCCGATGTCGCCCGAAACGCGGCGGTCAGCAAGACCACCGTCTCGCGCGTGCTCAACGGCAAGGGCGAGGTGGATTCCGAGACGGCGGAACGGGTTCGTACCGTGATCGCCCAGCTCGGCTATGTGCCGTCCTCCCGAGCCGTGGGCCTGGCCAGGGGAAACAGCCGCACCCTGGCCATGCTGGTGCCCTCGCTCACCTGGCCCTGGGTGGGGGAGGTGCTCCAGGGCGCGGCCGACACCCTTGAGGCCGCTGGCTTCGGGCTGCTGCTCTTCACCTGTAACCGAGGTGAGGAGTCGATGGCCCAGTTCACCAGCCAGGTATCCGCCCGGGCCTTCGACGGGGTCCTGGTGATAGAGCCGGAGAACACCCGGGGTTCCATAGCCGCCCTGCACCACCAGGGCCTGCCCCTCGTGCTGGTGGACGATCGTGGACAGGGCGCCGACTTCCCCTCCGTGGCCACCACCAACCTGGCCGGAGGCGCCTCGGCGGCCCACCACCTGCTGGCCTCCGGGCGACGCGCCCCCCTGGTCATCACCGGGCCCGCCCAGTTCGGCTGCGTCCAGGACCGGCTCTCCGGTTTCGCCGACGTGCTCGCCGAACACGGGGTGGCCCAGCCCGAGTCCCGCACCTACGAAGGGGACTTCACGGTTCGCTGCGGACAGAGCGTGATCGAGTACGCGCTGGCCGACCGGCTGGCCTTCGACTCGGTCTTCTGCCACAACGACCTGAGCGCGACCGGGGTCCTCCACGCGCTGCGCGCCGCCGGTCGTCGGGTCCCCGACGACGTCGCCGTCATCGGCTTCGACGACATACCGATCGCCGCCTACACGGAGCCCTCGCTGACCACCGTCCGCCAGCCCATGCAGGCGATCGGGGAGGCGGCGGCCCGGCGGATGCTCGACCACCTGAGCGGCACCACCCCGTTGGAGCCGGAACCGGTCGTGCTGCCCACCGAGCTGGTCATCCGGTCCTCCGCACCGGGGTGACCCGGTCCCCCCGCTTCTTTCACAACGCACCACTCACAAAGATGAATTGATCACCCTGGGAGCAAAGCCGTGAGAAGCCAATCACGATCCCGCAGGACCCGCAGAAGCATCACCATAGCCACGGGGCTGGTGCTGTCGCTCTCCCTGATCTCCGCGTGTTCCGACGCGAACAGCAACAACAACTCGGGGAACAACAACGGCGGTGGCGGCACCGGTGTCCTCACCGTCGGGATGCCGAACGGCCCGCAGGCCAACAACAGCAACCCGCTGCTGGAGACCTCGGCCGGCGCCTCGCTCGGCTACCGCGCCATGCTCTACGAACCGCTGGTGATGACCAACGGCATCGCCCCCGAGGAGGAGGGCAAGCCCTGGCTCGCCGAGGAGTGGTCCTGGAACGAGGAGTTCACCGAGCTGGTCCTCACCGTCCGCGAGGGGCCGACCTGGTCCGACGGCGAGGCGTTCGACGCCGAGGACGTGGCCTTCACCTTCCAGCTGCTGAAGGACCACGCCGGTCTGAACGCCGGTGCCATCCCGTTTGAGGAGATCATCCAGGACGGCAACCAGGTCACCCTGACCTTCTCGTCCTCGCAGTTTGTCAACCAGGTCAAGATCTACCAGACCTACATCGTTCCCGAGCACATCTGGTCACAGGTCGACAACCCGGAGACCTTCGAGAACCAGGAGCCCGTGGGCACCGGCCCCTACGAGCTGAAGACGTTCACCCCGCAGACCGTCACCCTGACCCGGCGCGACAGCTACTGGCAGGACCTCCCCGAGGTCGAGGAGCTGCGCTACACCGGCTACAACGACAACAACGCGGCCACCACCGCCCTGGCCAACGGCGATCTGGAGTGGTCCTACGTCTTTATCCCGAACTACGAGGACGTCTACCTCTCCCACGACCCGGAGAACTTCAACCTCTGGTTCCCCACCGGCCTGGGCATCCACGGTCTGTGGATCAACAACGAGCGTGAGCCCTTCAACGACGTCACGCTGCGTCAGGCCATGAACATGGTCATCGACCGGCAGGCCATCCACGAGCAGGGCCACGCCGGCGCGTTCCCCGTGGTCGAGAGCCCCACCGGCCTGCCGCTGCCCGCCGGCGAGTCCTACCTGGCGCCGGAGTACGCGGGGGCCGTCCACGAGCGCGACGTCGAGGGCGCTCGGGCCCTGCTGGAGGACGCCGGCTACACCTTCGACGGCGACACCCTGAGGACCCCGGACGGCGAGGCCGTCACCATGACCCTGGTGGACCCGGCCGGTTGGTCCGACTACCTGACCTCGCTGTCGGTGATCTCCGACAACCTCGCCGAGATCGGCATCGAGGCGGCCGTCGAGACGGCGACCGTCGACGGCTGGCGCAACTCGGTGGACGCCGGTGGCTTCGACGCCACCCTGCACTGGACCAACGGTGGCGCCACCCCCTACGACACCTACCAGCACGTGATGGACGGCGCCCTCTACAAGCCGATCGGCGAGGCCTCCGCGGGCGGCAACTTCGGCCGCTTCCAGAACGAGGCCGCGACCGAGGCGCTGCTGGAGTACGCCAACGCCGCCGACGAGGAGGCCCGCGTCGAGGCGATGAACGAGTTGCAGCGCATCTTCGTCGAGGAGGTGCCGATGATCCCGACCGTCGCCTCCCCCGTCGGCGCCGAGTTCAGCACCCAGAACTGGGTCGGCTGGCCCACGGAGGAGAACCCGTACGCTCCGCCGCAGCCCACCCAGCGCAACGCCCTCGAAGTCGTGCTCAACCTCGAACCGGCCAACGGCTGAATCCGGCAGCCAGGTCCTCAAGCCCGCCCGCCCTCACCGCGAATCCACCCCCACGCCCCAGGCGGTGGGGGCGGGCGCCTTCGCCGACGTACGACAGGAACACCGTGATGCCCAAGACCCCCGATCCACCCCGTCAAGCGACCAGTGCGCCACCCGTCGGGGAGGTCGTCCTCGAAGCCCGGTCCATCAGCAAGCACTTCCGGGTCCGCCGCACACTGCGTAGCTTCGCCGACCGCAACAGACCGGTCGTGCACGCGGTGGACGACGTCTCCATCAAGCTCCGCCGCGGCTCCGTCACCGCCGTGGTGGGTGAGTCCGGCTCGGGCAAGTCCACCATCGCCCGGCTGCTGGCCCAGCTGTACCCGACCACGTCGGGCGAACTGCTGCTCAAGGGCGAGCGCACCTCCGTCAGCAAGGGCCGGGCCTTCCGTGCCTACTGCCGTCAGGTCCAGATGATCTTCCAGGACCCCTTCGGCTCCCTCAATCCGACGCACACCGTGCGTTACCACCTGACCCGGGCGCTGCGCATCCACGGCCGGGCGGGGAAGACGTCCCAGGATCTGGAGCAGGCCCTAAAGGCGCTGCTGGAGCGGGTGCACCTCAGCCCGCCCGAGCGCTATGTCGACTCCTTCCCCCACCAGCTCTCCGGCGGCCAGCGCCAGCGCGTGGCGATCGCCCGCGCCATGGCCGCCGACCCCTCCGTGCTGCTCGCGGACGAGCCCGTCTCCATGCTCGACGTGTCCATCCGGCTCGGCATCCTGAACCTGCTGCGTGACCTCAAGGAGCGCCTGAACCTGGCGATCCTCTACATCACCCACGACATCGCCTCGGCGCGCTACTTCGCCGACGAGACGCTGGTGATGTACGCCGGGCGGATCGTGGAGGGCGGCGACAGCGAGACCGTCACCCAGCGGCCGGCCCACCCCTACACCCAGCTCCTCACCTCCTCCGCGCCCGACCCCGACCGGATCGCGGCGGTGCGGCCCGCCACGGTCGACCCGTCGGGCGGCGAGGTCGTCGAGGAGGAAGAGGAGAGCGAGACCGCCGGCGAGCCGCCGAGCCTGATCTCGCCGCCCAGCGGCTGCCGTTTCCACCCCCGCTGCCCCAAGGCGATGGCCAGGTGCACCACCCAGACGCCGCCGCGCTTCGACCTGTCGGACGGCCAGTGGGCCGCCTGCTGGCTCTACGCCCCGTCGTCGGACGAACGTCCCGCGCCCCAGGAGGCGTCGGCGTGAGATACCTGATTCAGCGCCTCGGCTTCTATCTCTTCACGGCCTGGGCGGCCATCACCATCAACTTCTTCATCCCCCGGCTGATGCCGGGCGACCCGGTGCAGTCGCTGATCACGCGCTACCAGGGCCAGTTGGACAGCAAGGCGATCGACTCGCTGCGCACCCTCTTCGGGCTGGACAACGAGGCGTCCGTCTGGCAGCAGTACATCGATTACTGGGGCAACCTCTTCAACGGTGACCTCGGTACGTCGTTCACCTACTTCCCCTCCGGCGTCAGCGACATCATCGGGCAGAGCATCTGGTGGACCCTCTGCCTGATGGGGCTGACCACCGTCATCAGCTTCGTGCTCGGCACGGCCATCGGCATCTACGCGGGTTGGCGGCGTGGCTCCTGGCTGGACAACATGCTGCCGGTCACCACGTTCCTGTCCGCCATCCCGTACTTCTGGCTCGGCCTGATCGCCATCGCGCTCTTCGCCGTGCAGTGGTCGGTCTTCCCGGCGTCCGGCGGCTACGACAACGGGCTGGTGCCCGCCTTCGACTGGCCGTTCATCTCCAGCGCCATCTACCACGGCATCCTGCCGGCCCTGACCATCATCATCAGCGCCATCGCCGGCTGGATCCTCGGCATGCGGAACATGATGGTCTCCGTCTCCGCCGAGGACTACGTGCTGGTCGCGCAGGCCAAGGGCCTGCCGGAGCGGCGGGTGATGTTCTCCTACGCGGCCAGGAACGCGATCCTGCCGAGCATCTCCAACTTCGCTTTGTCCCTGGGCTTCATCGTGGGCGGCACCCTGCTGGTCGAGCAGGTGTTCTCCTATCCGGGCATCGGCTTCATCCTCTTCCAGGGCGTCGGCGCCAAGGACTATCCGCTGATGCAGGGTGTGTTCCTGATCATCACCCTCGCGGTGTTGGCGGCCAACCTGTTGGCCGACCTCATCTACCTGCTGCTCGACCCGCGTACCCGAAGGGAGGCGTAACGCCATGGCCATGCAAGCCACCGACTCGGCCGTTGCCACGGCGCCCGAGCCGACCGCGGCCAAGCGCCGTGACCGGCTGCGCTTCCTGCGCAACGGCAAGACGATCGTCGGCCTCTCCATCCTGGGCGCCTTCGTGCTGCTGGCGATCTTCGGCGAGGCGCTCGCGCCCTACGATCCGTCGGCCCGCAGCGAGAACATCATGCAGTCGCCGTCGTGGGACCACCTCTTCGGTACCACCCAGACCGGGCAGGACATCTTCTCCCAGATCCTGGTCGGCACCAGGGGCGTGCTGGTGGTGGGCTTCGTCGCGGCGATCCTGGCCAGCGTGCTGGGCGTGTTGATCGGCGTGACCGCCGGCTATCTGGGCGGCGTCGGCGACGACGTGCTCTCCTCGTTCAGCAACGTCTTCCTGGTGATCCCCGGGCTGCCGCTGATCATCATCGTCACCAGCTTCCTGCCGGAGACCAACGACCTGACCATCGCGCTGGTGATCGGGTTGACCTCCTGGGCCTGGGGCGCGCGGGTGCTCAGGGCGCAGACGCTGTCGCTGCGCAACCGGGACTACGTCCAGGCGGCCCGCGCGACCGGCGAGAGCACGCCCCGGATCATCGTCTTCGAGCTGCTGCCCAACCTCACCCCGGTGATCGCCTCGGGATTCATCGGCACGGTGATCTACGCGGTGCTCTCCAACATCACGCTGGCGTTCATCGGCATCGCCGACATCTCCGAGTGGAACTGGGGCACCGTCCTCTTCTGGGCGCAGAGCAACCAGGCGCTGGCGCAGGACGCGTGGTGGTGGTTCGTGCCTGCGGGTCTCTGCATCGCGCTGCTGGGCACCGCGCTCGCCCTGATCAACTTCGGCATCGACGAGTTCATCAACCCCCGGCTGCGCAACGACAAGGCCAACCGCGCGGTCAAGATGCGCGTCGGGTTCACCCCCGTGCTCCGCACCGAGGTCCAGGGTCAGGCCACCGCGCCCGGCGCCCCCCTCGCGAAGGTGCCACCGCCCGCCGCGCCGCCACCCGAACCAGCGCCGGACGGCACCACCCGGAAGGACGACCCGGCATGAGCAGCACCCCACCCGTCCTGGAGATCAGCGGGCTGAACGTCAACTACGGGCTGGGCGAGAAGGCCGTGCACGCCGTGCGCGACATCAACCTCACCCTGCACCGCGGCGAGGTGCTCGGCCTGGCAGGTGAGTCGGGCTCAGGCAAGTCGACGCTGGCCTACGCGGTCACCCGGCTGCTGCCCCCGCCCGGCGTCATCACGGGTGGCGAGGTCCGCTACCACCCGAGGGAGGGCGCCCCCATCGACATCCTGGCGCTCGAACCCGAGCAGCTGCGGGCCTTCCGCTGGTCGGAGATCTCGCTGGTGTTCCAGGGCGCGATGAACTCCCTCAACCCGGTGCACACCGTGCGCTCCCAGCTCACCGACGTGATCAGGGCGCACCGGCCCGACATGAGCAAGTCCCAACGGATGGAGCGGGCCGCCTCGTTGCTCTCCCTGGTCGGGATCTCGGCCGACCGGCTCGGCAGCTTTCCGCACCAGCTCTCGGGCGGGATGCGGCAGCGGGTGATGATCGCCATGGCGCTGGCGCTCGATCCGGAGATCGTCATCCTGGACGAGCCGACCACCGCGCTCGACGTGGTGATGCAGCGGCAGATCCTGAAGCAACTCACCCGGCTGCGGAACGAGTTGGACTTCTCGGTGGTGTTCATCACCCATGACATCTCGCTGCTGATCGAGTTCTCCGACCGGATCGCCATCATGTACGGCGGGCGAATCGTGGAGGAGGCGCGCGCCAAGGAGATCTACCACACCGCGCACCACCCCTACAGCCACGGGCTGTTGCACTCCTTCCCGGCCCTGCACGGCCCGCGCAAGGAGCTGACCGGCATCCCCGGCTCGCCCCCCGACCTGACGGCGATGCCCAGCGGCTGTGCCTTCCATCCCCGCTGCCCCAAGGTCTTCGAGGTCTGCGACCAACGGGTTCCCGTGCTCGGCCCCGTCCAGGGCGACGCGGGCCGGACGGTGGCGTGCTGGCTGCATGCCGAGCACTGACCAGGAGCGATCGACGCGATTCAGGAGTCTCATGTCTTCCCAAGCGACAACGACCGCCCCCGCGGGGCCGCCACGGGCCATCCCCGAACTGGCGGAGAACTTCACCTGGGGTGTCGCCACCTCGTCGTACCAGATCGAGGGCGCCACCGACGTCGACGGCCGGACCCCGTCCATCTGGGACACCTTCTGCCGGGTCCCTGGCGCCGTGGTGAACGCCGACAACGGGGACACGGCCTGCGACCACTACCGGCTGATGCCCGAGGACGTGCGGCTGATCGCCGATCTCGGCGTCGACAGCTACCGCTTCTCGCTGGCCTGGCCGCGTATCCAGCCCGGCGGCAAGGGCCCGATCAACCCGAAGGGCATCGCGTTCTACGACCGGCTGGTCGACACCCTGCTGGAGCGGGGCCTCACGCCCTGGGCCACCCTCTACCACTGGGACCTCCCCCAGGAGTTGGAGGACGCGGGCGGCTGGCCGGAGCGGGACACGGCCTACCGGTTCGCCGAGTACGCCGAGATGACGTACGAGGCGCTCGGCGACCGGGTGACCAACTGGACCACCCTCAACGAGCCCTGGTGCTCCGCCATGCTCGGCTACCACGAGGGCATCCACGCGCCGGGCCGCAAGAACTTCGGCGACGCCCTGCACGCGGTGCACCATCTGCTGCTCGGACACGGCCTGGCGGCCCAGCGCATCCGCGCCAAGGCCACCAACGAGCTGAATCTGGGCATCGTGCTCAACCTCGGCCATGGCAGCGCCGCCACCGAAAGCGAGCTGGACAAGGAGGCGGCGCGCCGCTCCGACGCGCTGGGCACCCGGCTCTATCTCGACGCCCTGGTGCACGGCCGCTACCCGGAGGACCTCCTCGCCGAGCTGCCCTCCCACGGCATCGCGCTGCCGGTGCTCGACGGCGACCTGGAGACCATCTCGGCGCCGCTTGACCTGCTGGGCGTCAACTACTACAGCAGCCACCAGTTCTCCGGCACCGACGAGCGGGGCGGGACGCGCGACGCGGACGGCCACCCGGTGGTGCGCCCGGTGCCCTTCGGCCTGCCGCGCACCGCGATGGACTGGGAGATCGTCCCCTCGGGACTCACCAAGCTGCTGCTCCGCATCCAGCGCGACTACGGCGTGCCCACGGTGGTCACCGAGAACGGCGCCGCGTTCGACGACCGGGTCGCCGAGGACGGCAGCGTCCCCGACGCCGACCGCACCAGCTATCTCGCCCGACACCTGGCGGCCGTCGCCGAGGCCCGCGCCGGCGGCGCCGACGTCCGCGGCTACTTCGCCTGGTCGCTGTTCGACAACTTCGAGTGGGCCGAGGGCTATGCCAAGCGGTTCGGCATCGTCCGCGTCGACTACGACAGCCAGCGGCGCACCGTCAAGGACAGCGGCGCCTGGTACCGCGACACGGTGCGGCTGACCAGGGGCGGTTAGCCGGCGGGACGTTCAGACCACAACTCCCAGGGAAGGTGGGGCGGTCCTGACCTCGGTCAGGGCCGCCCCACCGTTGTTCTCCGGTTTCCCGGTCGGCTACCCCGTCAGGCGGGCCGCTCCGAGCGGTCCCCGCCCCAGAGGGTGTGGAACGCGCCCTCCCGGTCGGTGCGCAGATAGGTGTGCGCCCCGAAGTAGTCCCGCTGCCCCTGGATCAACGCGGCCGGCAGCCGCTCGGCGCGCAGCGCGTCGTAGTAGGCGAGCGCGGCCGAGAACCCGGGCGCCGGAACGCCCAGCTCGGTCGCCCGCGCGACCACGTGCCGCCAGGCGTTCTGCGCCGAGGCCAGCGCCTCGGCGAACAGCTCGTCGGCCAGCAGGGTGACCGGCGCCCCGCCCTCCGTGTAGGCGCGGCGGATGCCGTTGAGGAACCCCGCCCTGATGATGCAGCCGCCGCGCCAGATCGCGGCCACCGAGGCCCGGTCGATGTCCCAGCCGTACTCCTCGCTGCCGCTCTGGATCAGCTGCCAGCCCTGGGCGTAGGCCACGATCTTCGAGGCGTACAGGGCCTGTTCGACCTGGTCGGCGAAGCGCGCCGCGTCGTCCGGGTGCAGCTCGGGGAGCGTCGGCCCGGGCAGCGCGCGGGCCGCCTCGCGCAGCTCGGCATGTCCCGACAGGCCACGGGCGAAGACCGCCTCGGCGATCCCGGAGACCGGAACCCCCAGGTCCAGCGCGGTCTGCACCGTCCACCGCCCGGTGCCCTTCTGCTCGGCGCGGTCGGCGACGATGTCCACGAACGGCTTGCCGGTCGCCGCGTCCACATGCGCCAGCACCTGGGCGGTGATCTCGATCAGGTACGAGTCCAGCCGGCCCTCGTTCCAGGTGCGGAACACCTCGGCGATCCGGGCCGGCTCGTAGCCGGCCACCCGCCGCAGCAGGTCGTACGCCTCGGCGATCAGCTGCATGTCGGCGTACTCGATGCCGTTGTGCACCATCTTGACGAAGTGCCCGGCCCCGTCGGGACCGACGTGCGCGCAGCAGGGCTCCCCGTCCACCTGGGCGGAGATGCTCTCCAACAGCGGCCCCAGCGCCTCGTAGGACTCCTTCGAACCGCCCGGCATGATGCTCGGGCCCAGCAGCGCGCCCTCCTCACCGCCGGAGATCCCGCAGCCCACGAAGTGCAGCCCGCGCTCGCGCAGCGCGGCCTCCCGGCGGCGGGTGTCCTCATAGTGCGCGTTGCCGCCGTCCATGATCATGTCGCCGGGTTCGAGCAGCTCGGCGAACTCGTCGATCACCGCGTCCGTGGGCGCGCCGGCCTTCACCATCACCACGATCCGGCGGGGCCGCTCCAGCGAGGCGACGAAGTCCGCCGCCGACTCCGCCGGGACGAACGCGCCCTCGTGGCCGAACTCCTTGACCAACTCCCGCGTCTTGGCGGCGGTCCGGTTGTGCACCGCCACCGTGTGACCACGGCGCGCGAAGTTGCGGGCCAGATTGCGTCCCATCACCGCCAGCCCCGTGACACCGATCTGGGCCTGCTCAGCCATCTCATCAACTCCCGTAGTGGACTGCTTCCCGACCGGATGGGCCCGGCCGGGATCGGCTACGCTCCCGCCCCCCGGGCGGCGGCGCGGAATTGCCGCGCCCCGCGACACCCGGGGGTGCGGCGCCGTCGATGACTCACATCTCCTCGTGGTGGTCCGGATCGCCGCCGAGCCGCCGGTGTGGGCGGTCGGCGACGGTGGCCATCTCCTCGGCGCTGAGCGAGAATCCGAAGATATCCAGGTTGTCACGCCGGCGCCCCTGGTCGGCCGACTTCGGAATCGGCACCGCGGCCAGCTGGATGTGCCAACGCAGGATCACCTGGGCCGGTCCCACCCCGTGGGCCCGGGCGATCTCGTCGATCCGCTCGTCCTTCAGCAGGGTGCTGCCTCGGCCGAGCGGGCTCCAACTCTCCGTGACGATCCCGTGTTCGGCATGGTACGCACGGGCTTCGACCTGCGGAAACAGCGGATGCAGCTCGATCTGGTTGACCGCGGGCCGCACGCCGGTCTCCTGTTCGAGGCGCGCCAGCTGCGTCGGCGTGAAATTGGAGACGCCGATCGAGCGCACCAGACCCTGGTCCCTGAGCTTGACCATGGCCCGCCAGGAGTCCGGGTATTTCCCAACGCTGGGATTTGGCCAGTGGATCAGATACAGGTCCAGATAGTCGACGCCGAGGCGGGATCGGGACTCCTCGAACGAGGCGAGCGTCTCCTCGTAGCCGTGGTGACGCCCCGGCAGCTTGGAGGTCAGCACCACCTCCTCGCGTGGCACCCCCGAGGCGGCGATGCCGCGCCCGACGCCCGTCTCGTTGCGGTAGTTCACCGCCGTGTCGATCAGTCGATAGCCGAGCCGCAGCGCGTCGGCCACCGACCGCTCCGCCTCGGCGTCGTCCAACGGGTACGTTCCGAAGCCCACGGCGGGCAGGGTGTGGTCGTCCACGAGGGTATGGGTGGGGGCGGCTGCCACGGATCCTCCTCGATCGGACCAGTGCGGGATCCGATCCTCGTCGATCATGTTCGGTCAGCGTAGCCAGCACGGCCCGTCGGTCGCCGGAGGCCGTGCCCGGGGTCAGCCGTGGGCCAGCGCGAAGGTCAGCAGGAAGCCGCACACCAGGATCAGCCCGACCGCCGCATGGGCCTCGTCGAACGCCTCCGGGATCATGGTGTCGGCGACCATGGTCAGGATCGCGCCGGCGGCCAGCGCCGTCACCGCCGCCACCACGGAGTCGGGGAAGCCGCCGAGCACCGCGTACCCCAGCAGCGCCGAGGCCGAGCTGACGGCGGCGATGCCGCCCCAGACCCCGAACACGTAGCGCGGCCCCCGCCCGGCGCGCCGCATCCCGGCGGCGCTGGAGAGCCCCTCCGGCACATTGCCCAGGAACACCGCCACCACCGTCACCAGGGACACCGCGCCGCCGTCCAGCAGGCTCACCCCGATCACCGCCGACTCAGGCACCCCGTCCAGCAGCGCACCCAACGCCAACGCCAGCCCGGAGCCGGCCTGCTGCGACTCCGACGGCTGGCGCTGGCGGGGGGAGTGGCCGGAGCGCTTGCGGTGCCTGGCGCCGCGCCCGGCCAGCCAGACGTTGCCCGCGGTGTAGGCCAGGGCGCCCAGCAGCGTGCCCGTCACCACGGGCAGCAGCCCCGACTGCCGGAACGCCTCGTCCAGCAGTTCGAAGGCGGCGGCCGACAGCAGCACCCCGGAGCCCAGCGCCATCGCCGAGGCGATCAGCCAGCGCGGCACCCGTGCCCCGTACCCCAGCCCCGCGCCCAGCAGCAGGGCCGAGCCGGCGACCAGGCCCCAGACGGCGGCCCATGACATCTCGGACATGGGGCCTGCCTATCCCGTCGGCCGCGCCGAGCGTGGGACCGCCACCCGACCGGCGGCGCGGGCTCAATCCTGGATCGGCACCCCGTCGTTGACCAGGCCGTTGCCGCCGGTCACGGTGTTGCTGCCGGCGACGGTGACCGGGCAGTCCTCCGGGTGGTGGTTGGTGACGTTGATCGCCAGCCGGTCGGGGCCCGAGGCTCCCGTCAGATCGGAGTGGTTGTCGCGGAACACCGTGCCGCAGCCCCAGCCGTTCTGGACGGTGTGGATCTGGAAGCCGTCGTTGGTGGTGTTGACGCCCACGTTGCCCTCGACCAGGACGTCGTTGCCCTTGATGTCGACCCAGGAGTCGTCGTAGTTGGCCCCCGTCAGCCCGCTGCCGTCGAACGTGTTGCCGATGATCCGGGCGCCTGTGGTGCCCTCCTTGATGTCGATGTTCTCGCCACCGACGCCGGGGCCGATCGTGTTGCCCTGGATCAGGATGTTGTCGCTGCGGTCGCTCGTGCCGCCGGCGCTGCCGACATAGACTCCCTCGCCCATGCCCCGGCCGTCGTTGCCGGTGTCGTGGATGGTGGAGTTGGTCAGCGAGCCGTTGGAGCTTGAGTTCCGGAAGTGCACGGCCTCCATGTCCAGTCCGTGCACGGTGACCCGGTCGATATGCACCTCGTCGGCGGCGTCGGTGACGATGCCCTTCTGTCCGGCGGTGACGGTGAAGCCCGTGAGGTTCCAGTGCGAGGCCCCGTCCAGGTGCAGCCCGTAGCCGCCGCCGTTCGATCTGAGCACGGCGTCGGTCGGTCCCGTGAGCGTGATGGGGGCGCCGGCGGCGCCCGAGACGCTGGTGCGGAAGACGCCCTGGTAGACCCCGGAGGCCAGCTGGATGGTGTCGCCGGGACCGGCGGCCGTCAGCGCGTTCCGCAGCTCGTTGGCGTTGCCGACCTCGATCACCGCGGCGGCGCCCGGCTCCCCGGCCGTCGCCGTGGGGATGCCGAGCGACGCGGCGCCGACGGTGAGCACGGCGCCGGCCGCGCCCAGTGCGAGGGCGGTGGTCCTGCGAGACCTGCGAGACCTGGGAGACATGGGCGTCAACTCCGGTTCATATGGGGGAACTTGTCCCGTGTATAGGAACGTCCAGCGGCGCTGGCAAGCCCATGGACACGCCGAAAACCCGAATGACGCGCGTAAACCGCGCTACGCGGGAAGAATCCCGGTGTCTTAATGTCCATGCCAACGTCAACGGAGACGCGGGCGTCCGTTCCGCGTCCCCTCCCGCCCCGGCGGGAGCATCGCGCCAGCCCCTGGCTATCACCAGCGAGAGGTCCCCCACATGCGTTCCACCCACGCCGCGCGAGCGCTGGCCGTCGCCGCCCTGGCCACGGCCGTCGCCGTCCCCCTGACCCAGGCCACGGCCGCCGACCGGTCCTTCGTCCCGCAGTCCGTCGCCCAGCACGCCGCGACCGCCCAGGTGTCGGCCGCCGACTTCGACGACGCCACCTACTACGCCGACGCCTTCGGCAAGACCGGCGAACCGCTCCGCGCGGCGCTGCACGAGATCATCAGCGCCGACGCCACCCGGCTCAGCTACTCCCAGGTCTGGGACGCGCTCAAGGTCACCGACCGCGACCCGACCGACCCGGGCAGCGTGATCCTCCTCTACACCGGCAACTCCCGCTCCGCCGACAACCACGGCGGCAACGTCGGCCAGTGGAACCGTGAGCACGTCTGGCCCCAGTCCCACGGCGGCTTCGGCACCTCCCCCGGGCCCGGCACCGACCTGCACCACCTGCGGCCCAGCGATGTGCAGGTGAACAGCGACCGGGGCAACAAGGACTTCGACAACGGCGGTACCGAGGTACCCCGCGCGCCGGGCAACTTCACCGACGCGGACTCCTGGGAACCCAGGGACGAGATCAAGGGCGACATAGCCCGGATGGCCTTCTACATGGCCATCCGCTGGGAGGGCGGCGACGGCTTCGCCGACCTGGAGGTCAACGACACGGCGGGCAACGGCTCCGTTCCCTACCTCGGCCGGCTCTCCACCCTTCTGGAGTGGCACGAGCAGGACCCGCCGGACGCCGCGGAGCAGGCCCGCAACGACGTGATCTACGAGGACTTCCAGCACAACCGCAACCCCTTCGTCGACCACCCCGAGTGGGTCGCCGACATCTGGTAAGCCCACCGCCGCCCGCTCCCGCCCGGGTCGATGGCGCAGACTGGGGGCATGGAACTCCAGATCACCGCCACCGACCCGGAGCACCCCACCACCCTCCTCGACCTGCCCTGGGACGTGTCCCTGGTGGACTGGCCGGAGGAGTACCTGGTCTCGCTGCCCCGGGGTATCTCCCGCCATGTCGTCCGGTTCGCCCGGGCGGGCGGCGAGGTCTTCGCGGTCAAGGAGGTGGGGGAGTGGGCCGCCGTGCGCGAGTACGGCCTGCTGCGGGACCTCGACCGGCTGGCGGTGCCCGCGGTCGACCCGGTCGCCGTGGTGACGGGCCGCACGGACGCCCTCGGCGGCCCACTGGAGCCGGTCCTCATCACCCGGCAGCTCAAGGGCTCGCTGCCCTACCGCTCCATGTTCGAGACGACCATGCGTCCGACCACCATCAAGCGGCTGCTCGACGCGCTGGCCGCGCTGCTGGTCCGCCTCCACCTGGACGGCTTCGCCTGGGGCGACTGCTCGCTCTCCAACACCCTCTTCCGCCGCGACGCCGGCGCCTACGCGGCCTACCTGGTGGATGCCGAGACCGGACAGATCCAGCCGACGCTCAGCCGGGGGCAGCGGGAGTACGACCTGGAGGTCGCCCGGGTGAACATCGCCGGCGAGCTGATGGACCTGGAGGCGGGCGGCTCGCTGCACCCGTCCGTCGACCCCGTCCTCTTCGGCGAGGAGATCGTCACCCGCTACGGCGAGCTGTGGCACGAGCTGACCCGCACCTCGGTCTACCCACGGCACAAGAAGCACTACATCGACCGGCGCATCCGCCGGCTCAACGAACTCGGCTTCGACGTGGCCGAGATGCAGATCCAGCGCTCCCCGGACGGCGACCACGTCACCTTCCTGCCCAAGGTCGTCGACGCCGGTCACCACCAGCGCCAGCTGTTGCGGCTCACCGGCCTCGACGCCGAGGAGAACCAGGCGCGCAGCCTGCTCAACGACCTGGAGACCTGGATGGCCGGCCAGGACGACTACGCCCCGGGCGACCCGCTGGGCGCGCGGCCCGAGGTCCTCGCCCACCGCTGGGTGCGGGACGTCTTCCGGCCGGCCGTGCGCGGCGTCCCCCTCGAACTGCGCGAGGGCATCGACACCGCGCAGATCTACCACGAGCTGCTGGAACACCGGCTGACCCTCTCCGAACGGGCACAGCGCGACGTGGGCATGGACGTCACCGCCGAGGACTACGTCCGCACCGTGCTGCCCACCCGCCCGGCGGGCGAGCCGGTGCTGGCCGACGAGTGACCGTGCCCCCGCGCCCCGCGCCCAGCTGAGCCCGCCTCAGCTGGACTCGCGGACCACCAGCTCCGTCGGCAGCACGGTGCGGCGGGGCGCCCGTCCCGGCTCGCGTATCTCCATCAGCAGCAACTCCGTGATGGTGCGGCCGAGTTCGTCCATCCGCTGCCGGACGGATGTGAGCGGCGGGTCGGTGTGCCGGGCGACGATCGAGTCGTCGAAGCCGACCAGCGCCACGTCGTCCGGAACTCGCCTTCCCTGCGCCCGCAGTTCGGCCAGCGCGCCGGCCGCCATCACGTCCGAGGCGGCCAGCACCGCGTCCAACGCCGGCTGTCGGGCGAGCAGTTCGCGCATCGCCAGCCGGCCGCCCCCCTCCGTGAAGTCGCCCCGCGCGACCAGCTCCTGACGGGCCGTCGAGCCGGCCGCCGCGAGTCCGCTGCGCCAGCCGCGCAGCCGCGCCTCGGCGACCTCCATGTCCGGTGGGCCAGCGATGGTGCAGATGCTCCTGTGGCCGCGCTCCCACAGGTGGGCGACGGCGGCCGACGCGCCCCCCACGTTGTCCGAGTGCGCGTGCACCAGCGGCTCGTCGGAGGATCTGCGTCCGGCCAACACCGTGGGCAGCTCTAGCCGTTCCAGCAGATCGGGCAGCGGATCGTGGCGGTGCACCGAGACCAGCAGCACCCCGTCCACCCGACGCTCCGTCAACACGTCGACGAGCCGGTCGAGTTCGAGCTGGTCGCGGACCAGGGTGAGCAGCAGCTGCATCGGCGTGCCGGCCAGCGCCCGGCTCACGCCCCGGATCACGGCGGAGAAGTAGGGCTCGGCGCCCAGTCGGCTCTCCGACTCGGGGATGACCAGCGCGATGGAGTCGGCCCTGCTGCGCACCAGGCCACGGGCAAGGGAGTTGGGCACATAGCCGAGATCGGCGATGGCCTCCTCGACCGCCCTCCTCGCCTGGTCGCTGACCAGGGGCGATCCGTTCAGCACCCGGGAGACGGTGGTCCTTCCCACGCCCGCGCGCGCTGCCACGGTCTTGATGGTGGGCCGTCGACTGCCACCCATGGCATCGGTCTCCCTCTCGGCTGTCCTGGACTGGTCGGCCGAGCCCCCGCCCCGGCGACGGGCACCCCAACCGCCCCCGCCGGCCGACGGAGGTCAACTGCACTTACTCATCAGGAGTTTGCTCTCTCCTCCTTGACATCACCGACGCGGAACGCGGACAGTCTTTCACAGCCCGTGGGATCGCTCCCATGTCTTGTGGGAACGATCCCAACGGACCTTTCGGACCGGCGTGTCATGTCCCGTGTCGGCCCGCGCACCACCCCGCACCATCCGCCCGGCGCCGCGTGGTCGCGCCGGCGGAGACCGGCACGGCGCAAGGAGGACGTCATGGGCACCACCTGGAAACCCTTCCGAACACGACGCGCGGCCACAGTCGCCGCGGCCCTCTCCCTGGTGGTGGTCGCCGGCTGCTCAAGCGGTGGCGACAGCACCGGAGGCGGTCGCTCCGACGACGGCTCGGTCACCATCACCGTCGGCCTCTTCGGGGTGATGGGCTTCGAGGAGACCGGACTGTTCGAGCGGTACATGGACGAGAACCCGGACGTCCGGGTCGAGGTCGAGGTCGCCGGCGACGAGCAGACGTACTACACCGCGCTCCAGACCCATCTGGCCGCCGGCAGCGGACTCAAGGACATCCAGGGCATCGAGATCGGCCGCGCCAAGGAGATCGTGGACACCCAGGCCGACAACTTCGCCGACCTGTCAGGTACCGCGGGAACCGATCACTTCCTCCCCTGGAAGCTCAACCAGATGACCACTCCCGACGGGCAGGTCCTCGGCCTGGGCACCGATATCGGTCCGATGGCCGTCTGCTACCGCAAGGACATGTTCGAACAGGCGGGCCTCCCGACCGACCGGGAGGAGGTGGCCGCGCTCTGGGACGGCGACTGGTCGCGCTATGTCGAGGTGGGTGAGGAGTTCATGGCCAACTCGGCCGACCCCGACCTCTCCTATATGGACAGCTCCACCGGCCTCTTCAACGCGATGGTCTACGGCAGCTCCGAGCAGTTCTACAACGCCGAGGGCGACCTGATCTACCAGGAGAACCCGGTGGTCGCCGACGCGTGGGAACTGGCCTCGCGGGCCGCGTCCTCCGGGATGACGGCGGCCCTGCGGCAGTACCAGCCCGAATGGGACCCCGGCCTGGCCAACAGCACGTTCGCCACCGCCGTCTGTCCGGCCTGGATGCTCGCCCACATCAGCGAGAAGGCCGGCGAGCAGAACGCCGGCAACTGGGACATCGCGAAGGCCCCGCTGGGCGCCAACTGGGGCGGCTCCTTCCTCTCCGTCGTGGAGGACAGCCCGGTCCGCGACGAGGCCGCCGAACTGGTCGCCTGGCTCACCGCGCCCGAGCAGCAGCAGTACATCTTCCAGGAGTTGGGCAACTTCCCGTCCTCCGCTGAGGCCATCGGATCCGAGGAGGTGACGACGGCGACGGCGGCGTACTTCGACGACGCCCCGATCGGCGAGATCTTCGGCGCGGCGGCGCTGGAGATCCCGGACGAGCAGGTGCTCGGGCGGAAGGACGGCACCATCAAGGACGCCTTCGGGCAGGGCCTCCAACTGATCGAGTCCCAGGGCAGAAGCGCGGACGAGGCCTGGGAGGCGACGGAGGAGAACATCGCCCGAGCGGTCGGCTAGCCGACGGAGCCTGAGCGGGGCCCCGCCCGCCGCCGCCCGCGCCGCGCGCGGGCCCCGCCCGTTCGGGCGGTTGGCCTCCGGGGGCGTGGTGGGGCCCGCGCCGCCGGTTCGAGGTTCGGCCGGGCTGGCGTTGGCGTGCCCGGCTCGGGGGATGGGGGCGGTTGGTCGAGGTGTGGGCCGGAGGGCTCGTGTCCCAGCGTCCGGGTTCGGCCTGGGGCAGGCTCTCCGCCCCTCCGGTGCTCGTTCTCCGGCTTCCAACCGGCCCGGGAGGCGGGGCCGTTGTTCGCGCGGGCCCGGCGCGGAAGCCCCGGCCGCGGTCCGCCGCTGTCTCCGTCTCGCCCTGGTCCGATCCGCTCTGTCCAGCCGGGTGTTCCGCCGGGTTTCGTCTATGGGAAGGAATCCCACCGTGGCCAGCTCCACCTCGGTTGCCTCCGGAGGGGGGCGCGTTTCCCGTCAGCGTTGGCGCAATCTGCTGCACCGTCTCGATCTGGGGGCGGCGCCCTACGCGTTCATCACACCGTTCTTCGTCATCTTCGCCGCGTTCAGCGCCTATCCGCTGATCTACACCCTCTGGGTCTCCCTGCACCGGGTCGAGTTGGCCACCCAGGACCAGATGGACTGGCTGGCGCTGGACAACTACACCGCGCTCTGGCAGGACGACCGTTTCTGGAACGCGTTGATGAACACCTTCACCATCGGGGTGCTCTCCACGGTGCCGCAGCTGTTGATGGCGCTGGGCCTGGCGCATCTGCTCAACTACCGGTTGCGGGGTTCGGCGTTCTTCCGGGTCGCCGCGTTGGCGCCGTATGCCACCTCCGTGGGGGCCGCCGCGTTGGTCTTCACCATGTTGTTCGAGCGTGACTTCGGCATGATCAACTGGGGCCTCAGCCTGTTCGGGTTCGACCATATCGACTGGGAGAGCGAGAAGTGGCCGGCGCAGATCGCCATCTCCCTCATGGTGATCTGGCGGTGGACCGGCTACAACGCGCTGCTCTATCTGGCCGCGATGCAGGCCATCCCGCGCGACCGCTACGAGGCCGCCGCGATCGACGGAGCCTCCCGTTGGCAGCAGTTCACCAAGGTCACCGTCCCCGGCATCCGGTCCACCATCGTCTTCACCATCGTGCTCTCCACCATCGGCGCCACCCAGCTCTTCGGTGAGCCACTGATCTTCGGCCAGGGCGTCAACGGGATCACCGGCGGGGCCGAGAACCAGTACCAGACGCTGGGGCTGCTCCTCTACGAGGAGGGGTGGCGCAACTACCAGATGGGCCGGGCCGCCACGGTCGCCTGGGCGATGTTCCTGCTGTTGATCCTCCTCTTCGTGCTGCACCGGGTGCTGCGGCGCGTCCTGTCCCGCCGAGCCTGACCAGGAGCGTGGAGACCGTGACCACTGACACCGTCGCCCCCGAGGAACGCGCGGCCCGCCGCCGGCTGCTGCGTCCCGGTGCCGGGCGGCAGCACCACGCGGGACCGTTGGCCTATGTGCTGCTGGGACTGGCCGCCCTGCTGTCGCTCTTCCCGCTCTACTGGACCATGGTGGCGGCCTCGACCGACAACACCCGGGTGACGCAGAGCCCGCCGCCCTTTCTGCCCGGGCCGAACCTGTTCTCCAATCTGCGGGCGGCCTGGCAGGACGCGGGGCTCGGGCAGGCGATGGCGAACAGCCTGATCGTGGCCGGCGCGATCGCCACCTCCACCGTGCTGTTCGCCACGCTGGCCGGCTTCGCCTTCGCCAAGTTGCGCTTCCGTGGGCGCAACGCGCTGCTGATCCTGGTGATCGGGACGATGATGATCCCGCCCCAACTGGGCGTCGTCCCCCTGTTCATGATGATGAGTGAGCTGGGCTGGGGCGGCTCGCTGCCGGCGGTGATCTTCCCGACCCTGGTCAGCGCGGTCGGCGTGTTCTTCATGCGGCAGTATCTGAGCAACGCCCTGCCCGACGAGTTGGTGGAGGCCGCGCGGGTCGACGGGGCCCATTCGCTGCGCATCTTCTGGAGCGTGGTGCTGCCCGTCGCCAGACCGGCCATGGCCGTCCTCTTCATGATCACTTTTGTGCAGGCGTGGAACGACTTCTTCTGGCCCTATATCGCCCTGGACGACTCCAACCTCACGGTGCCGGTGGCCCTCACCAGATTGAGCGCGGGCTATGTCCGCGACCAGTCGGTGATCATGGCGGGGGCCCTGCTGGGAACGTTGCCGCTGCTGGTGATGTTCGTCGTCTTCGGCCGGCAGATCGTCGGCGGGATCATGCAGGGCGCCGTCAAGGGGTGAACGGGACGGCCGGCGCGCGCCGCGCCGGCCGTCCCCCCGGGGTCAGGCGGTCGAGCCCATCGAGAGGCCCGCCGTCAGCAGCAGCGCCATGTCCAGCGTCGCCACCAGCAACACCGTCTGGAACGCGACCCTGGTGTCACCCCGACGGCGCCCGAAGCAGAGGCCGACGCCGGCCGCAAGCGTGGTGAACAGGAGGACCAACAGCCGCAGGTCACCGCCCAGCCGGAGCGCGCCGACCAGCAGCAGGGCGGAGCCCAGCAGCGCCACGGCGGTCACCACCCGGCTGCCGTTCGCCCCCAGCCGATGGGGCAGTCCGCGCACGCCGACCTTGGCGTCGTCCGCCAGATCGGGCAACGTGTTCACAAAGTGGGCCGCACAGCCCAGCAGCGCGCCCAGGGCCACCAGCCACAGCGGCGGCAGCGGCGCACCGGGCAGCGAGAGCACCACAAAAGTCGGCAACAGCCCGAAGGACACCAGATAGGGCAGCACCGACCAGGCCGTCGCCTTGACGCCCAGGTCGTAGAGCCACGCCGACACCAACGCCAGCAGGTGGGCGGCGACCGCCCGCCACCCGCCGGGCAGGGAGAGCGCTATCGCCAGCAGCGCCGAACCCACGACCATGCCCACCACGGCGGTCGGGGCCAGCCGCCCCTGGGCCACCGGCTTGGCCACCCGCCCGGCGCGGGCGTCGCGGGACGCGTCCACCAGGTCGTTCAGCCAGCCGACGGACAGCTGGCCGGCCAGGACCGCGCCGGTCACCAGGGCCGCGCCCAGCGCCGAGTGCCCGAAGCTGACGGCCAGACAGACCGTGAGCCCCGTGACCACCAACACCGGAACGGGGTGCGCGGCGCGCACCCAGGCCCACGAGGTACCCGTCCATGACATGTGTGTGCGGTTACGCATCGCCAAGTATCTCCCACTCGTCCGTTCCGGTCGGCTCGTCCGTGTCGGTCGTCTCGTCGCTGCCGTCGCGTCTCGTCGGCGCCGTCGAGGCGGCCCCGGTCGAGTGTCAGCCCGCTCACCGGGAGCGCAGTAGGGCGCGCGGCCGGCGGCGCGCGCTGCCGGGGCCCGGCGGAGACCGGTGCGGGTACCGCTGCGTAGGCTGGGTGCGCCAGCGCGCCCCGACGAGCGCAGGGGCGAGGAAGGGCGTCAACTCCGTGGCACATCGCGTGATACCGGCTCACTATCTGGACGCTTACGCAGAGATTCTGGCCGAGGTCTCGGTCACCGGCCGTCGGCTCACCCGGCCGGAGGTGGACGAGCGCAGGGAGTTGGGGGAGCAGGCGGCGCGGGAGGGTCTCGGGCTGCGCGAGTTGATCCGCGGCCATCTGGCGGCCACCCGCGCGTTCTGGCTCGATCTGCCCGGCGTCGCGGAGGCGCCGGGCGCGCGCCAGGTGCGCTCGGCCGCCGCGTGCGTGCTGGCGGCGGCCGAGCAGGCGGTGGACGCGTTGGCCGAGGGGTACGAACGGGCGCAGCTGGTCGCGGTGCGCCGCGACGAGGCCGCCAGGCGTGAGTTCATCGACGATCTGCTCCACGGCCGGAGCGATCTGGGGGATCTCTCGGCTCGCGCCGAGCGCTTCGGGTTGCAGTTGGCGCACACCCACACGGTGGCGGTGGCGGAGAGCGGCCAACCGCACGACGACACCCACCCGTTGACCCGACGGGTGGAGACGGCGCTGACCGCCAGATTCGGTCAGCGGCAGGTGCTGCTCACCACCAAGGACGGCCGGCTGGTCTGTGTGGTGCCTGGGCATCACCCAGACGTGGTGGAGTACTTCGCCGAACAGGCCAGGATCGCCCTGTCGTTCGAGGGGAGCTGCCGGGTCGCGATCGGGCGCGCCCATCCGGGCCCCGGCGGCGTGGTCCAGTCCTTCGAGGAGGCGCTGAGCGCGCTGGAGCTGGCGGACCGGATGGGTCTTGAGCCAGCGGTGCTCAGGGCCTCGGAGCTGTTGGTCTTCCCGGTTCTCACCAGGAACCAGCACGCCATGGCCGATCTGGTGCGTACCGTGCTGGGCCCGCTGCGCGAGGCCAGGGGCGGCGCCGGCCCGCTGGTGCGCACCCTCGACGCCTACTTCGACGCCGGCTGTGTCTCGGCCGAGGCCGCTCGACAACTCGCCCTGAGCGTGCGGGCGTTCACCTACCGGCTCAAGCGGATAGCGACCCTGACCGGCGCCGATCCTGCCGACCCCATCCAGCGCTACACGCTCCAGACGGCCGTGATCGGCGCTCGTCTGCTGGGCTGGCCGGAGCGGGAGCTGTAACGCTCCCGCCCCGGCTCCGGCGCGCGGCGCCCGTGGGACGGAAGGCCGCTCGAACTCCCGTCCCACGGGGCGCGTTGACGTGGCCCGGCCGGCCTGGACCGACGACAAGAGGCCCCCACCTCGCTGTCGTCGCCGTCGGCTGCCCGCGTCACCGGCCCCCGGGTCGTGAGTGGGGGCGCTCCCCTCGCTCACCCTCGACCACATTCCGGTCACGCTTCGACATCCCACGCACCCAGGCCCGCCCCCCGTGGGCCACCTCACCCACCCACTTCCCCCGCTGCCGCCGCCCCCACGGCGGCACCAGCGGCGGTTCCCGGACCGGCCCCCCAGCGCGGCCCGGGAACCGCCTGCGGCGACGGGGGAGCGGGGCGCCCCCGGCCTCGACGTTCCCGTCGATCCTCCGGACGGGGGCCCTGACCGTCGGTGGTCGCGCGGTGCCGTCATGCCGGCTCCAGGCAACCATCTCCGGGAGGCCCGCTCCCTTGTCGCTGCTTCCTGCTGGTAATCAGATAGTGCCATCTCGGTGGTCAGGATTTCATTGCCAGAATCCGGCAATCTTAACGCTTCTTTAATGCCTGCCCGCCGCCGCGAACCCCGGTCACGCACCCGGCGGGGGTGCTCGCGGTCCGTGCTCGCTCCTCGGGTGGCATGCCCGCAATCCGCCGGCCCGCGCGAGGTGTTGACGGGGTGTGGGGGTGCCCCTATGGTCCGTTCGAGTGACTGAGCAGCGTCCGGCATGTCGAACGTTGAGGTCGGAGGGTCACTCGTCCGTGCGAGACCAGAAGCCAGAGGGCCCCCACCTTCAGGAGACCGCATGTCAACCAGGAGACTCAGGACGGGTCTCACCGCCGGCGCCCTGATCGTCGGCGTACTCGTCGTCGCGCCGCCCACCGTCGCCGACCCGGTGGCGGCGGAGACCGACTACAGCCTCTCCGTCGACGCCGGCGCGGCGGGCCCGGCCATCGACGACACGCTCTACGGCGTCTTCTTCGAGGACATCAACCAGGCGGCGGACGGCGGCCTCTACGCCGAGCTCGTCCAGAACCGCTCATTCGAGTACAACCAGGCGGACAACGCCTCGTTCACCCCGCTGACCGCCTGGCGGGAGATGTCGGTCGGCGCCACCGGCACCGCCGAGGCGGTGGACGACAGCGGCCGGCTGAACGAGAACAACCGCACCTATCTGCGGCTCGACCTGGACGGCGACGGCACCGCGCCCGAGGCCGGCTACGGCCTGGCCAACGCCGGCTGGGGCGGGATCGCCCTGGACGCGGGCGCCGCCTACGACTTCTCCGTCCAGGCCCGCACCGACCAGTCCCGCACCCCCCTGACCGTCCGACTGCGCGACGGGCAGGGGGCCGACCTCGCCGAACCGCTGACCCTCGACATCGCCGGCGACGGCTGGGCCCGCTACTCGGGCACCCTGCGCGCCACCGGCACCACCGACGCGGGCGAGATCGTCGTCACCGCCGGCGGCGCCGGCAGCGTGGCGCTCGACATGGTCTCGCTCTTCCCCCAGGACACCTATCTGGGCCGGGAGAACGGCCTCCGCCCCGACCTCGCCCAACGCGTCGCCGACCTGGAGCCCAGCTTCGTCCGCTTCCCCGGCGGCTGCGTCGTCAACACCGGCAGCCACGAGGCGTACGAGGCGCCCGACTTCCCGAGGGAGCGTTCCTTCCAGTGGAAGGAGACCGTCGGCCCGGTCGAGGAGCGGCCAACCAACCACAACTTCTGGGGGTACAACCAGTCCTACGGGCTGGGCTACTACGAGTACTTCCAGTTCAGCGAGGACATCGGCGCCCTGCCGCTGCCCGTGCTGCCCGCCCTGGTCACCGGCTGCGGCGAGGACCACCACACCGACGACCCCGAGCTGCTCCAGCGGCACATCCAGGACGCCCTGGACCTGGTCGAGTTCGCCAACGGCCCGGCCGACTCCGAATGGGGCGCGCTCCGCGCCGAGATGGGACACCCCGAGCCGTTCGGCCTCACCCATGTCGCGGTCGGCAACGAGGAGAACCTCGCCGAGGAGTTCTACGCCAACTTCGAGCGGTTCCGCGAGGCCATCGAGGCCGAGCACCCCGGCATCACCGTGGTGAGCAACTCGGGCCCGGGATCGAGCGGTCCGCTCTTCGACCACCTCTGGCGCCTCAACACCGAGGGCGGCGTCGAGCTGGTGGACGAGCACTTCTACAACTCGCCCGCCTGGTTCCTGGAGAACAACGACCGCTACGACTCCTACGACCGCGAGGGTCCCGACGTCTTCCTCGGCGAGTACGCCTCCCGGGACAACACCTTCTACAACGCCCTCGCCGAGGCGTCCTTCCTCACCGGCGTCGAACGCAACGCGGACATCGTCAAGATGACCTCCTACGCCCCGCTCTTCGCCCACGAGACCAACCACCAGTGGCATCCGGACCTGATCTGGTTCGACAACGACGAGTCCTGGCCGTCGGCCAGCTACGAGGTGCAGAAGCTGTTCAGCACCAACCGGGGCCACCAGGTGGTGCCCAGCGAGGCCAGCGGCACACCCGTCGCACTCGACCCGATCACCGGCGCGGTGGGCCTCGGCACCTGGCTCACCAGCGCCGCCTACGACGATGTGACGGTCACCTCGGCCGATGGGGCGACCCTCTTCGCTGAGGACTTCTCCGCCGGCGCCGACCGCTGGAGCGGGAACGGGAACGGGAGTTGGGCCGTCCAGGACGGCGCCTACGTCCAGGGCGACACCGCGGCCGAGGACGCGCTGGTCACCGCCGGCGACCCCGGCTGGCGGGACTACGACCTCAATGTGACCGCCACCAAGCAGGCCGGTGCGGAGGGCTTCCTGATCGCCTTCGGCGTCCAGGACACCGGCAACTACTACTGGTGGAACCTCGGCGGCTGGGGCAACACCTCGTCCGCCGTGGAACGGGCCGAGGGCGGGGCGAAGAGCACGCTGATCCAGAACGGCACCACGATCGAGACCGGCCGCGCCTACGACATCGAGATCCAGGTGCGGGGCCGCCAGGTCACCCTCCTGCTGGACGGCCAGGAGTGGGGCAGCTTCACGGACGACGCGATCGCCGAGCCGTTCCGCCAGGTGGTGACGCGCGATCTGGAGACCGGTGAGCTGATCGTCAAGGTGGTCAACGCGCAGCAGGACGCCGCCCGTACGACGATCGATCTGGGGACGGATGTCCAGGTCGGGACCAGTGCGGAGCTCACCGTGCTGCGGGGCGCCCCGGAGGCGGTGAACACCCGCACCGAGCGGCCCATCCAACCGGAGACCTCGACCCTGGACGGGGTGGACAGCACCTTCACCCACACCTTCCCGCCCTACTCCGTGACGTTCCTCCGGATCCCGACGGAGGGGGCGCCGGCGGACTAGCCATGCTCCCCGCCCCCGGTTCTGGTCATGGCCAGGACCGGGGAACGGAGAGTTGGCGTCCCGTTCGATCCGTCCGCCGATGGATCGAACGAGGCGACGCCTGATGGACGTCAACCCGGCGCCACATGGTTCCGAGTACAGCTCAGCCCAAGCTCCGGTTCTCGTCGGATTGGATGATCTATCAACAAAAATCCGTTAGGGTGACCGGCCATGACCCCCGAATCGCAGTGGCTCTCCGCGCCGGAGGGCCGCGCCTGGCGTTCCTACCTGCGGATGCACGGCCAACTGCGGGCGCGGCTGCTCCAACATCTGATGCGCGACTCGGGGCTCTCCGAGGCCGACTACGAGGTGCTGGTGACGCTGGCCGGTTCGCCCGACGGGCGGATGACCTCCCGCGAGGTGCGGTGCGCCCTGATCTGGGAGAAGAGCCGCCTCTCCCATCAGGTGCGGCGGATGGAGCAGCGGGGGCTGATCATCCGCGAGGTGAACCCGGCGGATGCCCGCAGTTCGCTGCTCCGCCTCACCGAGTGGGGCGGCGAGGTCATCGAACGCGCGGTGCCGCCGCATGTGGAGCGCGTGCGTGAACACTTTCTCAGCCTGCTGAGCCCCGCGGAGTTGGAACTGCTGACCAGGGTCGGCGAGCGGGTGCTGACCCATCTGGCGCGGGAGGACGAGGTCGACCCGCCGCGCGAGATCTGAGCCGGGCGGCGCCGCTCTCCCGCTCAGCCCTGGCTCGCGCGGATCGCCTGGAGCCCGTCGGTGGCCCGGTCGAGGTCGACCTGGTAGCGGGGGAGCACGCGCGTCAACTCCGCGTAGCCGCGCACCCCGTCGCCGGCCAGTCGGCGGATCTCGGCCCGCTGGCCGAGCCCCTGGCAGCCGGGCAGCACGGCGGCGCGGAACCGTCGCCGCTCCCGGATGAAGGGCATCGGCTCCTCCAGGCCCACCGGCCACCGACCACCCTCCCGCGCCAACACCCGTGGGTAGGTGGTCATCAGACGGGCCATCAGCAGCCGGGACGAGGCCGCCCCGGCGATCCGTTCGTCGGCCGGCACGGGGGACTCGTCGGCGGGGTCGAGGCGGGGCAGCGGGGGTGTGGCTCCCGAGAGCAGCGGACCGATGTTCTCGGGAACACCGCCCGTGGGGTCGGCCAGATGCGCGGACGCCAGCGTGGTGCGGGCGTGCGCCAGCGCGAATCTGCGGGATCTGGCGGCCTCGATCACCGGAACGCCCTCGCGGCCGATGGCGCCCAGCGCGTAGAGCACCGGGGTGTGGTCCGTGCGCGGCCGGACGTCCCGTTCCTCCTCGTCGCGCCGCGCCACATTGCGGTACAGCAGAAATGCGTTGATGCCCCGTTGGTAGGCCAGGCCGGCGCGGGTGGTGCGGCCGGCCTCCTGAAGCTCCCGGGCCTGTCGCCAGGCGTCGAGCGCCTCCTCCAGGCGGCGTCGGGTGTCGCGTGCCATCGTCCATCCCGTGGTGAGCGTTCGTCGGCGCGGGGGTGGCGCGCCGCCCCCACACCACGCTACCGGGTGGTCCTGACGGTCCTGACGGTCCTGGTGGTTCGAGGTGGGCTGGGTGGGGAGCGGGGCGGACTGCTTGTCCGGGCAACTCGGTGAGTTACCGGACAGCTACGGAGGGTTGTTTGCCAGCCTGGTGAGTTGGCGCCCATGTGTGACATCTTTGCCGATGATTGACCGATGTGGCGCCAACAGTGAGCGCGGACCTGGGCATCCCCTGTCGCCGTGCCCCTCGCGCTGCCGGCGGTCTCAGGCGGAGTCCGGTCGGGCAGCGGGCTCCGGGAGCGGGTGTGCGATCAGCGCGAAGCGGTGGCAACTGACGCGCATCGGCTGACCGTTGCTCATCCGCTGGTGCAGCGCGTCCAGTCGCTCAGCATAGCGATCGACGTCGAAGTCCGGTACATGCCAGGGGGTGATGCGCAGGAACAGCACCAGCGCGGCGATGTCCGAGATCTGGTCCCCGACCAGCGCCTCCTCCTGCCAGTCGACCGCGAAGCCGCCACTCGTCAACTCCGCCACCGCGGACGCCAGGGAGAAGCCCCGATAGGTGTGGGGCGGGGCGCCCAGGGCCGCGTTCACCTCCTCCAGATCACGGCCGCCGACCTGCTGGGTGACGAACACGCCGTCCTCCGTCAGCACCCGGCGCAACTCGGCCGGGTCGTAGGCCGTGTGACGGCTGACGACCAGCTGGAACGAGGCGTCGGGAAAGGGGAGCCGGCCGTCCTCGCCCGGCTCCACCACCGTCACGCCCAGCGGTTCGAGGCGTCGGCTGGCGATCGGCACGTTGGGCGGGTACCCCTCGGTGGCCGCCACCCGGGCCGGCAGCGGGCCGAGCGAGGAGAGCAACTCGCCACCCCCCGTGCCCAGATCGAGCAGTGAGCCGACCCTTGGCAGCCGCTCCCGTACCAGGCGCTCATAGCTCCACGGCAGGATCTCCCTCGGGTCCGGCAGTCGGCCCTCGAAGCGCGTGAAGTCCCAGCCCTCGAACGGAGTTGTGAGCCCCTCATCGATCAGCACCCGCAGTGCGTCATTCCCCATGCGGGCCATTCTGTGAGGCCGACGACCGGCCCGCCAGAAGGTTTCCGACTGACCGCGGCGGATCTCGGCGGATCGCGACTGGTGGCGGTGGATCGCGGTGGGGCGCGGCTGGTCATGGTGGGCCCGCGTCGGCGCGCTGTCGGGCCGCGAGGGCGTGGGCGGCTTCTCGGGTGGCCGGATAGAGGTCGCGGTAGAGACCATAGAGCTGCGCGTAGCCCGCCGCCGTCGTGGGGTCGGGCTCCACCCGCTGCTCGATCGGGTTCCAGGAGGCGATGGCCGTCGGCGCCGCCCGGCCGGTGCCCACCGCGGCCAGGAAGGCGTCGCCATAGGCCGCGCCGATGGTGTGCCGGGGCATCTCCTGCGGCCGGCCGGTGACGTTCGAGACGATACGGGGCCACAGCTCCCTGGCCCCGCCGCCCACCGCCACCAGCCGTGTGACCTGACCGCCGGCGGCGTCCATCGCCTCCAGATGGTGACGCACCCCGAAGGCCGTCGCCTCCAGGGCGGCGCGGTACAGATGGCCGCGCCCATGGCGCAGCGTCAACCCCAGCACCAGACCACGCGCGTCGGGATCGAACAGCGGGGTCCTCTCACCGGCGAAGTAGGGCAGCATCAGCAGCCCCTCGGCGCCCGGCGGCAGCGTGCCCGCCTCCGCCGCCAGGGTCTCGTAGTCGGTGCCCGTGAGATCCCGCAGCCAGCCGGTGACCGCACCCGAGGTGGCCATGCCGCCGGCGAGACAGTAGGTGTCGGGGAAGACGCCCCTGGCGCACCAGAGATCCGGGGTGGGGCGAGGCGCGGTCACGACGTTGACCAGGAACATCGTGGTGCCGTACATCAGCATGAGGTCCCCTGGCTCTGCGACGCCCACGGCGGTGGCCTCGGCCCAGGCGTCGACCGTGCCGGCCACCACGGGGGTGCCGGCGGGGAGGCCCGTCGCGGCCGAGGCCTCCCTGGTGACCTCGCCGACGACCTCCGCCGGCCACACCAGCCGGGGCCATTCGAGGCCGGGCGCCACCTCCTCGCACCACTCCTCGATCCACCGGCCGCGCCGCAGGTCGTAGAGGGGCACGCACTGGCTGGCCGAGTGGTGGTCCAGGACGTAGGCGCCGGTGAGCCGGTACACCAGATGGGAGCTCGCCATGAACCAACGCCGGGCCCTGGCGTACACCTCGGGCTCCGCGTCTCGCAGCCAGGCGAGCTTGGGCCCGACCGCCTGGCTGGTCAGCGGCGACCCGCAGCGCTCCAGCACCTCGGCGGTGCCGAACCGGTCGCGCTGCCGCTCGATCTGCTCGCCGGCCCTGGTGTCCACGCCGTAGAGGATGGCCGGGCGCAGCGGGGAACCGTCCGCTTCGGTGGGCAGCAGGCAGGGGCCGATGCCGCTGACGCCCACGGCGGCGATGGACTCGTCCGGCGGTGCCTGGGCGCGGAGTTGGGCGACGAGCGTTCGGAAGTCGCGCCACCACACCGCCTCCGCGTCGTGCTCCACCCAGCCGGGACGGGGGGTGGAGGTCCGGTGCTCCGTGACGGCCTGGGCGACGAGGGTGCCGTCGGGGCGCAGCAGCACGCCCTTGGAGCCTGAGGTGCCGATATCGATTCCGAGCAGCAGGGGCATGGCACGCTCCGAAGGTGTCGAGGGGCGGCTGGGGTGGGCGTGTGCGTCCGGGACATGGCCGGGAATCCGTCGGTCGAGCACGGATCCTAGGCGCGGATGTCGAGGCGCTGACCGGGTGGGCCGCTGACTGGTGGGTGTTGGCCGGATGGGCGTTGGCAGTGCCGGGACGGCGGGATCGTCGTAGCCTGGGCCTATGCCCGAACTGTCGGATGTCGAGGCGTATCGCCGCGTCCTGGCCGAATGCGGGCCGGGACATCGCGTCGAGCGTGTCGAGGTGAGGGACGCCGGAGTGCTGCGCGGCGGCCTCACCGCCGGACGGCTGCGGGACGCCCTCGCCGGGAGCCGCGTCACCGAGCCGCGACGCCACGGCAAGTGGCTGATCATGCACACCGAGGGGCCCGCGTTGCTCCTCCACTTCGGGATGACCGGGCAACTGGTCTGTGCCCGGGCGGCCGAGGCCCCGGCGGCGCACGACCGGGTGCTGTTCACCCTGGACGACGACCGGCAACTCCGTTTCCGGGACCAGCGCAAACTGCGCGGTATCTGGCTCGCCCCCACTCCTGGCGATGTCGACCACCTGCTCGCCGACCAGGGGCCCGACGCCCTGGGCATCAGCCGGGCGCAGCTGACCGACGCGCTCTCCGGGCGCCCCCGACAGCTCAAGGCCGCGCTGCTGGACCAGTCGGCCATCGCGGGCCTTGGCAACCTGCTCTCCGACGAGATCCTCTGGCACGCGCGGCTGCACCCGGCCCGGCGCACCAACCAACTGAGCGGGGAGCAGCGTGGCCGCCTCGGCCGGTCGTTGCACCAGGTGCTGCGCGTCTCCGTCCGGGCCGGACACGTGCCGGCTCGACGCTCGTGGCTGACCGGGCACCGCGACAGCGAGCACGGCGGCTGTCCGCGCTGCGGCACGGAGCTGGCCCATGGCAGGTACGCCGGTCGGGGGACCGTCTGGTGCCCCCACGACCAGCCGGCGCCCGCCGGCTGACCTCCCCGTACGGCGAAGCCTCCCGCTGCGCCATTGGAGTCGGGCTCAATCCCTTCGGCGCGTGCCGATCGGTCGGCAACCGGGCGGCTGCCTACTGTCCGGAACCGAGACGCGCGCGCCCACCGGAAGCGCTGTCGCTCAGCCCGCCGCACGAAGGAGACCTCCCCATGACCGACGACTTCGTCCTCGATGTGACCAGGATTCGCGACGAGGCCAGGGCACGGATGGAGGCCGGACCGGTGACCGACACCTACGGCCTCAACCACGACCGGGTTATCGGGGTGCTCAACGACGTGGTCGCCACCGAGGTGGTGTGCTGGCTGCGCTACACCCGGCACGCCATCGCCGCCACCGGGATCGACCGCGCCCAGGTGTCCGCGGAGTTCACCGAGCACGCGAAGGAGGAGATGGACCACGCGCTGCGCGCGGCCGAGCGTGTCTCCCAGCTCGGCGGCAACCCCGACTTCGACCCCGCCACCCTGGCCAAGCGCGCCACCACCGATTACACCGCGCCGCGTGACGGCGATCTGGAGGCGATGCTCAAGGACAACCTGCTGGCCGAGCGCATCGTGATCTCCACCTACCAGGAGATCATCCGCTGGCTCGGCAACGAGGACCCCACCACCCGGCGGCTGCTGGAGTCCATCCTGGAGGAAGAGGAAGAGCACGCGGACGACCTGGTGGACTTGTTGGGTATCTGAGCCGGCGCGCGGAGCACCGCCGCTCGCCCACTCCGTCGCCGGCCACCCCGGGCGAGCCCGCCCGGGGTGGCCGCCTCGTCTAGGCAGTCCCCTCATGCTCCACCGCTTCGGTCAGCCCGCCTCGCGCCATCGACGGCGGCGCGCCGCCGCCCCGAGGCTCGGGCACCGGACGGAACTGGGCGGCCTGGAGATCGTGCAGCTCGCGGAAGTGCCCGCCCTCCGCGCGGGAGAGCAACTCCTCCGGGGTGCCGGACTCCACCAGCCGGCCCTCGTGCAGCACATGGACCACGTCGGCCTGGCGTACCGAGGCCATCCGGTGGGTGATCAGCACGATGGTCTCGCCCTGGTCGGCGAGTGACCTGATCTGCTCGAAGACCCGCTGCTCCGCACGCGCGTCCAGGGCCGCCGTGGGCTCGTCCACCACGAGCAGCGGCGCGTCCCGGTAGTGCGCCCTGGCGATGCCCAACCGCTGCCACTGCCCGCCAGAGAGCTGATGGCCGCCCTGGAAGGTCCGTGAGAGCAGCGTGTCCCACCCCCTCGGCAGCCCTGCGACCAACTCTCCGATGCCGGCATGGCTGGCGGACTCCGCCAACCGCCCCTCGTCCAAAGGGACTTCGGTCCTGGAGATCGTGGTGTTCACCCGGGCGGTCATCGGCCAGCGGTAGTGGTCCTGGTGCACGATGGAGCAGTGCCGGAAGATCGCCTGGCGGTCCAGTTCGGCGATGTCGATGTCGTTCCAGCGGATCGTGCCGCTCTGCGGGAGGTAGAGCCCGCAGAGCAGCTTGGCCAGGGTGCTCTTGCCCGATCCGTTCTCCCCGACGAGCGCCACCACCGCGCCCCGGTCCATCGGGAGGGTGAGTGACAGATCCCGCAGCACGGGTTCCCCGTGGCCTCCCGGGTAGTGGAAGGTCACCCGGTCGAAGCTGATCTCCCGTACCTTCCGGGGCAGGGGGCGCCCACCCTGGGGGATCCTGCGGTGCTCGGACTCCAGCATCAACCGATCCAGATCGCCCACATAGAGCGACTCCTCGTGCAGGTAGTTGATCTGCCGAACGAGACTGTCCAGGTTTCCCGTTCCGCTGCGGATGGCCAACACCGCCGTGCCGGCGGCGGCCAGCGCCATCGTGCCCGTCCAGAGCAGCCCGGCCAACAGCAGATAGGTGCCCAGGGTGGCGAGACCCGTGCAGAGGGCGGCCAGCACCTCGGTGCGCGCCGCCAGCCGGGCGAGCCTGGCCTGCTCGTTCTCCTGACTGACCGACATGCCACGGAAGTGCCGCAGGAGATAGGGGCCCACGCCGTGCACCCTGATCTCGGGCGCTGCGTCGGTGTCTGTGACCAGCCTGCTCAACATGCCGGCAGCCCTGCCTTGTTGGACCCAGCGGTGGAAGCTGCGGTAGCGACGCCGCGCCACACTCAGGGTGGCCCAGGCGCGTGGCAGCACGATCAGGGCCAGCATCGGCAGCAGTGCCGGATGCAGGGTGGTCAGCACGGTGGCGGCGGCCAGCAGGGACAACAGCGCCCCGACGACGGAGACGCTGTGCCTGATCATGTTGCGCGCCGAAGTGGCCCCGTACTGTGCCGACTCCAGCAGCCGGTGGAAGTCGTCGTCCTCCATGGCCGACATCTCCACCTGGTAGGCGCGCTCCAGATAGCGTTCCCTCGCGAGCCGCTCGACCTTGGGCTCCAACGGCCCGGTGAGCATGGTCGACAGCGCGCCGCAGAGCGCGCCCACCGCGGCCACGCAGCCCAGGAGCACGGCGACCGGCAGGGCGTCCCGCAGCCGGTCCGTGATCTCGCCGCCCGCCAGCAGCCTGGTCAACAGCCAGTTGACCCCCAACAGGCCAAGCGCCTGGCAGACACCGGCCGTCAGCTCGGCCAACGCGACGCGGGTGGTGGCACCCCGGTCGGCTCGCCAGGCGAGACCGACCGCCCGGCCAACCAGGCGCGGCATCTGGCTGACCATGGTGCGCAGGCCCAACTGGAAGCGCTCGTCCTCGTGTCGCGCCCACGAGGTGTCATAGACGAGCTGGCCGCCGAACAGCTCCCGCTCGGATTCGGACACCTCGACCTCGGGACCGAGGTCGTCGGACTTCGTGCGGCGTGGTCTCATCGTGCGCTCCTCTCCTGCGACGGCGCGCGGCTCGGGGCCGGTGTGACGGGGTCGGTGTGACGGCTGGGCATGGCATCGCCTCTTCCGGGCGGGATGGGAAACGGCAGGGCGAACAGGCGGTGACATCAGCCGACTTGGTCGCCCTGGGTGACGTGTTGGCTACTTTATGGTTCGGCTCTGACAGTCGTCCGGGGATTTCGCCGCGTCTGTCGCCTCCCGGTGGCCAGTTACCGTGCCTACCGGTATGGCGTCAGGTTCGGTCCCGCGTGATGTGCGAGAGGGAAGCGAACACCGGCCCTTCCGCTCGCCTACGTGTTCGCCCAGGCTTCGCCGACCGTTGCACCGGCCAACCGGGGTCCCCGCGACCGCCGCCGGGCAACCCCCGTTTGCGGGCGGTTCTCCCGTCCCAGCTGCGGCGAGGACCCGAGCAGAGCGATGGGAATCGGCCAACTCACAGTCGGCGCACGGCATCGATCAACGCGCCCCCGGCGCACTTTGACCAGCGCCGCGAGCGCGGCCCGCCCCCTCACCGCGGTGTGCTCCCCTCACGCGGTCCAGGGCAGGCGTTCTGTCAGAGGTGCCTCGTACGATGCCGGGCAGACGTGGGCGCCAGCCGAGGCGCGTGCGGTGAGAGGAAGTCGTAACGATGGCGAACCCGCAAGAGGACCTGAGCCGTTGGGGCCTGTACTGCTTCGCCCCGAGGGCGCGCCGCACTCCCCACACGCTGGTGCGGGAGCAGGGCAACGGCGCCCTTCTGTACGCCGCCCGCCGGGGGGTGCGCCCACACGAGTTCGGCGTCGCGCCGCCATCGGAGGAACGACTCGCCGGCCTGGTCGAGTTCGGGCTGCTGGAGCGGCGTGGGGATCTCTTCACCACCGCGTTCCCCGTGCTGGGCCCGGAGATCATGGCGGAGTTGCGTGCCGGGTTGGCCCCGTTGGCCGAGCGAACGGCCGCCCGGGCGGCGCCCGCCGCGCGTCGGATCGGGGCGGAGCTGGCTGGCCAGGGCCTGCCGGACAGCGTCTACGCCATCGTCTTCGGCTACGCGCTGGACGGCCTGCTCTGGCCAGCCCTGGCCCGCCGGGTGCCGCTGCCCGACACCACGCTCACCCCGGAACGCCCCTGGTGGAACGGTGCCTTCTGGGCGGTGTACCCGCCACGTCCCGGCGCCGCGGGCACCAACTTCGTCCGCTCCGCATCGGGCACCCTCACGATGGTGTGGACGGACGCCACGCAGTCCCACCTCCGGGCCCTGGCCCGCGCCGAGAGTGGGGCGGTCCTGCGCGAGCCGCTGGCGCCGCGAGGCGAGGGAGAGGTGATCGACGGGGACGGTCGCGTCTGGCGGCTGCGGCGCCCCGACGGCCGGCTCGCACTGCCGGTGGTCGGCGTGGCGGGCCCGCTGGACGAGCAGGCCGAGGCCATCGCCGAAGAGGTGGTGGACGCGCTGGTCACGCCGGATGCGCGGCGGATCGGCGCCCTCGTCGACGCCGCACCCGAGGTCGCCACCGTGGTCCTCGCCCACGAGTTCATCTGGAGCGTCGCCCAGGGCCTCGTCGCCTCCGGCACCTGTCCGCCGCCCCCGTCCCTCGCTCAGCCGCTGAGGCCCGAGTCCACCCCGGTCGATCTGCTCTTCTTCGAGGTGCCCAACGCCCCTGCCGGTGCGGGCTGATGACGCGGCACTCACTCATCGGTTCCGGCGGTGGCCCCGTCGTGCTCCTCCTCGCCGTTCTGGCGGCCCTCGCTGTCCTTGCCACCCCGGACGTCCTGACCCGCCGCCTCCGACGTGTCCCGGGCTCCGGCGTCCGTCGGGCCGGGGCCGGTCGTGGCCAGCCGGCGCTGCTCATCCTCGACGATCCGACGGGCCAGAGCGGCGTCCGAGAGGTCCACGGCGTCGTCGGCGGACGCCGCCGTGGCGCTGTGCCGGGCATACGCGTCGAAGAGGCGCTCCTTGCGGGCGAGCAGCGCCAGCATGCGCTGGTCCACGCTGTCGGTGGCCAGCAGCCGATGCACCTGGACGCGACGCACCTGGCCCATCCGGTGGGCGCGCGCCACGGCCTGGCTCTCCAGGGTCGGCTTCACCTGCGGCTCACAGATGATCACCACGGACGCCGCCTGTGCGTTGAGCCCCACGCCGCCGGCCTGGATCTGGCACAGCAGCACCGCGTGCCCCTCGACCGCGGCGAACCGGTCCAGCAGCTCCTGCCGCCTGGCCGCGCCCAGACGCCCGTCGACCAGGCCGATCGGAGCCGGCTCCAGGGCGCCCCCGACGGTGCGGAGCACCTCCCGGAAGAAGGAGAACACCAGCACCTTCCGTCCGTTGGCCGCCGCCTCGGCGACGATCTCACGCAGCCTCCCCAGCTTGGCCGAGGTGGTCGGGTCCGCGTAGCCGGCTCGGCGCATGGCCATGAAGTTCCCCTGGGCCACGGCCGCCCGGTAGGCCGCCAGGTCCCCGGGCGAGAACTCCTCCCACTCATCCACCCGCACCAGCTCCGGCAGCTCCGTCAGCACGTCCCGCTGGTTCCGGCGCAGATAGACCGGCGCCACGGACCGGCGGAACGCCCGCGCCCCCGCGACGGCCTTGCGTTGATGGACCTCGTCCACCACCTCGGGCCGCAGGTAGCGCACCAGCTCGCGGAACTCCTCCACACGGTTCTCCATCGGAGTCCCGGTCAGAAACAGCACCCGATCCACCCGTCGCGTCCAGCCGGCGACCGCCAACGACCGCTGGGCGGCACGGTTCTTGACGAAATGGGCCTCGTCCACCACCAGCATGGCCACCTCGGGTCCCGGCGCCTCGGGCCCTGGCAGCGCCCGCAGCCCGTCGAAGGTGGCGACGGCGACCCCGCCGTGCTCGGCCCACTCCGCGCGGCCCGCCTCACGCTCGGCGCCGTGCAGCCGGAAGGCGGGGAGCGTGCTGCGCTCCTCGATCTCCCGTATCCAGTTGACGAGCACGCTCGCCGGCGCGACCACCAGGAAGTGCCGCGCCCCCTCGGCGCGCAGATGGGCGAGCGCCGCGATCGCCTGCACCGTCTTGCCCAGGCCCATCTCGTCGCCGAGGATCGCGCGTCGCTGCGCCAACGCGAACCTGGCACCGAAGCTCTGGTAACCGCGCAGCGCGACCCGCCGATGGGTGTCGTCCAGCGGCTGCCGGCGGACCCGCGCGACCACATCCGTGGGGAGGAACCCCTCAGCCGCCTCCCACGCGCCCGGCGCGGACGACAACTCCCCGAGCGCGGTGTGGTACTCGGCCGCCCGAGAGGCGAAGTCCAGCCACGCCGCCGCCTCGGACGGCGGCTGGCGCAGCAGATCGGCCGAGGTTTGGGCGAGCAGGGTCGGCACGTCCCGCTCCTGGAAGTCCCGCAGAGCCGTGGCCAGCCGGGGGAGCGCCGCACGCGCCGCCGCACGCCCCCGGCGGCCGGCGACCACCATGCGCAACCGGCTGGACGCCGGGCGCGCGTCGGCCAGCAGCGCGCCCACCTCGCGAGCCACCCGCTCCGCCGTCTCCACCGCGCGAGCCAGCCCCGGCCCGGCGGCGACCAGCCGCCCCAGCGCGACCACCAGGGCCGTGTGCCCGGGATCGTCCCGCCGCTCGATATCCAGCCGGATGGTCACGGTCTCCTCCGCGGCGAGGGCGATCTGCCGTGCCGCGCCCTTCGCATGCCGCGCCGACAGCTCGCCCACGCCGGGAATCCGTCGGAGCCGGTACTCGGTGGCGTCGGCGATCCGGCCGACCGTGTCGAACCCCGCGTCCTCGAAGGCGCCGATCCGCAGCCGACCGGAGGTCACCTCGCGCAGCCGGGACACCGGGATGCGGCCCAACTCCGCCCGCACCGACTCCGCCAGGAGCGGCGCCAACGCCGCCCGCGCCTCGGCGTCCGCCCCCGTTCGATCCCGCGCCACGGCCTCAGCCGCCGCGACCAACGCGTCGGCCCGGGCGCAGAGTTCCCGCACGGCGCGCCCGGCCCGCCAGGTGACCTCGACCATCACGCCCCCGTCTCACCCGCCGGCACCCGAGCCCCATCATGGTCCACCCGGCGCCGTGCGGCCTCGCCAGGGCGGGGCGGCTCACCGCTCCAGGAGCGTCGGCCTCCCCGCCCGGCGTCGCCGCGCACCGCCAGCCACCACGCCGGTGGCCAGGGCCCCCGCCACCAACAGCGCGCTCAGCCAGGCCGGCGCGCGATAGCCAAGACCGGCATCCAGCGCCAGCCCACCGGCCCAAGGGCCAAACGCCGCACCGACGTTGAACGCGGCGGTGGCGAACCCACCGGCCAGCCGAGGCGCGTCGGCCGCGGCGTAGAGCACCATCGAGATCAGGGTCGAGCCCACGGCGAAGGACAACGCGCCCTGGACGAACACCAGGACAAGCATCGCCGCCGGCTCACCGGCGGTCAGGGCCAGCGTTCCCCAGCCCAGCAGCAGAGCCGGCCCGCCGACCCACAGCAGCGGGCCGGAGGCGGTGTCCGCCAGTCGCCCGGCGATCGTCACCCCGACGAAGGAGCCGAGGCCGAACAGCGCCAGCACCCCGGGCACCCAGGCGTCGACCAGGCCCCCGATCTCGGTCGCCAGCGGCGCCAGATAGGTGAAGGCGCAGAACGTGGCGCCGTTCACCAGCGCGCCAAGGGCCAGCACCAGCAGCAGCCTGGGACGCCGCAGGGCGCGCAACTCGTCACGCGCGCCGGCGCCGGCCACCGCGGCGGGCTCCGGCGCACCCGCTGGGACAGCACGCGGGATCGCGAGCAACGCGGGCACCGACACCAGCGCGACGGCCCAGAACGCGGCGCGCCAGCCCCAGAGTTGACCCAGCAGCGCACCACAGGGCACCCCCACCACACAGGCGGACGTCACCCCGCCCAACAGCATGGCGGTGGCCCTCGCCTTGGCATCGGGAGCCACCATGGCGGTCGCTGCGACCAGCGCCACGGCCAGGAAACCGGCGTTGGCCAGGGCCCCGACGACCCGCGTCGCCAACAGCAGCGGATAGCTGGTGGTCAACGCCCCCAGCACATGGGTGAGCAGAAAGACCGCGAGAAAGGTCCACAGCGCCCCGCGACGGGACCAGCGCAGACTCAGCAGCGCCATGGCGGGCGCCCCCACGATCATCCCGACGGCGAACGCCGACGTCAGCGAGCCGGCGGCGGAGACGGACACCCCCAGGTCGGCGGCGATCTCCGGTACCAGCCCGGCCAACATGAACTCGGAGGTCCCCTGGGCGAAGACCGCGAGGCCCAGCAGGAAGACAGCGAATGGCACGACAACACTCCACAACCACATCGTGGATCGACAAGGAGAATCGACACGGCGGCGGCGTCCCGGACCGGCCCGCCGCGACATCGGTCACGAAGCGCGGGCGGGCCGGGCGGGGGAGTGCTCAGGCGAGGACGGAAGGTCGTCGATCCGGAGACGGAACATCACGCGGCCACCGTGCGAGAAAGGCCCAAGGGGCGAGAGATACCCAGGGGTCCGCGAGCCGGTGGCAACGCCCAGCCCGCGCTGGCCCGCACCCGGCTGACGGGGGCGCGGCGGCGCGAGACGACGAGAAGCCACCGGGGGACCGGTGGCTAGCGTCTGGAAGACTCCGGGCTGGACACGGCAGGCAGCATAGCCGCACCGCCGGGCCACGTCGATCCGCTCTCCCCGCGTCGGCCCCGGTCCGGCCCGTGAACGGGCAGCTTCCCGGCGGCGGTGCGTCGCTAGACTGACGCCGCCTTCGCCCAGCCGCCCAGGGAGTGACGTGTCCGCTACCGCCCTCGACTCCGACGACCTCAAGGCCCCCGAGGACCTCGCGGCCTGGCTCGCCACCGCGACGGTGGCTCCCGAGATCGGCGCGCTCCGCCCCGATTACCGGGCGCTGCTGATCGCCGCCGACGGGCTGCGCCCCGGCCCCAGCGACGAGACCAGTGAGCGCCTGCTCGCCGAGGCGGAGAACGAGGCCAGGGCGCGCTTCGCCGACACCCCCCATGGCGAGCACCCCCATCTCGTGGCCTGGCACGAGGCGTTCCGGGCCGCCGGCGCGAAGCCCAAGCGCACCCGCCCCAGCGCGGACGCGCTGCTGCGACGGCTGGCCACGGGGCTGCCCCGCGTCAACCGCCTCACGGACATCTACAACGCCATCTCCATCGCCCATGTGGTGCCCCTCGGCGGGGAGGACCTCGACCACTACCGTGGCGCGCCCCGGCTGGAGCGCGCCACCGGCGAGGAGACCTTCGACACCACGGCGGGCGGCGCGTCCGTGGTGGAGTCGCCCGACCCCGGCGAGGTGGTCTGGCGGGACGGCCTCGGCGTCACCTGCCGCCGGTGGAACTGGCGCCAGTGCCGCCGCACCCAGCTCACCGACACCACCGCCCGCGCGCTCTTCGTCCTCGACGCGCTGGGCCCCATGGACACCCCCGCGCTGGAGCGCGCCGGCGACGCCCTGGTCGACGCCCTGCGCACGGCCAGCCCCGACCTGCGGGCCACCACCCGCCTCATCCCCGCGCCACCGGCCGACTGAGCGCAGAACCGAAGCCCCGCACCGCCCATTCCGAGGGATGTGCCACGGGTACGCCCTCTGGTTGACACGCGCTCGGCTGTGCGAAAGTCCTTGAAGGCCATCCCTGACCCAAGTGGTAAGTCGCCGCACGGGCGAGCGGACCGGCCGCCTGGGGGCGCTGGTGTGGTTTCGGGTACGAGATCCGCGGGATGCGAGGGCTGGCGGGCGATGGCGCCTCCCGGCCCGGCCGGGTGCACGCCGCCGACGCACATCCTTCTTCCGGGCTATGTCAGTACTCCGCAACGACGCGGATGCCCGGGCGAACACAGGTTCGCCCACCTCCCCCCTGTGGAGCCGTGCCACGGGTCGGGCCGTGCTCCAAGGGCGCATACTGGAGGCCCACATGTGCTGCCACTCAATACCCACTCAGCCTCGATGCTGTGTGGAAGGTCTGGAATGGCAGCATGAACGGGGCCCCGGCCGCTGGACGAGGAGGGTCCGGGCTATGTGATGTGCCGCGCCGGAGTGGGCGTCGGTGCGCGCGGGGTTGATCACAGGGACACTCTGGGGGGCACGAGTGCGGGATTCCGATGGTCGGACACCTGGGGCGGCGGCAGGCGCCCACAACGACCTTTCTGGCACGAACAGCGGCAACAGCGTTCAGGCGACCGCCATCCATGGTGATGTGTACTTCGGTGATCGACCGCCTCCCGCCTCCCGAACGCCGCGCCAACTGTCGCCGCGGCCACGACATTTCACCGGGCGTGCAGAGCATCTGGCCAAGTTGGACGCGGTCTTCGAGCGAGCCGTTGCCGAGGGCGCGCCGGGCCTGGTGATGATCAGCGGCCCGCCCGGCGTCGGGAAGACCTCGCTTGCCCTGGCCTGGCTGCATCGCCGCATCGCGCGCTTTCCGGACGGGCAGCTCTATGTCGACCTCCGGGGCCACCGCATCCATCAACCGATCGACGTCAGCACCGTGTTGCCCCGCCTTCTGCACGCGTTGGGTGTGGCACCCGAGACCATACCCGGCGACCTGGCCGGGCAGACCGTGCTGTTCCGGACGGTCACCGCCGACCGGCGGCTGGCGGTGCTGTGCGACAACGCGATGTCCGCAGCCCAGGTCCGTCCACTGATACCGGCCTCACCGGGCAGCGTATGCCTGGTGACCAGCCGTTGGCGGCTCACCTCACTGGCGCTGGACGGCGCCGAGATGCTTCCCCTCGGCCCACTGGACACCGGATCGGCCCTCGAACTGCTCGGCCGCATCGTCGGTCAGGAGCGGGTCGCGGCGCACGCCGCCGCCGCACGTGAGTTGGTGACGGCCTATGGACGCTTCCCGTTGGCGGTCTGTGTGGGGGCGGCGCTGCTGGCGAGCCGGCCGGGGTGGAACGTCGCGACCGCCGCCAGTCTTGTGATCAGCCCGCATACGGCAGCCGCCGACGCGCCCGAGGAGGTCTCCATGGACACCAGTCTCGACCAGTTCTATGCCGCACTGCCCGAGGCGGCCAGGCGGCTCTATCGACGGCTGGGATCGCATCCCGGCCCGGAGTTCGAAACCGAACTGGCGCTGGCCGTAGCCGAGTCAGGACCTGCGGTCGGGGATCCGTCCGGCTCGTTGGCGACGCTGGTCGAGGCGAACCTGCTGACAGCGGTCTCGGCCGGCCGTTACCGGTTCCACGATCTGATCCATCGGCACGCTCAGACGCGCGGCGAGACGGAGGACGAGCCGGCGCAGCGCGTCGAGACGGAGCGGCGCATGATGGACCACTATCTGGCCACCGCCAACGCGGCGGACGCCGCGGCTTCCCCACTTCGCCGGCGGCCGGAGCCGCATTACGCGTACCCACCGGAAAGCACGCGGACGTTCCCCGATATCGCCAGGGGAATCGCATGGTTCACCCTGGAGCACGCCAATCTCATCGCGACACAGCGCCTCGCCGTGGAAAGGGGGTACGACGAGGTGGTATGGCAACTCGCCGACGCGATGTGGCCGTTGTTCACTTATCTGCGCCCCCACCATGACTGGATCACCAGTCATGAATGGGGTGCCGTCGCCGCCGCGCGCATCGGAAACCCGCTGGGTGAGGCGCGGATGCGCATGGGGCTCGGCATCGCCCTTCGCGAAGGCGGTCGCCACGCGGAGGCGCTGACCGCGCTCGATGAGGCACTGGCACTGCGCCGAGCCCTGGACGACCGCAGGGGAGAGGGGAACGTGTTGCACTACGTCGGGCTTACGCACCGCCACCTGGGTGACCTGCGACGGGCCGCCGCGTGCCTCACCGAGGCGGTGGAGCTCCGAAGTGAGGTGGGCGACAAGCGGGGGGTGGCGCGGGGGCAAGCCGAGTTGGGGGATCTGGCGAGCCTGCGAGGAGACCATCAGCGGGCGTTCGCCCTGCTCGGTTCCGCGCTGGAGACGCTGATGGAGGCGACAGCCGCTGACCACGGCGTGATCGCCCGGCTCCGGCGGCTGATGGGCGAGGCGTGCCTCAGGGCCGGGCAGCCGGCGGAGGCGCGCGCCCACCTGGAGAAGGCGCTGGTCCTGCTGAGCGAGGTCGGCCCGGTCTTCGAGGCCGGACGTGTGCATGAGGCGCTCGCCGAGGTGGCGGAGGAGTTGGAGGAGGACGAAACGGCTCGTCTACACCTCGTTCGGGCCGAGGAGGCGTACACCAAGGTCGGCGCCGTATCCGACGCCCAGCGGGTGGCTCGCCCCGCCGCTGAGCAGGCGTGACGATCGGCCGGCGCGCGGGATACCGCGCGCCGGCCCGAGCCGCCGGAGCCGGACCGCCCGGCCGGTCGACGGCCGGCGGCCCTCGCCCGGCGGCTCAGCCGTCGTCGCCGGTCCCGGGCAGCCAGGAGCTGATCCTCGTGCGCAGCGGGTACACCTTCCGCAGTGCGGTCAACTCCCCGGCGGTCAGAAACCCTTCGGCCGCCGTGTCCGCGCCGATCTTCCAACCGGCGAAGAGCACGGCCGACTCCAGCGCCTCTACCGGTTCGCCGGCGGTGAGCCATCCGTGTAGGAACGAGGCGAACAGCGCGTCGCCGGCTCCGTCGGTGCTGCGCACGGGGCGTGGGGTGACGGCGTCGATCTCGACCAGGCGTCCGTCACGAAGCCCCATGACACAGCCCTGCTCGCCCCGCCCGACGGCGGCCAACTGGCAGCCCGGGTAGCGGTCGAGTACCTCGCCTATCCACTCCGCGGGCGGGAGCCGGAGCTGTTCGTGACTGCAGAAGAGCACGTCGGCCGCTTCGAACCAGGGGCGTTGCTCCGGATCGGTCAGGTCCGCGGCCAGATGGAGGTCCACGGCGACGGGCAGCTTCAGCAGGTTCTTCGCGGTGTGCAGGAAGGGCTCGCCGAAGGGGTTGCTGGCGACGACCACCAGGTCGGCGTCCACGGACTGCTCGATGAATCGCTCCATCGGGTAGTCCAGGGACGCCCCTGAGGTCCAGGCGGCTCTGGCCACGCGCCCGTCCGGCTCGACGAGGATCACTGTCTTCGCCGACTCCGGCGCGTCGGCCACGCCGCGTCCCTCCAGCCCGTGCCGGCGCAGCGCGGCGCGAATGACCTCGCCTGCCTCGTCGGTTCCGACCAGTGTGCAGATCCTGGGATCGCTTCCCAGGCTCCGCAGAGCACTTCCGATATTGAAAGCGCCGCCGACCACGGCGCATCGCATCCAGGATGTCCGGTGATGCGCGTGATACGGCAGTGGAAACGTTTCGACCGGCATCGTCATGGCCAGTCTGGTCATTCCTACGATGGTGATGTCAGGCATGTTCCTCTCTCCCCCCGTCTTTCTCGAATTCCGGGCGGGACAAAGCCCGTCGAGTTTGATTGTGAAGGGGGTGCCCGGACAGAAACGTTGCAGTTTCCGTGCGGAGACCGAGCAGTGCGACGACTCGGGGCGCTGGCGTGGTACGCCGGGGCCGGTTCGGCGACGCTCCCCCCGGCCCGCGCCGCCTCGAGGTGCCTCCAGGACATCCCATGTACTGCTCGTCAGATCGGGCTGGTTGGTGGTTTTCTCGGTCTCTGCCGGTTCTCTTGCCGAGTTTTCATTGGATGTCTAGCCTGACTCAGGCCCTGGCAACCGTCATGCATGTTGGCCCCAGGAGGCCCACGATGAGGCAAGGGATCACGCGTAGGAACGCCATCAGGACGGCGATGGGAGGTGCGGCGGCTATGGCCGTGGGAGGTGTGTCCGTGGCGTCGGCTACGGCGACGGGCTCCGCCGGGGGCGGTGCGGCGGTGGCCGCTGAGCTGTCGCCCGAGTTGACGCTCTGGTATGACGAGCCGGCGAACGAGTGGGAGAGCGAGACGCTGCCGATCGGGAACGGCGCGCTGGGCGCGGCGATCTACGGGGGCGTGGCCGCCGAGCGCCTCCAGTTCAACGAGAAGACGCTGTGGACGGGCGGTCCGGGCTCGCCCGGTTACGACTTCGGCAACTGGCGTGAGCCGAGGCCCGGCGCGATCGCGGACGTCCAGGGGCAGTTGGACGCCAACGGCGGTGCCACGCCGGAGGAGGTCGCGGCCAGGCTCGGACAGGGGAAGACCGGCTTCGGTGCCTACCAGACCTTCGGCGAACTCACCCTGGACTTTCCCGACACCCCGGAGAACCCCGAAGGCTACCGCCGGGAGCTGAGCATCGCCGAGGCCGTCTCCTCGGTCGGCTACACCGCGGGCGGCGCCCGGCACACCCGGGAGTACTTCGCCTCCTACCCGGCCGGGGTGATCGTCGGCCGGATCGCGGCGGACCAGGGCGGACAGGTCTCGTTCACCCTTTCCTACGAGGGCCCGCACCAGGGCGCCCAGGTGAGCGCGGCCGACGGCCGGATCACCGTGCGCGGCGCGCTCCAGGACAACGGGCTGGTCTACGAGGCGCAGGTCCAGGTGCTGACCGAGGGCGGCAGCCGGGGTGAGGACGGGAACAGCGTCACCGTCTCGGGCGCCGACGCGGCGTGGTTCGTGCTGTCCGCCGGTACCGACTACGCCGACAGCTACCCCGAGTACCGGGGCGACGATCCGCACTCCGCGGTGACCTCGGCCGTCGACGCCGCCGCGGGGCAGGGCTACCAGCAGCTGCGCGACGCCCATGTCGCCGACTACACCGCGCTGTTCGACCGGGTGGCGCTCGACATCGGGCAGCGGATGCCCACGGACGTGCCCACGGACGCCGTGCTGGCGGGGTACGGCGGCGGGGGTTCCGCGCAGGACAGGGCGTTGGAGGCGCTGTTCTTCGCCTACGGCCGCTATCTGCTGATCGCGTCCTCGCGTCCCGGCTCGCTGCCGGCGAACCTGCAAGGGGTGTGGAACGAGTCGACCGCGCCGCCGTGGTCGGCCGACTACCACGTCAACATCAACCTCCAGATGAACTACTGGCCGGCCCATGTCACCAACCTCTTCGAGACGACGGGTCCGCTGCACGAGTTCATCGACGCGCTCCGCGCCCCCGGACGCGAGTCCGCCCGGCAGATCTTCGAGTCGCGCGGCTGGGTGGTGGGCAACGAGACCAATCCGTATGGCTTCACCGGAGTGCACGACTGGGCCACCTCGTTCTGGTTCCCGGAGGCCGGCGCCTGGCTCAGCCGGCATCTGTGGGACCACTACCGCTTCACCCAGGACACCGGTTTCCTGGGCGCCACGGCCTATCCGATCCTCAAGGAGGTGTCGGAGTTCTGGCTGGACAACCTGCACACCGACCCGAGGGACGGGCTGTTGGTGGTCAGCCCCAGCTACTCGCCCGAGCACGGTGACTTCACGGCGGGCGCCGCGATGTCCCAGCAGATCGTCCGGGAGGCGTTCACCTCGACGCTGGCCGCGGCCGAGGTCCTGGACGCGGATCCGGAGCTGCGCCAGCAACTGGCGACGGCGCTCGAAGGGTCGGACCCGGGGCTGCGCATCGGCTCCTGGGGACAGTTGCAGGAGTGGAAGGAGGATCTGGACGATCCGAACAACGATCACCGCCATGTCTCCCACCTCTACGCGCTGCACCCCGGCAACCAGATCACGCCGGGCAGCCCGGAGGCGGCGGCTGCCGAGGTCTCGTTGAACGCCAGGGGCGACGGCGGCACCGGCTGGAGCAAGGCGTGGAAGATCAATTTCTGGGCCCGTCTTGGCGACGGCGACCACGCGCACACCATGTTGGCCGAGCAGCTGAGGCAGTCCACCCTGCCCAACCTGTGGGACACCCACCCGCCGTTCCAGATCGACGGGAACTTCGGCGCCACATCGGGTGTGGCGGAGATGCTGCTGCAGAGCCATCACGGCGAGGTCGAGCTGCTGCCCGCGCTCCCGGGGAGCTGGCCCGACGGATCGGTGACCGGGCTGCGTGCCGTCGGCGACGTCACGGTGGACATCAGCTGGGCGGACGGGCAGCCGACGACGGCCCTGCTCACCGCCGGCCGGGACGGTGTCCTGCGGGTGCGCGGCGATCTGGTGGCCGGGGGCTGCTCGGTCACGGACCGGACGGACGGCGGGGTGACCACGCTGGCGGCCAGTGACGGGGTGGTGGAGCTCCGGGCCCGCGCCGGGCACTCCTACGAGATCACCGCCGGCTGACCCGTGAGGTCCGGGGCCCCCGCCGGTGGGTGGGGGCCCCGGACGTCCGTGCCGGTGCGCGCCGTTACGCGGTGACGGCCGGTAGGACGCACTCCACGCCGGGGAAGTCCAGCGCCGCGCCGGTGGGGGCCAGCGTGCCGTCGTCCGGGTCCCGGTCGAGGACCACGACGGCGCCGGTGCTCTGGTTGGCGACGTAGAGGTGGGACTCGTCCGCGTCCAGGGAGATATGACGCGGGGTCGCCCCGCCGCTGTCGAAGTGCCCCACCAGGCGCGGCTCCGCCTCGTCCTCGCCGTCGACCGCGAAGACGACGATGCTGTCGTGGCCCCGGTTGGAGGCGTAGACGAACCGGCCGTCGGAGGTGACCAGCACCTCGGCGGCCGAGTTGCCGTCGGGCGGTGTGCCGTCGGGGAGCAGCGGGACCACGGCGCCAGGGGTGAGCGCACCGGTGCCGGAGTCGTAGCCGCAGGCGGTCAGGGTGGAGTCCAACTCGCCCAGCACATAGGCCGTCACCCCGCCGGGATGGAAGGCCATATGCCGTGGCCCCGAGCCGGGGGGCAGCTTCGCCTCGTGCTCCTGGGCGAGTTGGCCGGCCTCGGCGTCGAAGGCGTAGACGAAGACCGAGTCGGTGCCCAGATCCACGGCGAAGAGCCGCTCGCCTCCCGGGTCCGGCAGCACCTGGTGCGCGTGCGGCCCCTCCTGGCGGTCCGGGCCGGGGCCGGACCCCTCGTGCCGCACCACCTGGGTGATCTCCCCCGGGGCGCCGTCCGGCGCCAGCGCGACCACGGTCACCGTGCCGTCGTTGTAGTTCGCCGAGAAGGCGTGGCCGCCCGCCGGATGGACGCTGACGTGGCAGGGGCCGTCGCCGAGCCCCGAGGTGCTGCCCAACTCGCCCTGGACGGCGCCGTCCGCGTCCAGCGCGAACGCCTCCAGCCGACCGCCGTCGTCCCCGTTGACGGAGTACAGCGCCTCGGCCGACGGCGAGACGGCGAGGAACGAGGAGCGGGTGCCGGGGACCAGCGCGTCCACGGACAGCGTTCCCGAGGTGGGGTCGGCGCTGGCCACGCCGATGTCGTATTGCACGGAACCGAGATAGAACCGGGTGGGGTTGGCCCTGGGCGTGGACGCCAGCGCGCCGGAGGCCACGAACGGCAGGCTTCCGGCGGCGGTGGCGAGAAGGGCCAGCGCGGTACGTCGGGTAACCGGTGGTGGGGGCATCGGTTTCCTCCTTCGAGTGACGGGTGGTTCCTGAGTTGCCAGGCTCAGCATCCTGGCAACCCCCGCCATCCGGAAGGGGGTTGGCGCCGAGGCCGAGAACCGGAACCGTGGCCGGCCTACGGCTCCAGCGCCGGGGCGAGCAGCAGCTCCAGAAGGTCGAGCGATTCCTCGATGTCGATGTCCGGGTTGAGCAACCACTGGATCTGTAGGCCGTCGGAGGCCGCGATCACCAGCGCGGCGGCGGCCTCCGGCGTGATGTCCCGGCGGATGTCGCCGCGCGACTGGTCGGCCGCCACCTGTTCGGCCAGCCGCAGCCTGAGCCGCTCGAAGCGGGCGGCGAAGAACTCCTTGGACTCCTCGTGGTCGTCCTCCAACGCGCCGGCCACCAGTGTGGAGTACAGCTGGACCAGCCCCGGGACCCCGCGGTTGCGGCGGGCCGCGTGGGTCATGACGCCGACCACCGAGCCGCCCGCCGGCTCCGGATCCTCCTCCGACGAGCGCTGTTCGGCGAACTTGTAGACCTCAAGCAGCAGTTGCTCCCGGGAGGCGAAGTAGTGCCGCAGCGCCGCATGGGAGACCCCGATGGCGTCACCGATCGCGCGCAGTGACGTCCGCTCCGCGCCGCGCTCGGTGAAGACCTCGATCGCCCGGGCCAGGATCTCCCGGCGACGTTCGATGCCCTTGGCGTAAGGGCCACGGCGAGGCGATCCGTTCGAGGTCCCTGGCGGCTCATCCATGGGGGCAGAGTAGTCCCGGAACCGGCAAAACCTCCATACGGAAGTTTTCAGTGCTAGCGTTCTTTGGGAGCGCTTCACCAGCCAGATTGCCTCACCAGCGAACCGGAGTCACCGTGCATCCTGCCCGACACACAACGCGAGGCGCTCGCCCGACGGGGCGTGGCCGAGGGCCGAAGCCGCTCGTGGCGAGGACGTGCCGTCCTCGCGGGGGCTGGCGGGGCGGATGCGGGGCGGGCGCTCCGCCCGGTGGCTGTATCCACCCGTCCGCGCGGTGAACCCGCGCGCCTGAGTGCCCCGTCTGCTTCGCCTTGGGAAAGGAATCTCGTGAACTCCCCTCTGCCCTACCTCGACCCCGCGCTGCCTGTCGCCGAGCGCGTCGCCGACCTCCTCGGCCGGATGACCCTGCCGGAGAAGGTCGGGCAGATGCTGCAGCTCAACGGCAAGGAGGGGGTGCGGGAGCATGTCGAGGAGATGCACGTCGGTTCGATCCTGCATGTCTCCCCCGAACGGGTGCTGGAAGCCGCCGATCTGGTGGGGCGCACCCGGCTGCGCATCCCGCTGCTGGTCGCCGAGGACTGCATTCACGGGCACTCCTTCTGGGAGGGCGCGACGATCTTCCCCACCCAGCTGGGGATGGCCGCCACCTGGGACCCGGCGCTGATCGAGCGGGCCGCCCGGGTCACCGCCGTGGAGGTCGCCGCGACCGGCATCCACTGGACGTTCTCGCCGGTGCTGTGCATCACCCGCGACCTGCGTTGGGGCCGGGTCAGCGAGACCTTCGGCGAGGACCCGTTCCTGATCGGCGAGTTCGCCTCCGCGATGGTCCGCGGCTACCAGGGCGAGGGGCTGACCGACCCCACCGCGATCCTGGCCTGCGCCAAGCACTTCGCCGGCTACTCCGAGACCCAGGGCGGGCGGGACGCCAGCGAGGCCGACCTCAGCCAGCGCAAGCTCCGCTCCTGGTTCCTGCCGCCCTTCGAGCGCGTCGCGCGCGAGGGCTGCCGCACCTTCATGCTCGGCTACCAGTCCATCGACGGGGTGCCGATCACCGTGAACGACTGGCTCCTCAACGACGTGCTGCGCGGCGAGTGGGACTACACGGGCACGCTGGTCACCGACTGGGACAACGTCGGCCGGATGGTCTGGGAGCAGCATGTCTACGCCGACCACACCCAGGCCGCCGCGGCGGCGGTGCGCGCCGGCAACGACATGGTGATGACCACGCCGCAGTTCTTCGACGGCGCCCAGCGTGCGGTGGCCGAGGGGCTCCTGGACGAGGCCGATCTCGACGCCGCCGTGGCCCGCATCCTCACCCTCAAGTTCGAGCTCGGCCTCTTCGAGAACCCGCGCCACCCCGAGCCGGGCCGCCAGGCCGAGGTCATCGGCATCGACGAGCACGCCGCCGTCAACCTCGACGTGGCCCGCCGTTCCCTGGTGCTGCTCCGCAACGACGGGGTCCTCCCGCTGGCCGGTGGGCTCACCGCGGACGAGACGGGCCGCGCGGCCACCCCGCCGGACGGCCGGCCGCGCACCGTGGCCGTGATCGGCCCCAACGCCGACGACCCGCACGCCCAACTCGGCGACTGGGCCGGCGCCTCGGGGCAGACCGACTGGCTGCCCGACGGCCACCCGCGCGGGATGATCCAGACCGTGCTGGACGGCTTCCGCGACCAGGCCCCGGCCGACTGGACCATCACCCACGCGCCAGGCGCCGAGATCCTCGACGTCGGCGCCGACCCGGAGGGCGCGTTCTTCCCCGACGGGCAGCCCCGCCCCGACGTGGTGATCCCGGCCGAGCCGGACGAGCGGCTGATCGCCGGGGCCGTCGCCGCCGCCGAGGCCGCCGACCACGTGGTGGCCGTCGTCGGCGACCGGATCGAGCTGATCGGCGAGGGCCGCTCCACGGCCACGCTGGAACTCGTCGGCGGCCAGGTCGCGTTGCTCGACGCCCTGGCCGCGACGGGCAAGCCGCTGGTCGTCGTGGTGATCAGTTCCAAGCCGCTGGTGCTGCCCGCCTCGGCGTTGGAGGCATCGGCGCTGATCTACGCCGCCAACCCCGGGATGCGCGGCGGTCGCGCGGTCGCCGAGCTGGCGCTCGGCCTGATCGAGCCCAGCGGCCGGCTGCCCGTCTCGTTCGCCCGGCACGTGGGCCAGCAGCCCACCTACTACAACCAGGTGCGCGGGCAGCACGGCACCCGCTACGCCGATCTGACGCAGAGCCCGGCGTTCGCGTTCGGTGAGGGCCTCAGCTACACCACCGTCGAGTACGACGATCTGGAGGTGCTGACGCCGGTTCTGGAGAGCGACGAAACGGTGCGCGCGCGGGTCACCGTCCGCAACGCCGGCGCCCGGCCGGTTCGGGAGACGGTCCAGCTCTATGTGAGCGACACCGTCACGTCGGTGACCTGGGCCGAGAAGGAGCTGAAGGGGTACCGCCAGGTGTCGCTCGCGCCCGGCGAGTCCACCGTGGTCCCCCTCGAACTCCCCGTCGCCGACTGCAGCCTGGTGGACGCGAGGGGCCGCCGCACCGTGGAGCCCGGAGCCTTCGAGCTGCTCGTCGGCCCGTCCTCCAGGGACGACGTCCTCCTCCGCGCCGGCTTCACCGTCAAGGACGCCTGACCGCCCGCGCCAGCCTGAGGGCCCCGTCCCCGGACCAACCCGCCCCGGGGACGGGGCCTCAGGCCGCCGTGCTGAGGGCGAGTTTGCCCAGATGGGTGCGGGTGGCCAGGGCACTGTGCGCCGCCGCGGCCTCGGCCAGCGGGTAGAGGCCGCCGGTCACCGGGCGGAGCGCGCCGGTGCGGACCGCGTGGAACAGCGCCTCGACGCCGGCGGACAACGCGGCGCGGTCCCCGTACAGATGGGGCAGCCAGAAGCCGGAGACGGTGATCGACTTCTCCATCAGCAGCCGGGTCGGCAGATCCGCCAGCTGCCCGCCGACATAGCCGTAGACCGCGACCCGACCCCGTGGCGCCAGCGCGCCCAGCGTCTGACGCAGCACCCGTCCGCCGGTCATCTCCAGGGCGACCCGGACCGGCCCGCCCGCCACCTCGACGACCCGCTCCGCGAGGTCGTCAGCTGTGGAGTCCACCGCGGCCTCCGCGCCCAGATCCAGGGCGAGTTGGCGCTTCTCCTCGGTGCTGGCGAGGGCCACCACGCGGGCCCCGGCCGCCCGCGCCAACTGCACCGCCATTGAACCGACCCCGCCGGCCGCCGCCGGGATCAGCACGCTCTCGCCGGGCTGCAACCTGGCCACGGTGAAGAGGAGGTGCCAGGCCGCCTGCCCCTGAAGCGCCAGCGGCAGCGCCTGGTCGTCGCTGATGTCGTCGGGGATCTCCCAGGACACCCGCCGGTGCGCGTGCGCCTGCTCCGCGTACCCGCCGCCCCGGGTGAGCGCGAGCAACCTGCGGCCGTCGGGTGCCCTGCCCACCACCTCGTTGCCGGGAACGCACGGCAGCGTCATCGGGGCGAGATAGGAGTCCGTTCTGGTGTGCACATCGGCCCAGTTGACGCCGGCCCTGGTCACCCTGAGCACCTCGTGCGCGACCCGTGGCTCCAGATCCGGCACCTCGGCCAGGCGCAAGACCTCCGGGCCACCGAACTTCTCCATCACGACGGCGCGCATCGCGCTCACCTTCCCAACGTTGCTTCTCGCCTGTTTCCTGGGGCCTTTCGGGGCAGCACGATAGGGCACCGTTGTCACGGTGGGTGGTCGGATGATTACGGAGAATGGGTTTCGGGGGTGCGGGGCGGCGGGGGAGCGCACGCCTCCGAGCGTGCGAATCGCACATAGAGCCGGGAGCGAGCGCCGGCGTCACCCCCTCGTCAACCGGCCGAGTCTGAGCGGTCGTCGACCAGCCCCGAGCGGTTGGCGATCACCGCCAGCTGGGTGCGGTCCCTGGCCTGTAGCTTCGCGATGATCCGGCTCACGTAGGTGCGGGCGGTGGCCGGGCTGATGTGCAGCGCGCGGCCGATCTCCGCGTTGGTCTCGCCGTGGCCGAGGCGGACGAGGACAGCGCGTTCGCGCGCGGTGAGCGAGGCGAGCGCCGGGGGCGGCTCGGGCGGCGGGGGGAGCCGGGCCAGCCGTTCCATGACCCGGCGGGTCACGGCGGGGGCGAGCAGGTTGTCGCCGGCCGCCACGATCCGCACGGCGCGGCGCAGGTCGGCCGCCGCGATGTCCTTCAGCAGATAGCCGGCCGCGCCGGCGGCCACCGCCGCCAGGATCTCCTCGTCCTCGTCGAACGTGGTCAACACCAGGACACGGCTGCGCTCCAGCAGGCCGGCGTCGCGCAGCGCGGCCGTCGCTGACGCCCCGTCGAGCACCGGCATCCGCAGGTCCATCAGCACCACGTCCGGGCGGAGCGCGCCCACCCGCGCCAGCGCGGCGCGGCCCTCGCCCGCCTCGCCCACCACCTGGATGTCCGCCTCGTGCTCCAGGAGGGCCCGCAGCCCGGCCCGCACCAGATCCTGGTCGTCCACGACCACCACCCGGATCATCGGGGCAGCCCCAGCGGAAGCAGCGCGAACACCACGAACCCCTCCGGCTCGGCGCGCGCCCGCAGCCAGCCGCCCAGCGCGCGCGCCCGCTCGGACATCCCGACGATCCCGTGCCCGTGCCCGGCCGGCGCCGCCCCGGCCGCCGCCCCGCCGTCGTCGGCGACGCGCAACGTCAGCCCCGCCTCCGTGATTCTGGCCGTCAACGTCAACATGCTCGCCGTGGCGGCGTGGCGCACCACATTGGTGACGGCCTCCTGGGCTATTCGATAGGCGGCCTCGTCGACCGCCGCCGGCAGCGGCCCGTCCACCGCGATGTCCAGCACCACGTCAAGACCCGCCGCCTCCGCCCCCGAGGTGAGCACCGCGACCCGGGAGAACGAGGGCGGCGCGGGCGCGGGCGCGCCGTGCGCGCGCAACAGCGCGACGGTGCGGCGCAGTTCGCGCAGGGTGCCCCCGGTGGTCTCCCGTATCGTGCCGAGCGCCGACACCGCCGCGCCCCGGTCCCGGTCCAGCGCCTCAAGGGCCACATCGCTGTGCAGCGATATCACCGCGACGCTGTGGCCCAGCGAGTCGTGCAGATCCCTGGCGATGGCCAGCCGGTCGGCGTGCGCCCGGTGCTCCGCCTCCTCGACCTGCCGCTGCGCCGTCAACTCCGCGATCCTGGCCTGCTGTTCCTGCGCGGCGCGCCGGCTGTGCACGCTGTCGCCGCAGGCGATGGCCGCCACCATCAGCGCCACATGCCCCACCAGGTCGTAGCCGACGACGAACGACGGATCCTGCCCCTCCAACAGCCGGAAGAACAACGAGATCGCGCTCATCGCGACCCCGGTGACCAGGGCGGCGCCCAACCGCCCAACGGCCGTCGCCGAGAACAGCGCCCCGGCCAGCGGAACCGCGAGGCCGATCGCCGGATAGCCCGCCGCGTAGTAGGCGCACATGCCGAGCGAGGTGGCCGCCAGCACGACCCGGGGATGGCTGCGGCGGGCCAGCATCAGCGCGCCGAGGCCGACCGCCCACACATAGGCGGTGGCGTCCGCCTGTTGACGCCCGCCCTGCTCCGCCGAGATCACCAACGACACCACGGCGGCGACCCCCACGCCCCAGAGCAGGTCGGCTCCCCAGGGCGGCGGCGCGGCCCACGGGCGGTTTCGGCGGTACGGCATGGCGGCATGCTAGAACGCGGCACTGACAACGGGGATCGACACCCGGCGACCGGAGATGTCGCCGCTCGACGTAGCGGCCGACGCCCGGCGGCGGACGCGCCCCTCCGGCGGCCCCGCCTAGCGTGCGACCATGTTCAACCAGTTCACCCAATCCTCCCCCGGGGCGCGCCGGACGATCGGCCTCTCCCCGCTGGCCGTGCTCGCCCTGGCGCTGCTGGCCACCCCGCGCGTGGTCCTGCACGACCTCGACATCCTGGACGAGGGCACCGCGCTCAACGCGCTGTTGGTCTTCCTCCCGCCGGCCGTCTGGATCGCGGTGGTGCTGATCGCCCGGGTGCGCGCCCCGCTGATGACCCTGCTCGCCGTCGGCGCCACCTACGGGGTGTTGCTGGCGCTGGGGCACCAACTGCTCTGGAACAGCGCCTTCGACGACGGACCGCCACGCCTGGGCGGCAATCTGAGCGACCTCGACCCCGGGCTCCAGACCGTGATCCTGCGGGTGTTCGCCGTCATCAGCGGTGTGTTCACCGGGGTGGTCGTCGGGGCCATCAGCGGCGCCGTCGCGACCGCGCTCGCCCGGCTCACCGGCCGGGACCGCGACTGAACGGGGCGGCGCCAGCGCGCGCCGCGGCCCGCCGGCCGCCCGCGGCGGCGTGCGATGCTGGGGGCGTGGTCAGTGATCCCCTCACCGCCGACGGCGCGCGGCGCAATCCCGAGTTGCGCCGGGTGGCCATGCGGCGGCAGGTCGCCGAGGCGGGGTTCGTGCGGGTGGACGTGCTGGCCAGGGAGTACGGCGTCAGCATCATGACGGTCCACCGGGATCTGGACGAGCTGGAGAAGCGCGGCTTCCTGCACAAGGTGCGCGGCGGCGCGACCAGCGCGCCGACCACCACCTTCCACGGCGATCTGGAACACCGGATGCAGGCGCAGGTGGAGGCCAAGTCGGCCATCGCGCGCGAGGTGCTCGCCACCGAGGTGGAGCCCGGGCAGGTGGTCGCGCTGGACGACAGCACCACCTCGCTGATGCTGGCGCGGCTGTTGCCGCAGCGCGCCCCGCTGACGGTGGTCACCCACTTCCTGCCGGTGATCCGGGCGTTGGCCGCCCAGCCGGGCATCGAGCTGATCGGCCTGGGCGGTCGCTATGACGCCTCCTACGACTCGTTCCTCGGCCGGGCCACCGCCGAGGCCGCCGCCGAGCTGCGGCCCGACGTGCTGTTCCTCTCCACGACGGCGGTGGCCGACGGGTTCTGCTACCTCCAGTCGCTTGGCACGATGATCACCCGGCGCGCGCTGATCGCCTCGGCCGCGCGGACCGTCGCGCTGATCGACCACACCAAGTTCGACCGCAGGGCGCAGCACCGCCTGGTGGGCATAGCCGACCTCGACCGGGTGGTGGTGGACGAGCGCACACCCGACCTGACGGTCCGTGGGCTGCGGGCGCGCGGCGCCCGGGTCGATGTGGTGCGCGGCACCTGAGACTGCGAAGTCATGTGAAGTTAATCCGGTTGGCCGATCGGACCAACGTGGTCAACACCCGTACCCACCTGCGGATTCGCGGATCTCGTCGCGCCACGCGATCAAGATCAATGTTAAAAGTTGCGAAATTCTGGAGCCCCTGCCTGTAATACGCCTCACTTCGGGCGAGGCCAGGAAGGGGCGCGGCAGGTGACTGTGGACGGACCGATCGCGGTGTGCGTGGACGCCGGCACCACCGTGATCAAGGCGGTGGTGTTCGACGCCGACGGACGGGAACTCGCGGTGACCAGAAGGGACACCGCGGTGCACCATCCCCGGCGGACCCTGGCCGAGCAGGACATGGACGAGGTCTGGCGGGCGGTCGTCGGGACCGTGCGCGACGCGGTCCGTCAGGTGGCACGGCCGGTGCGGTTTCTGGCCCTCACCGCCCAGGGCGACGGAGCCTGGCTGGTCGACGACGCCCACCGCCCGGTGCGCCCCGCCGTCCTCTGGAACGACGGCCGCGCCGCCGACGTGGTGCGCGACTGGGGCGCGGACGGCACCCTGGAGTCGGCCTTCCGGATCAACGCCTCGCTCACCAACGCCGGCCTCCCCAACGCGATCCTGCGGGCGCTCGACGCCGAGGAGCCGGCGGCGCTCGACCGCGCGCACGCCGTGTTGACCTGCGGCGGCTGGCTGTTCCTGCGGCTCACCGGGGTGCTGGGCATCGAGGCGTCCGAGGCGTCGGCGCCCTGGCTGGACCTCCGCACCCGCGCCTACTCGGACGAGCTGCTCGACCAGTACGGGCTGACCCACCGCCGGGGCCTGCTCCCGCCGTTGCTCACCGGCGACGAGCGCACCGCCGCGGTCACGGCCGAGGCCGCCGAGCTGCTCGGCGTCCCCGCCGGCACCCCCGTGGTGCTCGCCCCCTACGACATCGTCTCCACGGCGCTGGGCACCGGCACCACCACGCCCGGGCAGGCCACCTGCGTGCTGGGCACCACGCTCTGCACCGAGACGATGATCGACGCTCCCGACCCGGACGGCGAACCCTCGGGCCTCACCCTGGACTTCGGGATGCCCGGGCTGCTGATGCGCGCCTACCCGACCCTGGCCGGCACCGGCGTACTGGACTGGCTGGTCGAGTTGCTGGGCCTGGCCGACCACACCGAACTGTCCGCGCTGGCCTCGCGGGTCGCACCCGGCGCGGAGGGGCTGCGGGTGCTGCCCTATCTCTCCCCGGCGGGCGAGCGAGCACCGTTTCTGGACCCGGCGGCCAGTGGACTGGTCACCGGCATGGCCTTCGCGCATGGCAGGGAACATCTGGCCCGCGCCGTGCTGGAGGGCCTTGCCCATGTGATCAGGGACTGTCTTGAGGCCGCGCCGCACCGGCCCCTCGAACTGGGCCTGTGCGGGGGCGGGGCCGCCAGTGAGCTGTGGTGCCAACTGATCGCCGACGTCACGGGAGTTCCCACGGTGCGCACCGAGGACACCCAGGTCGGGGCGAAGGGCGCGCTGCTCTTCGCGCTGACGCTGCTCGGCGACCACCCCGACCTCACCACGGCGGCCGACGCGCTGGTCCGCACCCGAAGGCGCTTCGAACCCGATCCGGCGACCCGCGCCCTGCACGACCGCGAGCACGCCGAGTTCCTGGCCACCAGGGAACTGGCCGCCACCCGCTGGAGCGATTGGCGCACCCATGGCTGAGCCCCTGTGGATCGGCGTCGACCTGGGCACGCAGAGCGTGCGGGCGCTGGCCGTCGACGGCGAGGGACGCCAGGTCGCCGCCGCCTCCCGGCCGTTGACCGGACGGCGCGACGGGCCGCGCCACGAGCAGGACCCCGCCGCCTGGTGGCGGCTGACCGCCGAGGCACTGGCCGAGCTGACCGCCGCCCTGGCGGGCCGGCCCGTCGGCGCGCTCGCCGTCTGCGCCACCTCGGGCACCGTGCTGCTCACCGACGCCGACGGCACCCCCCGCACCCCGGGGATGATGTACGACGACACCCGCGCCGGGGCGCTGGCCGCCGAGGCCCAGGAGGCCGGCGCCGTCCTGTGGTCGCGCCTCGGCTATCGGATGCAGCCGGCGTGGGCGCTGCCCAAGCTGCTCTGGTGGCGCGAGACGGGCCAGCTGACCGGGGGCGCGCGGCTGGCGCACCAGCCGGACGTGATCGCCGCCCGGCTCGTCGGCCATCCCGTCGCCAGCGACTCCAGCCACGCGCTGAAGACCGGCTACGACCTGATCGCCGGCGGCTGGCCGGCGGCGATCCTGGACGCGCTGCGCCTCGATCCGGCGACGCTGCCGGCGGTGGTCCGTCCCGGGAGCACGCTCGGCACCGTCGCCGCCGAGGCCGCCGAGATCACCGGGCTCCCGGTCGGCACCCCCGTGATCGCCGGCATGACGGACGGCTGCGCGGCCCAACTCGCCGCCGGCGCACTGGACATCGGGCAGTGGAACGCGGTCCTCGGCACCACCCTGGCGTTCAAGGGCGTCAGCGCGGCGCTGCCCCACGACCCGACGGGCGCCGTCTACTCGCACCGGGCGCCGCACGGCGATCTGTGGCTGCCAGGCGGCGCCTCCAGCACCGGCGCCGGCGCGGTGCGCGCGCTCTTCCCCGACGCCGACCTGGCCGCGCTGACCAGCGAGGCCGCCCGCGTGACGAAGGTGCCCGTCTGCTACCCGCTGGTCGGCGAGGGCGAACGCTTCCCCTTCGTGTTGCCGACCGCGCGCGGCTTCCTGGGGGACGGGCCGCTGGCGGCCGACGGGGACGCCGCCACCGTGTTCGCCGCCGTCTGCACCGGGGTCGCCCATGTCGAGCGGCTCTCGTTCGCGCTGCTCGCGCAGGCGGGGGCCGACGTGGGCGGACCGGTCGCCTTCACCGGCGGGGGGGCCCGCAACGACTGGTGGAACCAGCTGCGGTGCGACATGCTCGGCGTCCCCGTCTGGCTCCCGGACAACCCCGAGCCGGCGCTCGGCATGGCGGTGCTCGCCGCCGGTGCCGTCTCCGGCGACATCCCGCTCGCCGCCCGACGCCTGGTGCGGGTGCGCCGCACCCTGCAACCCGACCCCGATCGCACCGCCGCGCTGCTGCCGGGCTACCACGCCTTCGTGGACGCCCTCGCCGCCCGAGGTTGGCTCGATCCGCGACTCGCCGAGCACCCGGGCTGACCCTCGGGGCAGAGGCAGAGCACCGGAGCCCCCGGAGAAGCAGACAGCCGTCCGCAGGAAAGGAAACAGACCGACCGTGAACCAACCGATCCCCGCACTCGTCGCCGGCGACGACTTCGTGCTCAACCGGCTGCTGGTCGAGGCGCTGCACGCGGAGGGCGGCGCCTCGGCCTGGCGGGTGCGCGAGCTGGAACTCCCGTGGCCGCACGTGCCGTTCGGCCCGGTGGCCGAGGTCAACGAGGCGTCGGGCTCCGAGGAGGAGATGATCGAGGCGCTCGCCGGGGCACGGGTCTGCCTGACCCAGATGGGGCCGCTCACCGAGCGGGTCCTCGCCGCCAGCCCCGATCTCGAACTGTTCGCCGTCTCCAGGGGCGGCCCCGTGAACGCCGATCTGGCCGCCGCCACCCGGCACGGCGTGCGGGTCACCTACGCCCCCGGGCGGAACGCCGAGTCGACCGCCGAGCACACCCTGGCGCTGATGCTGGCCGCGATGCGCCGCGTCCCCGAGGCGCACGACAGCATGCGCGCCGGCCGTTGGGACAGCGGGCTCTACGCCTACCAGGCCACCGGGTTGGAGATCTCCGGGAGCACCGTCGGCCTGGTCGGGGGCGGTGCCATCGGCGCCCGGGTCGCCAGGGCGCTGGTCGCGCTCGGCGCCGAGGTGCTGATCGCCGACCCCTACGCCGACCCGGCGACCCTGCCCGACGGCACCAGGGCGGTGCCCCTGGACGAGCTCCTCGCCGCCTCGCACGTGGTGTCGCTGCACGCCCGACTCACCGAGGAGACCAGGGGGTTGATCGGCGCCGCCGAACTGGCCGCGATGCCGAGGGGCTCGGTGCTGGTCAACTGCGCCAGGGGCGCGCTGCTCGACTACACCGCGCTGGCCGAAGCACTCGCCGAGGGGCAGCTCTTCGCCGCCGGGCTCGACGTCTACGACGACGAACCCCTCGCCGCCGACCACCCGTTGCGCCGCGCCTCGAACGTGGTGCTCACCCCGCATCTGGCCGGCGCCAGCCGGGCGGTCGCCCGGCGCGCCGCGCGCCTGGTCGCGGCCGAGGCCGGGCGCTGGCTGCGCGGCGAGCCGCCGCTGAACTGCGCCAACCCGGCCGTGCTGGCGGCGTCATGAGGGGCCGGCTGCTGCTCGCCCGCCACGCCGAGACGGTCTGGCACCACGAGAACCGCTACGCCGGCTCGCGCAGCGACCCCGACCTCACCGAACGCGGGCTGCGGCAGGTCGAGACGCTGGCCTCGGGGGCGAAGGCCGCCGGTGTGGACGCCGTGGTGAGCTCGGCGTTGCGCCGCGCGGTCCGCACCGCCGAGCCGGCCGCCCTGGCGGTCGGCGTCGAGCTCCAGCGGGTACCAGAACTGCGGGAGGTGGACTTCGGCGAACTGGAGGGACGTACCAGGGCCGAGGCCGATCCCGAACGCGTGCGCCGGTTCCTCGACGATCCGGCCGCGCATCCGTTCCCCGGGGCCGAACCGCCGGCCGAGGCCGCGGCGCGGGTCAGTGCCGCGCTGCGCTCGATCGCCGAACGGCACCCGGAGAGCACCGTGTTGGTCGTGGCGCACAGCACCGGGCTCCGCCTGGCGCTCTGCGCCCTGCTGGGCCTGCCGGTCGCCGAGTACCGGCGGATCTTCCCCCGCCTCGACAACGTCGCGGTCACCGAACTCCGGCTGCCCGACGACGCGTCCAGGCCCGCCTCCCTGCTGTCGCTCAACCGCATACTGCTGGCCTGAAAGGAAAGCACCGTGAGCCGACGATTCCTCGCCCTCTCCCTCACCGCCGTCTTCGCCGTGACCACGGCGACCGCCTGCTCGTCCGAGTCGGAGGAGGGCGGTGGCGGTGGTGGCGGCGACAACGCCAAGATCGCGTTCCTGATGCCCGACATCGCCTCGCCCCGCTACGAGATGTACGACGCCCCGCTGTTCGAGGCGAAGATCCAGGAACTCTGCGCGGGCTGCGACGTCATCTACCAGAACGCCAACGCCGACGCCTCCCGTCAGCAGGAACAGGCCAACTCGGCGCTGGCGCAGGGCGCCGACGTGATCGTGATCGACCCGGTCGACTCCGACGCGGCGGCCAGCGTCGTCAACGCCTCCCGTTCCCAGGGCGTGCCGGTGATCGCCTACGACCGGCCGATCTCCAGCACCCCGGCGGACTACTACATATCCTTCGACAACGAGGCGATCGGCGAGTCCATCGGCCAGTCGCTGGTCGACCACCTCGACGAGACGGGCGCCGATGGCGGCCTGCTCCAGGTCAACGGCTCCCCGACGGACGCCGCCGCCGGCCTGATCAAGCAGGGCATCCACAACGCGATCGACGCCAGCGGCTACGAACTCCTCGCCGAGTTCGACACCCCCGGCTGGCAGCCGGCGGACGCGCAGGACTGGGTGGCCGGCCAGATCAACAGGTTCGACGACGCGATAGCCGGCGTGGTCGCGGCCAATGACGGCACGGGGGGCGCGTCCATCGCCGCCTTCCAGGCCGCCGGCGCGACGATCCCGCCGGTCACGGGCAACGACTTCGAGGTCGCCGCCGCCCAACGCATCGTCGCCGGCTACCAGTACAACACCATCTCCAAGCCCATCAAGATCGTCGCCGAGGCGGCGGCCGAGGTGGCCTGGCAGTTCGTCCAGGGCGAGACCCCCGAGGGGGAGGTCGAGCTGTTCGACACCCCCTCCCAGCTCTTCGAACCCACCGTGGTCACTCTGGAGAACCTGCCCGAGGTGCTCGCCGAGTCCGACCAGATGGACGCCTCCGAGGTGTGCACCCCCGAGTACGCGGATGCCTGCACCGAGGCCGGCATCGTCTGGGAGGAGTGATGACGGCCCAGGCCACAGACGAAGCGGCGGCGACGGCCACCCGGCCGATCCTGGCGCTACGCGGCATCGCCAAGAACTTCGGCGCGGTCGCCGCGCTCACCGAGGTGGATCTCGAGGTCTCCGCCGGCGAGGTCGTCGCCGTGGTCGGCGACAACGGCGCGGGCAAGTCCACCCTGGTCAAGGTGCTCGCCGGCGTACACCGCGCGGACAGCGGGTCGATCGCCTTCGGCGAGCGCCAGGTGACCATCACCAGCCCGGCCGACGCACACGACCTCGGCATCGCGACCGTCTTCCAGGACCTCGCGCTCTGCGAGAACCTCAACGTCGTCCAGAACCTCTTCCTCGGCCGGGAGTTGCGCCGGGGCCGGCTGGACGAGGTCACCATGGAGATCAGGTCCTGGGAGCTGCTGCGGCAGCTGTCCGCCAAGATCCCCACGGTCCGCGTCCCGGTCGCCTCGCTCTCCGGCGGGCAGCGGCAGACCGTGGCCATCGCCCGCTCGCTGCTCGGCGACCCCAAGGTGATCGTCCTTGACGAGCCGACCGCCGCGCTGGGCGTGGCCCAGACCGCCGAGGTGCTCAACCTGATCGAACGCCTCCGCGAGCGCGGCCTCGGCGTGATCATGATCAGCCACAACATGGAGGACGTCCGCGCCGTCGCCGACCGGGTCGCCGTGCTGCGCCTCGGCCGCAACAACGGGGTCTTCGACGCCGCGACCGCCTCGTCCGAGGAGATCGTCGCGGCCATGATCGGGGCGAGCGACAACGTGGTGTCCCGCCGCAGAAACCGAAAGGAGCGACCGGGCGATGAGTGACGTCAAGGCCGCCCAGGCGGCGGCGCCGCTCGACCTGTTGGACGAACGGCTGCGCAAGGGCGAGGGCATCAAGCCGGTGCTGAGGGGCGTCTGGGACCGGATACGCTCCGGCGATCTCGGCGCGCTGCCGATCGTCCTGGGCCTGGTGGTGATCGCCGTCGTCTTCCAGTCCCTGAACTCCGTCTTCCTCTCCAGCGCCAACCTGGTGAACCTGCTGATGGAGAGCGCCTCGGTCGGCATCATCGCGCTGGGCGTGGTGTGTGTGCTGCTGGTGGGGCAGATCGACCTCTCGGTCGGCTCGGTCAGCGGGCTGGCCGCCGCGCTCACCGCCGTCACCTTCGTCCGGGAGGGCTGGCCGCTGCCGCTCTCGATGGCGGCGGCGATCGGCGCCGGCGCGGTGATCGGCTGGCTCTACGCGCAGATGGTCACCCGGCTCGGTGTGCCCAGCTTCGTCGCCACCCTGGCGGGGCTGCTCAGCTTCCTCGGGCTCCAGCTCTGGCTGCTCGGCGACACCGGGGCGATCAACCTGCCGTTCGACTCCGATCTGGTGCACTTCGCGCAACTCGCCTTCGTACCCGAGTGGTTGTCCTACGCGCTGGTGGTGCTGGCCGCCGGCTGGCTCTTCGCCACCGGCCACGGCCTGGCCAGGACCCGCCGCGCCGCCGGCCTCTCCGCCCGCTCCACCACGCTGCTGGTGGCGCGCAGTGCGAGCGTGCTGGTCGGGCTCGGCTTCGCCGTCTGGTATCTCAACCGGGCGCGCGGCGTCGGCTGGCTCTTCGTCAGCTTTGTCGTCCTCGTGCTGGTGCTCAACTACGCGCTCACCCGCACCTCCTGGGGCCGTTCCGTGTTCGCGGTCGGCGGCAACGCGGAGGCCGCCCGCCGGGCCGGCATCAACGTGCGGCGCGTCTACACCTCGGTGTTCGTGCTCTGCTCCTCGTTGGCCGCGCTCGGCGGCATGGTGGCCGCCGCCCGCCTGGCGGCGGCCAACCAGTCAAGTGGCGGCGGCGATATCAACCTCAACGCGATCGCCGCGGCGGTGATCGGCGGCACCAGCCTCTTCGGCGGCCGGGGCAGCGCCTTCGCCGCGCTGCTGGGCATCCTGGTGATCCAGTCGATCTCCAACGGGCTGACCCTGCTGGATCTGGACTCGTCCTTCCGCTTCATCATCACCGGCCTGGTCCTGGCGGTGGCGGTGATGCTCGACTCGGTGGCCCGCCGCTCCCGCGTCGCCCACGGCCGCGCCGCGTAGCCGCGCCGCTGGGGCCACGCCGCCCATCGCCGCCGACGCCCGTCCGGGCGTCGGCGGCGAAGAGGCGTGCGGCAGCACGGCGTCGGCCGGCTGTGGCTCAGTCGAGCGGCGCGGGCCAGGCGTGGGCGGGCAGCAGCTCCCGCAGCGGGGCCGACTCCCGGCGGCCGAGCACGACCTCGGTGTCCAGGTTGCCCGGGTCGATCTGGCGCAGGAACTCCCGGCAGCGCCCGCAGGGCGGTAGGACATGGAGCGGCCCCCCTTCGTCGCGCCACACCGCCACCACCTTGGCGATCCGGTACTCGCGCGCGGTGACCATCGCGGCGATGGCGGCCAGTTCGGCACAGAAGCCCGTGCCCGAACCGGTGTCGACGCAGACCCCGGTGTACACACTCCCCGCCTCGGTCACCAGCGCGGCGCCGACGTCGCCGAAGAGCCTCCCCTCGACCGTATGGCGGGACAGGACCGCCTCGGCGGCGGCGATCAGTTCATCGTGCGATGTGCTGGGCATCCCGCGAGGGTAGGGCCGGCCGGCGGCCGAGGGCCAGCCAATTGTCGAGGGCCGTAATTCGGCTGCCCGCGCCGCCGGGCGGCTGGCAGGCTGCCGCCATGGACGACCCGACCTGGCTGGGCCCGCCCATCGACGCCCGCCCCCTGCTGGCGCCCGAACTGGCCGAGCTCTGCCGCATGTTGCGCGCGCTGCCGGCTACCGCGTGGCGGGCACCCGCGGTGCCGGGGTGGACGGTGCGGGACCTCGCCGCGCATCTGCTCGGCGATCTCCATGGCCGCCTGGGGCACGGCCTTCGGGGGCAGCCGCTGGACCGTGTCCGGGCACCGGGCGAGACGCTGGAAGCCTGGATCCACCGGGGCAACCAGGAGTGGATCGACGCGCACGCCGACCTCACCCCACCCGCGCTGGTCGACGCCCTGGAGCGGGCCGCGCCCCAGGTCGTCGCCCGGTTCCGGCGGGCGGACCCGCACGCGCCGGCCGTCGCCGTCTCCTGGGCGGGCGCCGATCCGGCGCCCGCCTGGCTGGACTGCGCCAGGGAGCTCACCGAGTACTGGATCCACCGGCAGCAGATCCGGCACGCCGTCGGACAGCGGACCGATCCGGAACCGACCGTCGCCGCCGTCGTGTTGGACACCCTGCTGCGCGCGCTGCCGCACACCCTCCGCACCCACCGGCCGGGCGCCGGCCGCACCCAGCTGAGCGTGCGGGTCCCCGGCCCCGCCGGCGGGGTGTGGACCGTGACCGCCACCGACCGGGGCTGGTCCCTCGCGCTCCCACCCGCCGGCCCGCCGACGGCCACGGTGGAGTGGGAGGCGGAGATCGCCTGGCGGCTCTGCGCCCGGTCCATCGACCCGGCCACGGCCCTCGCCCACGCCCGCGTCACGGGCGAGCGCGGGCTCGCCGAGGCAGCGGCCCTGATCGTCTCCATCGTCCACTGAGCCCACCCGGGGAACGCGCGGCGGACCGGGCCCGTTTCCCCGACATGACGGAGACGAGCGCGGGGCCCGGCTGGTATCGCGGCGACTGCCACGTCCACTCGGTGTACTCGGACGGCGCGTTGACGCCCGAGCGGCTCGCCGCCGACGCCCGCGCCCTGGGGCTCGACTTCCTCGCGACCACCGAGCACAACACCGCCGAGGCGCACGCCCCCTGGGCCCGGCTCGCCGCCGAGGACCTGCTGGTGGTCCTCGGCGAGGAGGTCACCACGGACGACGGCCACTGGCTGGCGCTCGGCCTCCCGCAGGGCCGGCTGATCGACTGGCGGCACGGCGTCGCGGACGGGACGCTCGCCCGCCGGCTGCGGGAGGTCACCGACGCCGGCGGGCTGGCCGTGGCCGCCCACCCGCACGCGCCCTACCCCACCGGCACCCTGCGCTTCCCGCTCCAGGCGTTCGACGCGGTCGAGGTGTGGAACGGGCTGTGGTCATCCGACCGCCCGTGGAACGCCGACAACGAGGCGGCGCTCGCCGACTGGACGCGCGCCCTCGCCGAGGAGGTGCCCAGGGGGCGGTGGCGGCCGGCGATCGGCAGCAGCGACACGCACCTGGTGGACCAGCTCGGCATCCCCCACACCGTGGTGCGGGCCGGGGAGCTGACCGTCGAGGCGATCCTCGCCGGCCTGCGGGCGGGCCACAGCTGGATCGCCGGATCCACCTCGGTCGAGCTGACGTTCACGGCCGGCGCCGCCGGTCGCCGCGCCGACATCGGCGAACGGCTGGTCGTCGGGGCGGGTCATGTCACCGCGCGCGCCGAGGTGCGCGGCGTGCCCGCCGGCACGGTCGGCTTCCACACCGCGCTCGGCGAGGCGCACCGCGCGGCGCTGCCGGCGACGGGCGCCGGCGCGGTGACGGCCCGGATCCCGCCGGACGGCGCGGAGTTCGTCCGCGTCGAGGTGCGCCATCCCTCGGGGGCGATGGCCGCGCTCGGCAACCCGATCGCGCTGGCGCCGACGGCCGGGTGAGAGGGGGTGCGTTCAGCGGGTGAGGGCGATGACGGTGGCCTGGTCGGTGCCCGCGTAGAGGGTGTCGTCCGAGGCCGCGAGGTGCAGCACGTGCTCGCCCGGGGCGTCGGCCGTGCCGATCTCGTACTCCCAGCGCACCGCCCCGGTGGCCAGCTCGGCCGCCACCAGCAGGCGGGGCTCGGCCGGATAGTAGACGGTGTCCCCGTGCACTGCGAGGGGCAGCAGGTCGCCGGTCACCGTCGCCTGCCAGCGCTCCTCGCCGCTCGCGCCGTCCAGGGCGTACAGGCGGCGGCCGGCGGCGCAGGGCACCAGCAACAGCCCTTCGGCGGCGACCGGACCGATCACCTGCCCGGAGACATCGGCCGTCCACCGCCGCTCGCCGGAGCGCGCCTCCACCGCGTGCACCCGGCCGGCCGCCGTGCCCGCGCACACCAGATCGCCGACGAACGCGACCGTCGAGACCACGCCCTCGCCGGTGTCCAACGCCCAGCGTTCCGTCCCGTCGGCGGTGTCCCAGGCCGACAACAGGCCGTCGCCGCCGCCCAGATGGACCGCGCCGTCCCTGAGCCGGGGGTCGGCGAAGAACTGCCCGTCCGTGGCCACCGTCCACACCTCGGCGCCGCCCGCCACCTCCACGGCGCGTACCACCCCGTCCAGGCCGCCGACGTAGGCGACGCCATCGGCCACGGCCGGCGCCGAGAAGACGCCCATCCCCGACGTCGGCACCCGCCAGCGCTCCGCCCCGTCGGCGGCGTCAAGCGCCACCAGATCGCCCCCGCCGAGCCCCGTCACCAGCAGGTCGTCGGCCAACGCGGGGCGGCTGGCGCTCGTTCCGGTGGCCGACTCCCAGCGGGCGGAGCCGTCCCGCGTGTCGAGCGCGTACACGGCGGCCCCGGCGCGCGCCACATAGACGGTGTCGCCGGCCGGGGCGGCGGGCGCGGCCGACGCCGCCCCGTGCGGCGCGAAGGTCCACAGCGGGCTGCCGGGGGCGGTGGGCCGCTCGTCCGGGGTGTCGGAGCCGCCGCCGCAAGCCGTGGCGACCAGCGCCAGACCGGCCAGGCCGAACAGGCCCCGACGGGACGTCGCAACGGACAGCGGGGATCGTCTCATGATGTAACGCCACTCCCAACTGGCGCTCCCCGAAGGGGAGTTCGCGGTCAGATGTCGTCGGGGACCTCGGTGCCGAGGAAGCGGAACGCGCCGTCCGCCACCTGGTAGAAGAAGACGCCGTCGCCGACGAACAGGCCGTTCTCCTCCTCGAACGCGTACTGCTTGGCCGCTCCCTGATGGACCGTCAGCCGCAGCACCTCCACCACGTCCCGGTGGTCCACCGACTCCGTGCCCAACTCCTCGACGCAACGCGCCAGAACGTCGATCACGTCATAGCCCTCGGCCGCGAAGGGCGGCGGCGGCTCGCCGTGGTGCTCCTGGAACGCCTCGCTGAACTCCCGGGCGGACGGCGCGGCCAGCGCGTCCGTCACGGTGGAGACCACCAGCCAGCCATCGGCCGACCGGCCCGCGGACTCGGCGAACCGGGGATCGTGCATCGCCTGGGTGCCGAGGCACAGGCCCCCGTACCCGGCCTCGGCGAGCAGGCCGGCGAACACGGCGGCCGACTCCCAGCCGCCCCCGAAGAGCACGGCGCCCGGCGCGTGGCCGGCGATCCGCCGCGCGGCGTCCCGCAGTTCGGCGTCCCCGCCCCGCGCCCGCTCCGGGATCACCTCGGGGCCGCCGCCCAGCAGCCCCGTCCTGGCGCTGCGGGTGATCTCCCAGCTGTAGTCGCTGCCGTCGTCCACCAGCACCACGGGGCCGTCCACCGCGCCCGAGGTCAACAGCGCCACGATCGGCCGCAGTTGCAGCGCGTCGATCGGACGGGCCATCGTGTAGACGGAGTTGAGGTTCCCGCCCGAGCCGTCCGTCACGGTGACCACCGACTTGCGCGCCCGCGTGTAGGGGTCCATCAGCGCCCTGGTGGCCGCGGGGGAGGTCGCCGCGACGACGGCGACCACCGCGTCGTCCGAGGCGAGGCGTTCCGCGACCCGCGCCGCCTCGTCGGCTGAGCCGCCGTCGTCGACGGCGCGCAGCACCAGGTCGAAGGAGCGCTGCTCGTCCGCGTTGTGCCGGGCCACCGCCACCTCGGCGCCGCGCAGTTGGCCGTCGGCCACCTCGGCGAGCGGGCCGCCCAGGTCCGCCTGGAAGGCGACCGTCAAGGCGGCCAGCTCCGGCGGGTCGGCGCCGTCAGCGGTGCCGGACGCGCTCCTGCCGTTCCACCACAGCACCCCGCCGCCGACCCCGGCCAGCCCCAGGCCCCCGCCGAGCAGCGCCAGCAGCGCGCGGCGCCTGGTCCGTCCTGGCCCCTGGTGGGGCGGCCCGAACGTGCCCGACGGCGGGTACGGCGTGCCGCCCCTGGCGGCCGTCGTGGTCTCCTCGCTCCCCACCGCGCCGTGCGGCACCTGCGTCGGCTCGATCGGCGGCAGGGACAGCATGCCGGCGGAGCGCTCGGCTATCAGATGGGTGACCGGCCCCGGCAGCCAGCCGCCGGCCGCCGCGCCCGCGTCGTGCCAGGCGTTCCGAAGCTCCCCGGTCGTCGGCCGGGCCGAGGCGTCCTTGGCCAGGCAACGCGAGAGCAACTCCCGCAGCGGGCCGGCCAGCTCGCCGAGATCGGGCTCGTTGTGCACGGTGCGGTAGAGCACCGAGGCCACCGGGCCGCCGCCGAACGGGCGCCGCCCGCTGGCCGCGAAGGCCAGCACACACCCCAGCGAGAACACGTCGCTCGGCGGCCCGACCGGCCGCCCGGCGGCCTGTTCGGGGGAGAGGAAGCCGGGTGAGCCGATCACCGCGTCCGTCGCGGTGAGCACCGTGTCGTCCAGGGCCCTGGCGATGCCGAAGTCGATCAGCCGGGGCCCGTCGGGCGCGAGCAGCACATTGCCCGGTTTGACATCGCGGTGCACAAGACCCGCGGTGTGCACCGCGTCCAGCGCCTCGGCCAGCCGCAGGCCCAGCGTCCGCACGCTCGGCTCGGGCAGCGCGCCGGTGGCGGCGACCGTCTCGTCGAGCGCGGGCCCCGGTACGAACTCCGTGGCGAGCCAGGGCGCTTCGGCCTCCGTGTCGGCCGCGACCACCGGCACGGCCCAGCGGTTGGTGACCTGACGGGCCGCCGCCACCTCGCGGCGGAACCGCCGCCGGAACGACGGCTCGTCGGCGAACTCCGGACGGATCAGCTTGATGGCGACCAGCGTGCCGTCCGTGCCGCGCGCCAGCAGCACGGTGCCCATCCCGCCGGCCCCCAGCCGGCCGAGGCACCGGTAGCGGCCGACCCACGCGGGATCGGCGGGACGGAGGGGACGCATCAGGCGCCGCCCCCCGACGCCGCGCCCGAGGGGCCCGTGCCGTTCCCCGTCACGTCAGCTCCAGCTCGATCTGGTACAGCACCCGGGCCAGGCCCTCGGCCGCCATCCGCATCAGCTCCATGTCCTCGTGCCCCGGGCCGCCCTTGACGGCGACGGACGCGGTGACCGGGCCGATCCGGGACTTCACCCACAGATAGGAGTAGGGCACCGGGCTGTCGGGCCCGGTCCACTGCCCCATCTCGAAGAGCGAGGCGTCCGCGTTGAGCACCTCCTCCTCCGGGTACTCAAGCGACATCAGCCCCGACAGCCGCTGCCCGTCGCCGAGTTCCTGGTCGGGGCAGCGGTAGCTCTCGTCCAACGTGGCGGCCATCTCGGCGTCGGCACCCGCGTCGTCGCGGTGCGCCGAGACGGTGACGGTCGCCAGCGCCTGCCCCAGGTCGTCGGTGGCCGGCAGCTGGTAGCGGCGGGTGAGCGAGTCGAGCACCCCGTCCGGCAGCTCGGCACGCGACCAGTCGCAGTCGTCGCCCAACACCGTCCAGGTGCCGGCGACCTCGTGAGGGTCGTCGGGGGCGAGCCCGGGCCACCAGATGTCCGGCTCCACATGCGCGCCCTCCATGAGGGCCCTGGCCTCCGCCGCCGTGGTCGGCAGCAGGTCGGGGTCGGGCGTGAAGTCGTACGCGTCCGGCAGCGCGCCGACGCCGCCCGTCTCGTCGTCGTCTTCCTCGGGCTCGTCGCCGTCTTCCTCCGGGTCCTCCGCGGTGTCACCCCGGGGCGACTCCCCGGCCTTGCGCGGCTCCTCCTCGGCGTCCGACGTCCCACAGCCGGCGAGCGCGACCGCCAGCAGGCCGGCGGCCAGTGCCGTCGCGCGTCTCGGCCCCCTCCGAACCCGACGCATGAGCATCCCCCGTCTTTCGTTGTGTCCCACCCCTACGGCTGGTGATTCTATGGTCGCGGAACCTTCACATCGGCGCGCCCATGTCACGGGTGCGTACCGGTCCCGTTCTCGTTCGGATCGCCGTCGCCCGGGTTGGACCGCCCACATCCCAGGCGCGGCCGGGGCCCTGGGCGGGGGCCGGGGAGGGGCGGGGCGAACGGGGATTGTCAGTGGGGTGCACCATGCTGTCTCTCGGATCACCGAACGAGGCCCACGGTCTCGCTTCGAGGCGGTCAACCCTGTGTTCCCCCACGTCAGTCGGGGTGTCAGGCATGCCGTTTCCCGGGTGGTCCTCCCGTTGAGGCGTCAGGTGCGAGCTGGAGGTCGATGATCGTGAACGCGGACACAACCGCGTGGGAGGAACGCGGCACGGTGCGGGTGGTACCGCCCGTGCGCTCCCGCAAGTTGGCGAAGGTGCCCTTCGTCGAGCTGGCCGAGGGGCGGTTGCAGGGCGTGGTGTCGAGCGGCTCGGACATCGCCCGGGTCTATGTCTCGGCGATCGCCGCGCACAGCCACGGCCTCAGCTGCGGCACCAACAACAACCGGCCGTGCGGCGGGCTTTCCCGTTACCCCTGCAAGCACCTCCAGGCGCTGGTCAAGGAGGCCGAGATCCAGTACGGCGTGGAGCGCGTGGCCCGCTATCTCGGCGTCGAGGTCGGCGAGAACGACGGCGTGCTCGGGGGGCTGCGGGCCGGGCCGACGGGCGTCCCGGCCGGCGCCGTCTTCAGCCGGTTCCTGCGCCATCTCGCCTATCTGGAACGGCCGGACAGCACGGCGCCGGTGCCGGAGATGGCGTGGTTCCCGGCGGCGGGGGCGGTGGCCGGCTGATGTTCGGTATCCAACTCGCCGAGCTGCTGGGCCAGGAGCCCGACGGCGTCGACGCGGCCATGGCCGTGGTGACCGGCTGCGACGAGGCCCTGGTGGAGGGCTTCGCCCGGCTGGGCGCCGACCGCGCCGCGGCGCTGACCGCGCTGGCGGGCGCCGTGGCCGCCTCGCCGCTCGGCCCGGCCGTCGCCGAGGCGGTGGAGAAGACCGCTGCCGGCTCGGCCACGGACGAGCATCTCGCCGCCGTAGCCGGGGCCAGGACCGCCCTGCTCGGCGCCGTGCACGACGCCCGACTCGCCTCCCTGGACGCGGCGTTGGGCCGCGCCAGGGAGCCCTGGCCCGAGGCGGCGGACGGCGCTCGGCTGGCCGAGCCGAGGCTGGCCGGAGCGCGCTCCTGGCTGCGGGAGCTGGCCCTGGTCGGCTGGCGCGGCGTCGGGGACGATCTGGTCTCGTCGGTCGACCCGCTGGTCGAGGCCCTGTGGGACGAGCCGGCGACGCGCCGGCTGGCCGTTCTGGTGGACGGCCTCGCCGCCGAGCTGCACGCCCTCGGCCCGCTGGCCACGGCCGAACGCCTCCCCGTCCGCCGCTGGTCCGATCTGTGGTCCCGCGCCCTGCTGCTCTCCCAGCCGGGCCCGTGGGCGCCCGACGACGCGGAGGCGGCGCCGGTCACGGGCCGCCTGCTGCCGCTGGGCACGGAGATCCACGAGCACGGCACCAGCGTGCAGGTCGTGGTGCACGCCCTGCTGGAGCAGGGCGGCGAGGCGCCGACGCGGCTGGTGCGGGTCGGGGTCGGCGCGGCCAAGGTCGACACCATCGTCGGCCCCGCCGTCTGGCGGGTGCTGCACCGGCATCCGGTGCTGCTGGGGGCGCTCGCCGAGCGCCGCGCGCTGGAGATCGCCGAGATGCCGCTGCACGCCGGCGGCGACCTGCGCTGGCACGACGACCGCGCGCGTCCCGGCGAGCCCGCCGACCCGTTCGTCACCGCCAGGGCCGGACTCCCGGACGCGCTCGCCGCGCCCGTGCCGCCGCTGGACCGCCATCCGGTGCGGCTGGCCGAGCCGGTGCTGCTGGAGGGGTACACCGTCAAGGGCGACACCCTTCACCTCGACGGGCACGCTCTCCCGCTCGCCCTCGACCAGCTGCCGAGCAGCGGCCCGTTGACCCGCCAACTCGTGGGCGCCTCATCGGAGGTGATCGGCCTGCTGGGCTGGGACCGCGGCTGGACGCTGCGCCCGCTCGCGGTGCGCGCCACCGTGAAACGCCAGCGGGTCGAGGCGCACAACGGCGACTGGGCGCTCGGCCCAACCGACCCCAAGATCGCCAAGGCCGAGGCCAGGACGGGCGACGCGGTCGCCGTGCTGCGCGAGCGGGCGGGACGGTTGCTGCGCTCATGACCCAGGCAGAGAACCACCCGACCGAGGGCCCCGAAGCCCCGCCCACGGCCTCCGCCGCGTCCGATGCCCCGGCCGCCTCGGCAGCCTCGGCCGCCGAGAACCGCCGGCAGGTCCTCTACTGGCGGATGCTGGCCCGTCTCTTCGACGCCGGCGAACAGCCGAGCCTGGAGCAGTCAAGCGTGGCCGTCGTCGACGACCTCGGGCTGCCGCCCGCACTGCTCGACCCGGGTACGTCCGTGGACAACCTGGTGCAGCGCTTCCCCGAGCTGGGGGACGCCTTCCGCCAGGTGCTCCCCGAGCACGCCGACGCGCCGGAGGGTCCGGAGGACCCGGAGCTCTCGGTGCGCCGCGCGGCCCTGGTCTCCAAGCTGCTGCTCAACGCCTTCGCCACCGGCTCGGGTTCGGTGACGGCGGGTCAGCTGGCGAGCTGGCAGCAGGACGCGGCCTGGTGCCGGGGCGCCCTCGGCGGCGCCGACCCGGCCGAGCTGTCCGGCATCCTCTCCGGTCTTGAGGCCGACCTCGTCAAGCGGATGCGCCTGCGCGAGGTGCTGGCCGACTCGGCGCGGGCGGCGATGCTCACCCCGAGCATGTCGCTGATCGAGCAGCTGCTGCACGACAAGGACAACCTCTCGGGTGTCGCGCTGGCCAACGCCAAGGCGCTGATCCGCCGATTCGTCGACGAGGTGGCCGAGGTGCTGCGCACCCAGGTCGAGCGGACCACCGTCGGCAGCATCGACCGCTCCGTCCCGCCCAAGCGCGTCTTCCGCAACCTGGACATCCAGCGCACCATCTGGAAGAACCTCACCAACTGGAGCCCGGAGGACGAACGGCTCTATGTGGACCAGCTGTTCTACCGGCACAGCGCGCGGCGGACCACCCCCTCCCGGCTGATCGTGGTGGTGGACCAGTCCGGGTCCATGGTCGACGCGATGGTCAACTGCACCATCCTGGCCTCGATCTTCGCCGGGCTGCCCAAGGTCGATGTGCATCTCGTCGCCTACGACACCCGCGCGCTGGATCTGACGCCCTGGGTGCACGACCCGTTCGAGGTGCTGCTCCGCACCCGGCTGGGCGGCGGCACCAACGGCACCGTCGCGATGGAGCTGGCCCGGCCGAAGATCGCCGAGCCAGGCAACACGGTGCTGGTGTGGATCTCCGACTTCTACGACAACCCGGCCCTGCTCACCGACTTCCAGTCGGTCCACCGCTCCGGCGTGCGGCTGATCCCGGTCGGCTCCGTCAACAGCTCCGGTCGCGCCAGTGTCAACCCGACGTTCCGTCAGCGCCTCAAGGAGCAGGGCACCCCGGTGATCTCCGGGCATATCCGCAAGCTCGTGTTCGAACTCAAGAACTTTCTCGCCTAGGAGACGACAGATGACCGACAACATGCTCCGCGCCCCGGCCGAGGCCAAGTACGCCGACGAGCTCGACTGGCTGGAGTCCGTCGACGACGGGCCCAAGCCGTTCTCCTGGCGGCTCAGCCCGCGCATGGTGCGCCTGTTCATCCTCGGCTCCGAGCGCGCCGACGGGCTGGAGCGGGAGATCCCGCAGAAGTGGTTCGGCGACCGGGCGTTCGTCGAACGCGCCATCGTCACCCTGGCATCGGACCGCGGGCTGCTGTTGATCGGCGATCCGGGGACGGGCAAGAGCTGGCTGGCCGAGCTCCTCTCGGCGGCCATCTCCCGCAACTCCACCCTCGTCGTCCAGGGCACCGCCGGCACCACCGAGGACCACATCAAGTACGCCTGGAACGTGTCGATGGTGATCGCCAAGGGCCAGTCCCGGCAGTCGATGATCCCCTCACCGATCATGACGGCGATGGAACGTGGCGTGATCGGCCGCTTCGAGGAGCTGACGAGGGCCACCAGCGACGTCCAGGACGCGCTGATCTCGATCCTCTCCGAGAAGTACGTCTCCATCCCCGAGCTGGGAGACGGAGACGGGGAGACCCCTGAGAACATCGTCTTCGCCGAGCCGGGATTCTCCATCATCGCCACCGCGAACAGCCGCGACCGGGGGGTCAACGACCTGTCGTCCGCGCTCAAGCGGCGGTTCAACTTCGTCCGCATCCCGGTGGTCACCAACAAGCGCAGCGAGGCGGAGATCGTGCGCTTCCGCACCAGGGAGCTGCTGCGCCGACACCAGATCGACCTTGAGGTGCCGCCCTCGCTGCTCGACATCCTGTTGCAGAGCTTCGCCGATCTGCGCGCCGCCTCGGCCTCGGCCGCCAGCGACGACGAGAAGCTGGAGTCGGCCCTCTCCACCGCCGAGCAGATCGGCGTCCTTGAGGACGCCATCCTGCACAGCCAGTTCTTCGGCGACCGGGTCCTCGGCGCCGGCACCCTGGCCGGCTCGCTGGTCAGCTCGCTGGCCCGCCGCAGCCCCGAGGACCTGGCCATTCTCAACAAGTTCTGGCACGGCGTAGTGGAGCCGCGCGGCGAGAAGGACCAGGGCGGCCCCTGGGAGGACTTCCTCAACGGTGGCCGCGAGGCGATAGCGACCCTGTCGTGAGCGAGATCGTCCAGGAACGCACAGGCGGAAGCGAGGACGGCGTGGACGCCGAGGCCACCGGCCCGTTCGCCGCGTTGAGCGAACGGCTGCGCGAGGCGGCCGTGGAGTTCGCCGGCCACGGGGACGCGGTGCCCGACATCCTCGCCGGCATGGTCGAGGACGTGGACCGGGCGCTGCGCGAGGAGTTGGAGATCTTCCCGGTCTGCCACCACTCGCCCGCCTCGGCGCTCGCCATGGTCCGCCGGCTGCGGGAGAAGCGGCCCCAGGTCGTCTACCTGGAGCTGTGCGAGGACCTGCGCCCGCTCGTCGACGAGCTGCACAACTGCCAACTCCCCGTCGCGCTCCAGGCGTTCGCCACCGAGATCGACGGTTTCCCCGCCCAGTGGGCGCCGCTGAGCGTGGTGGCGCCCCTCACCGAGGCGTCGGCCGAGTACCAGGCGATCGCCTACGCCCTGGAGACCCCGGGCGTGGAGCTGGTGTTGGTCGACCGCTCGACGGACCATGTCTTCCAGTGGAGCCGCCCGCCGCAGGACGTCAAGGCCCCGGAGCCGGCCCCGGGCGCCGAGGAACCCTCGGATCCGGAGGAGGGGGCGCTGCACGGCGACGCCGTCGGCATCGAGATCGGCGATCTGCGGCCCGGGTTCGCCGAGCTGGAGGAGTACCTGCTCCACCACGGCAAGGTCAGGCACTGGTCCGAGTGGTGGGACCAGTACGTCGAACAGCCGCTGGCCGGCGCCGACTACACCACCTACCGCCAGGTGATGGTGATGATCGGCAGCCTCTTCAGGCGGCTGCGCCCCGAGCGGCACGCCCGGTTGGCGGTCGACGAGGACCGCGAGCGCTACATGTGGACGCGGATGCGGGAGCACCTCGCCGCCTCGGGCGCCGACCCCGAGCGCTGCCTCTACGTCTGCGGCGCCTTCCACGCGGCCAGCCGGGTCGAACAGTTCGGCCTGGCGTCCGAGGCCGAGCCGTTCCCGATCTCCCCCCGCACGGGCACCTCCTGGCGGTACGGGCTGATCCCGTCCAGCCACTCCGCGATCGAGGCCCAGTTCGGTCTCGCCCCGGGGGCGGTGTCCATCGCGGCGGCGAGCTGGCGGCGGACGCTCGGTCGAAGCCGCCTCAAGCCGTTCCGGCTCGACGGCCGCAAGACCGCGAAGAAACGCGCCGCCAAGGGCGCGGGCGCCGCGAAGGCCGCGCCGGCCGCCGGACGGGAGTCCGTCACCGACCGGCTGTCGGGCTTCCTCCAGTCCGCACCCGAGCCCCATGTCCTCGACGAGGACGAACTGCTCGGCTGGTGTGTGGACATCGTCCGGCTGGCCCGCCGCAACCGCTACCTCGCCAGCACCGCTGACGCGATCGCCATCTTCGAGACGTCCATCCTGCTGGCCGGGATGCGCGGGCGGGCCAGGCCTACCCCGTACGACTTCGAGGACGCGGCGGTCACCTGCATCGAGAAGGACCGCGTGCCCGGCCGCCGCGATGTGCGTCGGCTCTGCGAGATCCTGCTCGGCGGCGACCGGGTGGGTTCCGTCGGCTATGACGCGCTGCCGCCGCTGGCCAGGGACGTGCTGGACCGGCTGGCGCCGCTGGGGCTCAATCTCACCGCGCGCACCCAGCAGCGGGCGCTGCTCGACCTCCGGCAGAACCCGGAGTTGGCGCCCTGTTCCGATCTGCTGTGGATGCTGCGCCGCCTGCTCGGCGATGTGGTCCGCCCGATCATGGGCGCCCGGGCGCTGGGGGAGCGGTCCATCCAGGAGAGCTGGGATCTCACCCTCGGCCGCGACCAGCGGGCCCTGGTGCAGCTCGGCTACGAGGGCGTCACCATCGAGCAGGTCCTGGAACGTCGGCTGCGGGACGCCGTGCGGGCCCCCGACGCCACGGCGGCCACCGCGCTGGACGCGGTCGAGGAGGCCCTCCTCTATCTGGACAGCCCCCGGCTCGGGAACGACCTCGGCACCCGGGCGGTGGAGCTGCTGGCCGCCGAACGCACCGTGGACGGGGCGCCCCGGGTGCTGCGCGGCATCAGGCGGCTGCTGACGCACTACCGCGCCACCGACGAGGGGCCGCCCCCGTGGGCGGAGGCCTTCGTCACCGGCGGCTACGCGCACTACTGCACCCTGCTGCCGACCGCGTTCGCCGACGACGAGGCCGGGCCACGGCAGGTGGGCGCCATGTTGGGCTTCCTCTTCGGGATGGAGAGCTTCGCGCTCTCGCTCGGCTGCGAACGCACCCAACTGGAGCTGGCGGTACGGCAGTCACATCCGAGCGCACCGGACAAGGTGGCCCTGCTCTGGGCGGCGATGGCCCGTCTCGATCTGATCTCGACGGCCGAGCTGCGCGCCCGGTGCGACGAACTCCTCGCCAACCCGCTGGTGGTGCCGGCGTTCCCGCGCTATCTGAGCGGGTTCATCCAGGCCCTTGAGGCGGTCCCCACCCTGGCTCCGTTCGTGGTGGAGCTGCTCTCCAAGGCGTTCGCCCGGCTGCCGGACGCGACGCTGCTGCCCTGGCTGCCCCAGCTGATCAGCACGCTGCGCAAGGAGGCGGGCGAGCTGGTGCCGGTGCTGGTGCGGGAGGCGGGCCGCACCTTCCCCGGCACGCTCGCCGGGGTGGACGCCTGGATACCGCCGTGGGACGCCCCGGCGGCGGAGTCGGCCGTTGAGGCGCCGGCGGCCCCGGTGAACCGCGCGGTCGCCGAGCTGCTGGCGGCGCACCCCGAGTCCTGCTCGTCGGTGGCCGCCCTCGTCGGGGCGTCGGGGGAGTGGCAGCCGCTGCCGGGAGCCGACCCAGCCGGCGAGCTGTTGGCCCGCCATCCGGAACCGGCCCGAGCGGTCGCGGCGCTGCTGGCGCCGGCGGTCTGAACGGCCCCTTCCTGCGCCGCGTCCCGCCGTCCTGTGACGGCGGGACGCGGCGTCTGTCATGACCGAGAGCCGTTTCCGAAAAGCTTCCAGAGGTGTTCCGAAATATTTCGGCTGCTTTCCCGCCCTCGGGTGACGGTGACCAGTGGATCTTCGCCGGTCAACTGGGTACGGAGTCCGGCAAGTTGATCCGGAAAGTTTCGGGAACTTCTCTTGACGGCCCCTCAGGGTGGGCGCATATTACTTCCACGATCGTTGCCGATTGCCATGGCACCGTCGCTCTCCGCCGCCTTCGGGAGACGGCGTGCTGCCCTGAGAGCCGCAGCAGATCTCGCCCCTCCGGACGACGCGTCCGCCCGTCCGGCCTGTGATGAAGGGACCGCGATGATCAACGAGTTCGCACATGAGCAGAGACCCTCGCGCTGGCGGCTGGCCGTCCGCAGGGCGATCGCCGGCAGTGCCGTCGTCCTGCTCTCGGCCACCGGAGTGGTCGCCCTGTCCGGCACCGCCCACGCCGCCAGCACGCTGGGCGCCGCCGCGGCCGAACAGGGGCGGTACTTCGGCACCGCCGTCGCCGCCAACCGCCTCTCCGAGTCCGACTACACCGCCACCCTCAACCGCGAGTTCAACAGCGCCACCGCCGAGAACGAGATGAAGTGGGACGCGCTCCAGCCCAACCGGGGGCAGTTCAACTTCGGCAACGCCGACCGGATCGTGAACCACGCGCGCGGCCAGGGCATGTCGCTGCGCGGGCACACCCTCGTCTGGCACTCCCAACTCCCCGGCTGGGTCGGCGGTCTGGGCACCAACGAACTGCGCACCGCGATGAACGACCACATCTCCCAGGTGATGGGCCGCTACCGAGGCCAGATCGACTCCTGGGACGTGGTCAACGAGGCGTTCGAGGACGGCTCCAGCGGCGCCCGCCGCAACTCGCCCTTCCAACAGCGCCTGGGCAACGGCTATATCGAGGAGGCGTTCCGCGCCGCGCGGGCCGCCGACCCCAGCGCCACGCTCTGCTACAACGACTACAACACCGACGGCGTCAACGCGAAGAGCAACGCCGTCTACAACATGGTCGCCGACTTCAAGCAGCGCGGCGTGCCCATCGACTGCGTCGGCTTCCAGTCGCACTTCAACAGCCAGTCCCCGGTGCCCGGCGACTACCAGCAGAACCTCCAACGGTTCGCCGCGCTGGGCGTGGACGTGCAGATCACCGAGCTCGACATCGAGGGCTCGGGCACCGCGCAGGCCAACAGCTACCGCACCGTGGTCAACGCCTGCCTGGCGATCTCCCGTTGCACCGGGATCACCGTCTGGGGGGTCACGGACAAGTACTCCTGGCGGGCCAGCGGCACCCCGTTGCTCTTCGACGGCAACTACAACAAGAAGCCGGCCTATGACGCGGTGCTGGCCGCCCTCGGCGGCACCCCGGGCGGGGGCGACCCCGGCGGGCCCGGCGACGGGTCCTGCACCGTGACGTACCAGGAGACGGACCGCTGGGGCGACCGGTTCAACGGACAGGTCACCGTCCGCGCCGGCGACGCGTCGATCAGCGGCTGGACGGTGACCGTCACCGTCGGCTCCGCCCAGCGGATCTCCACCACCTGGAACGGCACGCCGAGTTGGGACAGCAGTGGCAACGTCATGACCATGAGACCCAACGGCAACGGAAACCTCTCGCCAGGCCAGTCCACCAGCTTCGGCTTCACGGTGATGGCGGGCGGAGACTGGTCGGCCCCCAGGATCGGCGCCTGCGTGGCCTCCTGACCGACACCCCCGGCCACTGAACCGGCCGCGCGGAGCGGTGCCCCCACCGGCGCCGCTCCGCGCTCCGCGCCCACCCGCCCGTCAGCGCGGCGCCGAGGCGCACACCTCCCGGTGCGCCAGCTGAACGCCAGCGCCCGCCGGGACCAGTCGACCAGTGCGGCCCGCCGCTCCGCCGGCACCGGAACGACTCCGGGCCCACCCCGCTTCACCAGCCAGAAGCGGACATCGCGGGCCTGCCGCTCCACGATCACGTCCACCAGGGCGCCCCGCGCCCGCAGCAGTCGGCCAACGCCCGCACCCCGGCCACCTGTTCGGCGACCGGCGGCGCCGTCTCCCCGACGCGGTCGCACCAGAGCCAGGCCATAGGGCCCGGAGCCAGCAGCGGACTGCCCGGCGCCGCCATGTCGAAGTCGATGCAGGCGACCGGCCTGCCCCGACGGAGAACGGTGTCGGCGGGCCCCAGGGACGCACCCCGGCCACCACCCGATTCCGGAGGGCACCCGGCCCGGGAGACGGCTGAGGATGTCCCGGCCGAGACGGCGCGGTGCCTTACTGAACCCCCGCTCCGCCAGCAGGCCGAACAGCGCGGCGACAAACGGCGAGGCCGGGCCGGCCGGGCGCCGCACCGTCTCCCGGCCGCACCCCATGCCCGCCGTAGTCCGCCCCGCCAGCCAGCGGGATCGCGTTCGCCACGCCGCCGGGTCAGCCGGCCGGGACCGTCAGGCGCGCGCAGCGGCGGCAGGCGCGGGCCGAGCCCGCCACCGTCGCGTGGGAGAGCGCGGTGAGGCCGCCGGCGAGCGCGAGCAGCGGCCAGTTCGCCGCCACCAGCGCGGCCAGCGCCAGCGTCAGCGTGGCGACCGCCATGGCCACGCTCACCGTGGTGCCCGCCCACGCGACCGTCCCCGGCAGCCGGCGGGGAGTGGGCAGCCAGCGGGAGAGCGCACCGGTCGCGGCCAACGTCCCCCCGGCGAGCAGCGCCACGACCCCGGCGGCGCCCGCCAACGAGATGGCCCCCAGCCGCGCCACGCCCCCGCCGGTGGCCGCGCCGCCGACCAGGTACCAGCAGGCCAGCAGGAAGGGCGCGACCAGCAGCAGCGCCCGCGCGGTGTGCCGCGCCTGGGCGACGGTCAACTCCCGCTGGTAGGCGGGCGCCAACTCGGCCGGACTCCCGAACTCCGCCACCGCCCGCCGGGCGGCCCGCTCAAGGGGGAGCCCCGCCGCCCTGTGGGCCGCCAGCGTCTCGCTGAGCCCCTCGCGCGCCTCGCGCAGCAGCCGGGACTTGACGCGCGCCGGCCCGTCCAGGGCGTCCGCCAGCTCCGCGACCTGTCGCTCGACGAACTCCTCGGCGCCCCGCGTGCCGCTCATCCGCCTGTCCCGAGCGGACGTGTCGGGTTGAGCACCGCGTCGATGGCCGAGGTGAAGGCGTGCCAGCTGTCCCGTTCCCCGGCCAGCGCGCGCCGCCCCGCGTCCGTCAGCGCGTACCGACGGCGCCGGCGTCCGCCCGCCGTCTCCCAGTCGCTGCTGAGCAGGCCGAGCCGCTCCAGCCGTTGGAGCGCCGGATAGATCGTGCCGGTGCGCAGGTCGAGCACGCCCCCGCTGCGCTGTTGGACGGCGGTGATGATCGCGTACCCGTGCAGGGGCCCCGGCTCCAGCACGGCGAGCAGCAGCCCGTCCAGATGTCCTCGTACCGCGTCTGACTTCATGAGTAGGCAGCCTACCTATAGAAAGCGTAGGCGTGCTATCTATTGGCAGCCAATATATTCAACTCCGGCTGTGGAAAGGCTCACGGTGACCAAGCTTCTGCTGTCCCTGCACGTCCTGGCGGCGATCCTCGCGATCGGCCCGATCGCCGTCGCCGCCTCGATGTTCCCCCGCTTCGTGCGCGTCCCGGCGTCCGTCGGCGCCGCACCGGGCGCACCGGAAGCCTCGGACGCCTCCGGCGGTGCGGGGCGCGGCGGCGCCGTGCTGTTGCATCGGATATGCCGCGCCTACACCGTCGTCGGCGTCACCGTCCCGGTCTTCGGCATCGCGACGGGCGCGCAGCTCGGGGTGCTCACCGACGCCTGGCTGATCGCCTCGCTGATCCTGACGACCGTCGCGGCCGTGCTCCTCGCCGGCGTCATCCTGCCCGCGCAGGAACGACTCCTGGAGTCGGCGTCCCGCCCCGAGGGGGCGGCGCGCGCCGCGCGTCGGCTGGCCATGCTGACCGGGATCTTCAACCTGCTCTGGGCGGTTGTCGTCGTCCTGATGATCGTGCGCCCCGGCTCCACCACCTCGGCCTGACGCCCCGGCGGCGCACTTAGGCTAGGCTTGCCTAACCTCAACGGCGGTTGGGGTCGTCGGACCGGCCAACCGCCGTTGTCCCAGGAGGATTTACCCGAGCAGAGAGGACCGCGGATGGCCCACGGTTGGGAAGGCGCCGTACTCAAGCTGATGCGCGGCAAGGACTTCACGTTCACCGTGACCCATGTCGAACGCGTCACCGACCGCTACCACCGGCTGCGGGTGACCGACGGGGGGCTGCTCGCCCAGGTGCCGCCGCACCCGACGATGTGGGTCCGGCTGTGGTTCGAGCACGGTGGCAGGCCGCACCAGCGCGCCTTCACCCTCGTCGACCCGGACCCCGAGGCGGGCACCTTCGCGCTGGAGTTCGCCCTGCACCAGGGCGCCGCCAGCGCGTGGGCCCGGGGCGCCGTCCCCGGGGACACCATCGACGCCACCCTCCAGGGCACCGGCTTCCCGCGCCCCGACCCCGCGCCCGACCGGCTGCTGCTGGTCGGCGACCCGGCATCGCTCCCCGCGATCAACTCCCTCCTCGACGCCTACCCCGACACCCGGGCAACCGTCTGGTTCGAGGTGCCGCACCCGGCCGACGAGGACCTCCCCCTCCGCGTCGACCCCGACCGCCACGACCTCCGCCGGGTCCCGAGAGCCGACGGCGACGCCGGCCTCGTCGCCCGGGTCGAGGCGGAGCTGCCCGAACTCCTCGGCGACGACCCGACCACCGCCTACGCGTGGATCGCCTGTGACACCGCCACCACCCGCACCCTGGCCGCCTTCCTGAAGAAGGAGGCCGCCCTCCCCAAACGCCGCCTCCACGCCCTGGGCTACTGGCGGACCTGACCCACCGACGGTCACGTGCTCGACGGCGGCGCGCTGGAACGGGGTCGGTGCCGCGCCCCGGCGTCAGGGCGCCGTAAGCGCTACCGCGCTATCGCGTCGAGGCGGGACGCCTCCGCGTCGGACAGGCGCACCGCGCCGGCGGCGACGTTCTCCTCCAGATGGGCCGGGTCGCCCGTTCCCGGTATCGCCAGCACGTGTGGCCCCCGGCGCAGGGTCCAGGCCAGGCGTATCTGTGCCGGCGTCGCCCCGTGGGCGCGGGCCACCTCGTGTACCGCCTCGTGTTCGGCGGCGACCGCGCCCCGCTCCCGTCCGGTGCCGGCGATGGCGAAGTAGGGGACGAAGGCGATGCCCGCCGCGCCGCAGGCGCGCAGCACCTCCTCCTGTTCGGCCGAGGCCCCCACGCCGTACGGGTTCTGCACGCAGACCACGGGCGCGATCGTCCGCGCCTCGGCCAACTGCGCGGGCCGGACGTGGGAGACGCCGAGGTGGCGCACGAGGCCGGCCTCGCGGAGCTCGGCCAGGGCGCCGAAGTGCTCGGCGATCGAGCCGTCCCGGACGCTCGACGGCACCCGCAGGTTGACCACGTCCAGATGGTCACGTCCCAACTGGCGCAGGTTCTCCTCCACCTGCCCGCGCAGCTGCTCGGGCCTCGCCCAGAACCACTCGCCCGACGGGTCCCGGCCGGGCCAGACCTTGGTGACCACCACCAGGTCCTCGGGGTAGGGCGCCAGCGCGCTGTTGATCAGCTCGTTGGCGGACCGGCGCTCGGAGAAGTAGAAGCTGGCGGTGTCGATGTGGTTGACGCCCAACTCGATCGCCCGCCGCAGCACCGCGATCGACCGCCCGCGGTCGCTGGCGGCGCCGGGGGTGAACGCGGCCCGGCCGGTCAGGCGCATGGCGCCGAAGCCGATCCGGTGGACGGTCAGGTCGCCCAACCGCCAGCTGCCGCCCGCGGCGGCCGTCACGGTCTTCGTCGCCTGGTCCGGGATCGTCCGCCGCGTGCGGCTCTCGGGCGAGGTGTCGGGCAGGGCATCGGACATGGCAACTCCTTGATAACGACAAAGAGCCTCCCGGCGGGATGGGATCCCGGTCGAGAGGCTCGCGTTCGTCGCACACCCTAGCAGGGGCGAGCGCCGCTCCCGGGCCTGTGACCAGGTGGTCACCCGCGCCGGAGGCGTCCCCAGGGTTACCGGCGAGTCACTCACGGGTTACCCGCGAGTTGGAATGGCGGCCTTCTCGCCCGTGAACAGGGGTCATATGCCCATTGACGGGGTACCTCGCGGATCCATAGGTTGTCTCAGCCGTCGCACAAAGCCGTGTGCGCGTAGTCGGGAGATGCCCATGCGAAGAAGCACTTGGATTCTGTCTGGATCGGCCGCCGTCCTGGTGGCCGCCTCGGTGGTGACGCGAGTCGTGGTCTACCCGAGCGTGCACCAGCTTCCGGACGATACCGACAGCGTCTTCGAGTACACCGGCACGGCGTCGATGCTCAACGCGCAGGCGCTGGAGGCCGGCGATCTGGCCAACGCCTTCCTCAACGACATACCGGTGACCCTGGATCGGCACGTCCAGGTGGTCGACACCGACGGGGGCACCGCCGTCGTCACCGACGACGTCGTCATCAAGGGGCCCGACGACTCGGAGCTGTCCACCACCAGCCACCGCTGGGCCGTCGACCGCAAGGACCTGGACGAGGTTCCCGCGCCCGAGGGCTCCGAGGCCGAGGAGCACCAGGGCCTGGTGATCTCCTGGCCGCTGGACCCGAAGGAGCAGGACTACACCTTCTGGGACCCCACGACCGGCAGCGAGGCACCGGCGGTCTATGACCGCACCGAGGATGTCGAGGGGCGCGACGCCTATGTCTTCGTGATGAACCACGAGGGCCCGGTGGCGGACCCGGCCATCCAGGCGCGGTTCCCCGAGGCGCTGCCGAGGGACGTCCTGGCGGGCATCGCCCAGACCCTGCCGCCGGAGCAGCAGCAGTTCGACCCGGCGATGCTGGAGATGCTGCCGGAGCTGGTGCCGCTGACCTACGCGGCCACCACCGAGCGCGTCGCCTGGGTCGACTCCGAGACGGGCGCCGTCCTCAACGGCACGCTGGAACAGACCATCGTGGCGCAGACGGAGGGCCCCGAGGGGCCGGTGACGCTCGCGCCGGTCAACGCCATGTCCGTCGAGGGCACCGAGGAGGGCACGAAGGAGCGGGCCGACGACGCGGACTCGGCCGCGAACCTGCTCTGGCTGGTCCGCACGGTGATCCCGCTGGGTCTCGGCGGCGTCGCGGTGATCCTGCTCGCGCTGGCGGTCTGGCTGGAGCTGAAGTCCAGGAGGGGCGCGGCGGGCTCGGAGGACGGCCCGTCGGCGACGCCGGCCGCCGCCACCGACTGACCGGCCCGGAGATCCCGGAACCTCCGGAACTCCCGGCAACGAAAGACCGCGCGCAGGGGCGCTCGGCGGGTCTCCCGCCGAGCGCCCCTGCGGCGTCTCCTGGCGGTGTGGACGGCCGGTGTGGACGGCCGGTGTGAATGGGCGCTCCATGGGAGCGCGGGCGGGTTATGGGATCGCTCCAGGGAACGAAGGTCGGGTACGCGATCTGGCGTGGCGGGGGAGGGAGCGGATACCGTCGCGCCAGCCGCATCCGGTATGTGGCCGCTGGCAGAAGCTGGGCGCAACTCACCCCAAACTATGAGAAGTTGACCGGCTGTGGTCGGAGTTGTGTCCAGTTCGCTCTCCCCTGTTCGAGGATTCACGGCACTTCGAGACCCCCACGAAACCAGGGGAACCACCCCCCTCACCTCTGGAGCCGCAAATGAAGAGACATCGCTTGTTGGGGCCGCTGATGGTAGCGCTCCCACTCGCTCTGCTCGCCCCCCTGACCGCCTCGGCATCGATGCCGGCCGACGCCGCCGCCCGCCTGGCGGCGCCGGCGGAGTCGGCGGCGGAGGCGCCGGTCGAGACGGCCGCCGTCCCGTTGGAGGACCTCACCGCGCTCAGCACCCAGGTCGCCTCGGGGCTGCGCCGTCCCACCAGCCTGGTCGCGCCGGACGACGGCACCGACCGGCTGCTGATCACCGAGAAGCTCGGCACCGTCCGCGAGTACCACCCCGACACCGGGCTGGAGACCGCTCCGATCCTCGACATCTCGGATGTGGTGGATCCCTCCGGCAACGAGAGCGGGCTGCTCGGCATCGCGCCGGCGCCGGACTTCACCGACAGCCAGGAGCTGTATCTCGCCTACACCGCGCTGCCGGAGGGCGCGGTGACCCTGGCCCGCTACGGGCTCGACGACTCCTCCCTCGAAGTGCTGCTGACCCAGGAGCACGCCGAGTTCGACAACCACAACGGTGGCCAGATCGTCTTCGGCCCCGACGGCTACCTGTACTGGGCCATCGGTGACGGCGGCGGCTCGGGCGACCCGTTCTCCGCCGGGCAGCGCCTGGACACGTTGCTGGGCAAGATCCTGCGCCTCGACGTGAGCGCGAGCTGTGGGGATCTCGCCTACTGCGTTCCGTCGGACAATCCGTTCGTCGGCGTCGAGGGCGCCCGCGAGGAGATCTGGACCTACGGGGTGCGCAACCCCTGGAAGTTCTCCTTCGACAGCGCCGACGGCTCGCTCTGGATCGCCGATGTCGGTCAGGGCGGCTACGAGGAGATCAACCACCTGGCTCCCGGGCAGGGCGGTGCCAACCTCGGTTGGTCCTGCCGCGAGGGGCTTGAGGAGTTCGACCCCGAGCAGTGCCCCGACCCGTCCGAACTCACCGACCCGATCTACACCTACCCGCTGACCGGCGGCAACTGCGCCGTCATCGGCGGCCATGTCTACCGGGGCGCCGAGTTCGCCGACCTGGCGGGCGGCACCTATGTCGCCGTCGACTACTGCTCGTCCAAGGTGTTCGGCGTCCGTGCCGACGGCAGCGGCGGCTACGAGGGCGCCGAGATCGGCAACATCGGCGAGACCTCCACCCTGGTGTCGTCGATCGCCACCACCGTCGACGGTGAGCTGTACGCCGTCAACGACCTGCCCGGCGGGCTGCACCGCATCACGTTCGAGGGCCCGGCGGCGGCGAGCACCTGCGCGGTCAGCCTCACCGCCGAGACCTGGGGCACCGGGCTGACCGCGGACATCACCGTCACCAACACCGGCGACGAGCCGCTCACCGGCTGGTCGCTCTCCTTCGCGCTCGCCGAGGGCCAGCGGCTGGTCTCCGGCTGGGGCGCCGCGTTCACCACCTCGGGCACCACCGTGACGGCCAGCGGTGAGCCGCACAACGAGACGATCGCCCCCGGGGCCAGCGCCACCCTCGGGTTCCTCGCCAGTCACGGCGGGGACAGCTCGACGCCGAGCGTCTTCACCCTCAACGAGGGAGCCTGCGTCCTCGCCGACGCCTGACGGCGCGTCGGTGGCCACCGACCGGCCCGGGCCCGCCGCACCACGGTGCGGCGGGCCCCGCCGTCCCTCCGGGCGCGCGCCCCGTCAGTCGGGGACCACGTCCGCCGCGCGTGCGACGGCGTCCCGCGGTTGCGCGCCGGGCCTGGCGGTGACGGCGGCGAGCGCGTCGCCGAGATGGCGCAGCGCCGCGTCGATCCACGGCAGCCCCTCCGGCTCGGGCGACGCCAACGCCGCGAGCCGGTCCCGCTCCGTCTCCCCGTAGAGCAGCCCGGTCGCGATCCGCAGAGTCAGCGTGGAGGCGGGATCCCCGAACGCGCTGCCGGGCAGCGCGGCGACGCCGTGCCGCTCCAACAGGGTGGTGGCCAACGCCGCGCTGGTCGTGACGCCGCGCGCCCGGAGCGGCCGGCCGACGGGGGCGAAGTCGGGGTAGAGATAGAAGCCGCCCCGCGGCGGACGGCAGCGCGCGCCGGCGGCCACCAGCCGGGTGTGCGCCGCTTCGGCGACCCGCGCGTGCAGCTGCCGCGCCCGTGTCACATACGCCGTGATCTCGGGTGGTTCACGCAGCGCGTGGACGGCCACGGCCTGCATGGGCGCGGCCAGGCTGGACCAGATCTCGCTGGCGATCCCGGTCAGCCGCTCGCCGAGGCGCCGCCCCCACGGGCCGGCCGGCAGCCGCGCGAAGCCGACGCGCCAGCCGCCCACCGCGAGGGACTTGCTCAACCCGCTGGTGACCACGGTCTGTTCCCAGCCGAGCGTGGCCGGGCTCGGCACCGGCCCTCGATGGCCCAGCTCGGCGTAGATCTCGTCGCTGATCACCGTCAGGCCCCGGCGGGCCGCCACGGCCAGCACCGAGGCGATCCGCTGCTCGTCGGCGACGGTGCCGGTGGGGTTGTCCGGCACGGTCAGGACCAGCACCCCGGGGCGCGCGCCCGCCGCCTCGGCCCGGCGCAGCGACAGTTCCAGCAGCTCGGGCGCGGGGATGCCGCCGGCGTCCGCGGGGATGGGCACCTCGATCACTCGGCGGCCCAGCAGGGCGGCCTGCGCCGTGTAGGAGACCCAGGAGGGGCGGGGCAGCACCACATCCCCCTCCAACGCGGCCAGCAGGGCGAAGAGCAGGGGCTTGCTGCCCGGTGCGAAGAGCACCTGCTCGGGCTCGGTGGCCAGCCCACGGCGGCCGAACCAGCCGGCCGCCGCCTCTCTGGCCTCCGGCGAACCGACCACCGGCCCATAGCCGCTGCGGCCCGCGGAGGCGGCGAGCACCTCGGTGAGCCCGGGGGCGACGGGCAGCCCGGCCTCGCCGAAGCCCAGGTGGAGCGTCGCCAGCCCGGCCGCCCGTCGCGCCCGCACGGCCTCGTCGATCGCCAGCGTCGCGGAGTGCGCTGTCAAGGGGAACCACTCCTGTCCTGTGGTGGGTCGGCCGCCGGGAGCGAGGGGGCCGCCCCGGCACGGCCAGACGCGTCCGCCCATCCTTCCAGCCACCCACCCCCCGTCGGGGGCACCGACGCGCCCTCGTACGGGGTGAGTCGAAAGCCGCGTATCGCTCCCAAGCGCGTTGGTTACGGACAAACGGCGGTACCTGACAGGGGGGTAGGAAAACCCAACAGGGGTCCGCCGGGCGGGGATTCCCTGCTAATCTGTGGGGAAAGCGCCTGCGAAGTGGGGAAGCCGGTGAGAATCCGGCGCGGTCCCGCCACTGTGACCCGACGAAAGTCGGGAAGCCAGATTGCCGCTCGCAGGTATCACGCGAAGCCCACGAGGATGGAGCTGAAACGTCATGGGTTCCCTGCTGCCCTCACGACATCGTGCCCCGCGCCGCGCGCGGTGTCTCCCCCTATGCTCCCGCTCGTCCCCATCGGGCAGGATCCCGAGGTGAGGGCGCTGTAGCGCCGCACCTCCGTGCTTCCTCCCCCGGGCCGTGACAACCGGCCCTGGTGTGTTCCCGATTCACCTCATCCGGCGTTCCAGCATGCCGGAATTCAATCCGTGGCTCGATTCTTCGTCGAAGTCGAGTGGGCGAGACTGGGAAATTCAATGCGTACACAACCGGCGGGGGCTCCCCTGCTCGATTCCTTTCACATCTATGACACCACGCTGCGCGACGGTGCCCAACAGGAGGGAATATCCTATTCGGTCACCGAGAAACTCGCGGTGGCCAGGCTCCTGGACTCCCTGGGGGTCGGCTTCATCGAGGGCGGCTGGCCAGGCGCGTTGCCCAGGGACACCGAGTTCTTCCGGCGCGCGGCGGCCGGTGAACTCACCCTGCGGCACGCGGCGCTCGCGGCGTTCGGCAGCACCAGGAAGGCGGGCACCAGGGCCGATCGGGATCCGCAGGTGCGCGCGCTGCTCGACTCCGAGGCGCCCGTCGTCACGCTCGTCGCCAAGGCGGACCGGCGGCATATCGAACGGGCGCTGCGCACCGACCCGGCGGAGAACCGCGCGATGATCGCGGACACCGTGCGCCTGCTGGTCGCCGAGGGACGTCGCGTCTTCCTGGACGCCGAGCACTTCTTCGACGGCTACCAGCACGATCCGGACACCGCGCTCGGGGTGCTGGACGCGGCGGCCGAGGCGGGCGCGGACGTGCTGGTGCTCTGCGACACCAACGGCGGGAACCTGCCGCTGCGGCTGGCCGAGACGGTCGAGACGGTGCGGGCGCGGACCGGCCTGCGGCTCGGCATCCACTGCCAGGACGACACCGGATGCGCCGTGGCCAACACCGTCGCCGCCGTGGCGGCCGGCGTCACCCATGTGCAGTGCACCGCCAACGGCTACGGCGAACGCGCGGGCAACGCCGACCTCTTCGCCGTGATCGGGAACCTGGTGACCAAGCTGGATCTGCCGGTGCTGCCGGAGGGGCGGCTCGGCGCGCTGGTCGGCGCGGCGGAGGCGATCGCCGCACTGGCGGACATCGCCGACGACCCGCACCAGCCGTATGTGGGCGCCTCGGCGTTCACCCACAAGGCGGGGCTGCACGCCAGCGGTGTCAAGGCCGATCCGGAGCTCTACAACCACATCGACCCCCTGGTGGTCGGGAACGGGATGCGCGTCCTGGTCACCGAGATGGCGGGCCGGGCGAGCCTGGAGCTGAAGGGGGCCGAGCTGGGCCTGGATCTCCGGGCGGATCCCGACGCCCTGACCCGGTCCATCGCGCGGGTGAAGGAACTGGAGGCGGCCGGCTGGTCGTTCGAGGCGGCCGACGCCTCGTTGGAGCTGCTGCTCCGCGCCGAACTCGCCGTCGGCACGCCCAGGGAGCGGCCCGCGGACTTCCGTCCGGTGTGGCACCGGGTGGTGTCGGAGCACCGCGCGGACGGCACGGTCGTCTCCGAGGCCACCGTCGGTCTGCGGGTCGGCACCGAACGCGCTGAGGCCACGGCGTCGGGGGAGGGGCCGGTGCGCGCGCTGGAGGCCGCGCTGCGGCGGGCGCTCGCGCCCCAGCTGCCGTGGCTGGACACCTGGACGCTGTCCTCCTATCAGATCAGGGTCCTGGACGAGGGCTCCCGGGCGCGGGTCCTGGCCGTCTCCCACGACGGGGAGCGGGAGTGGACCACGGTCGGCGCGAACGCCAGCGTGATCGAGGCCGCGGTGCTGGCGCTCGCCGACGCCGTCGCCTTCCAGGCGACCCGCCTCGCGCGCGGCGGCTGAGCCGGGGATCGCGGGGGCCCTCGCCCCGCCGTCCGGCGCGGGCGCCGAGCGCGGCGGCCGGCCCCGCCCGTCACCATGGGCCGGCCCCGCACCTGCCCGAGGAACAGGCCAGGGAGAGACGTCTGTTGAGCACTGTGAGAACCGGGGCGCGCGTCGACGCGACGGACGCGCGCGTGCTGGCGGCGCTGGCCGAGGAGCCGCGCGCCACGGTCCTGGCGCTGGCGCAGCGCCTCGGCCTGTCCCGCAACACCGTCCAGGCGCGGCTCGCCAAGCTGGAGCGCGCCGGGGTGCTGCGGTCCTTCGAGCGCCGGATCGATCCGGCCGCCCTGGGGCGGCCGTTGACCGCCTTTGTCACGGCCGAGGTGGAGCAGCGCCGGCTCGCCGAGGTCGCCGGGGCGCTCGCCGGGATCGACGAGGTGGTCGAGGTGATCGGCGTCAGCGGCGACATGGACCTGCTGATCCGGGTGATCGCCACCGACGCCGAGGACCTCTACCGGGTCGCCGGCAGCGTCCTGGCCTGCCCCGGAGTGGTGCGCACGAGCACCGCGTTGGCGATGCGCGAGCTGATTCCGTTCCGGCTGACAGGTCTGCTCGCCCGGCTCGCCGAACGCTGAGCGCCGCCGGGCCCGCCCGCTGGCCCGGCGCCTCGGTTCAGTGGCCGGGGAGGACGGTGCCGGGGCCCCGGCCGACGACGCGCTCCTCCCAGACGGTCTTGGCCCGGCGCCGCAGATGGCTGGGCGGTAGGCCGTAGGCGGCGCGGAAGGCCCGGCTGAAGTGGGCGCTGTCGGTGAAACCCCAGCGGCCGGCGATGGCCTGGATGGGGTGGGCGAACATCGCCGCGTCGGTCAGGTCCCGCCAACAGCCCTCAAGGCGCTGCTGGCGTATCCAGGCGGCGACGGTGAGGCCGTGCTGGTGGAAGAGCCGATGCAGATAGCGGAGCGAGATGTGATGGGCGCGCGCCACGCTGCGCGGGGTCAGCTCCGAGTCGCCCAGATGTTCCCGTATGTAGCTCTGCACACAGAGGAACAAACTCTGTTGCGGTGGTGCGCCGGAAAAGGACAAAGCATTGTCCGGCTGCCCCGTCAAGAGGGCGGTCAGACCGTCAAGTGGCGCGCCCAGCGCGCCCTCCGGAGTTAATCGATGCGTGGTCACCGGGGGAGTGGGACCACCGCTCGGCGGCGGCAGCGAGACGGCGGTATCCGCATGGACGAGTTCCATCAGCGCTGCCCATCTGTGCCCCGGGCATTGACAGCTGGACATACAAGCCATACCTTCCCCTTGAAACTCTCTTTGCGCTTTTTTGACGCCGGCGGGCAGTGGAGTCGGTGTGGGATTCGGGTTTCCTGGGCAGGGGCGGACAAGGGGAGCAGGGGCGGCGAACGGCGCGGGCTTGTGTCCCTCCGCGGTTCCCCCCGGCCATGGCTGATATGACGTCTGCCCAGGTCAAAGCGGAGGCAGAGGGGAGTGTGGGCCCATAGCGGGCGCCTGACCCCGGGGTGCGGGGGGCGCTATGATCCCGCGCGGGCCGTGGTACAGACGCGGTCGCCCGCGGGTCTCGTCACCAACCGGAAACGGCGTCTCAACGCGTACAACGCCCTCGCCACCTCCAAGCGGATACGTCCCGGAAACCCGTCGACAAGGCCGAACCAATATGTTCCGGATGTTTATCCGGCGGCTGTGCGGCGGCGGCGCCGTGCGGTAATGGGGACGTGTTTGTAACCGGACACAAAATTCGAGACCATGCGCTCCGCCTTTCCGGCGGACTGGAAGTCCTCGTATCTGTCCAGGAGTTCTTCGAACAATGTCTTGATCGTGACTCTGGCGACGCTGTGCCCGACACAGTAGTGGGGTCCGATGCCGAACGCCAGATGCTTGTTCGGTTTCCGCCGTATGTCGAATGTCTCACCTCCGGGAAACTCGTCGTCATCGCGGTTGGCCGACCCCAGCCACACCACCACGGCGTCACCGGCCGCGATCTCGGTGCCGTGGAGCACCAGGTCCCGGGTGGCGTAGCGGAGCATGTGGTTGACGGGGGAGGACCACCGCAGCGACTCCTCGACGGCCGTGGTGTGCACCTCGGGATGCGCCGCCCAGTCCCGCAGCACATCGGTCTCCACGAACTCGGCGAGCACGAAGTTGGGCGCGTGCGGGGTGGTGACGTTGGCGCCGAGGAGCAGGCTGTAGCAGTTGGCGACGATCTCGCTCGGGGACATGTGGCGGCCCTCGAAGCGGGTGGAGATCAGCACGCTCAGCAGATCGTCGCTCAACTGCTCGCGCCGGAAGGAGACCAGGTCCTGGAAGTAGACGAAGAGCTCCCGGTGAGCCGTCGCCAGGGTGGCCTCCTTGCCCCCCGGCTCCTGGTACTCCGGATCGTCCGCAGCGATGCAGGCGGCGGTGAGCCTGGTGAGCCAGGGCCAGTCGGCCCTGGGCAGGCCGATCATGGTGCCGGTCACCGACATCGGCATCTCGATCATCGCCTGGGCGAAGTCGAACACCCCGCCGTCGCCGAGCGGTTCGACGAGTTCGAGCACCAGGTCGCGGATCATGTCGCGCTGCCGGTCCACCGCCCTGAGCGCCAGGGCCTTCTTCAGCCTGGCCTGCATGATGGTGTGGCGCGGCGGGTCCGTCACCACCAACTGCTGGCCGCCGGCCGGATCGTCCATCCCCAGCAGCTCCAGCATCGTGCCCCGCTCCGAGGTGAACAGCTCGGTGTTGCGCAGCACGAACTCCGTGTCGGCGTACTTGACCACGGACCAGAAGCCCCGATCGGCGTCCACCTGGTGCCAGCTCAGGCTGTCCAACGCGCGTAGCCGCGCCCACTCGGGGTGCGGGTCGCCGCCGCTGTAGAGCGTCGGGTCCACGAGATCCGTCGTCCCCAGGCCCACCGGACATCCCGAGGCGGCGGGGCGATGGTTGGTCATGATCGTTCCTCTCGTTCGAAACGTCAGCGGTTCACGACGGGGGAGGACGGCGGGGGAGGACGGCGGCTCGCCGCGCCCAGGGCCTCCGGAGCGATCCCGGGCCCCGGGCGCGGCGCAGGACCTAGAAGGCCCCGTCCAACCTGGCGCGCTGCTCCTGGGTCAGCACCAGGTCCACCGCGGCCAGGCTCTCGTTCAGCTGGGCCACCGAGGAGGCGCCGGTGATCGGGAGCACCGGGATCTCCCCGCCGATGAGCCAGGACAGCACCACCTGGTTGGGCGTCGCGTCGGCCTCCTTGGCCACCTCGCGCAGCGCGGCCAGCCTGATGGGCGTGCCCGGATGCTCGTAGTCGTGCTCGAGGGCCTTGTCCGCCCGCGTGTAACTGCCGGACAGCAGCGGGGAGTAGGCGACCAGCGTCAGCTCGGGGTTCTCCCGCAGGTAGCTCAGCAGGTCTCCGTCGAGAAGCCCCTGGCTGCCGTCCGGGGAGCGCCGGGCCGGCAGGTCGGTGCGCGGCCGGAGATAGCTGTGCTGGTACTGCAACACCTCGTACCCCGGCAGCCCGGCCGTCGCGGCGATCGTCCTGGCGCGCTCCACCTTCCACGCCCAGTGGTTGCTCACCCCGACAAGGCCGACGCCGCCCTCCTCGACCAGCTCGGCGAAGGCCCTGACGGTCTCTTCGAGCGGCGTGTTCGGGTCCTCGATATGGGCGTACATCACATCGAGCCTGTCCACGCCGAGGAGTTCACGGCTGCGCGCCGCGGCCTCCCGGATCGACTTGGCGGAAAGCCCCTCGATGTTCTCCTGCTTCCCGGTGTCGGCGAAGCTGAGCCCGGCGGCGTTCGGGCGGCCACCGACCTTGGTGGCGATGACCACCTCGTCCCCGATGCCCCGGCTGCGGCGCCACCGGCCGAGCAGCGCCTCGCTTTCACCGCCCTGGGTGCCGTTGAACCAGAAGGCGTAGTTGTTGGCCGTGTCGATGAACGTGCCGCCGGCCTCGACGAATCGGTCGAGAACCGCGAACGACGTCTCCTCGTCCGTGTGCGTGCCGAACAACATGGCGCCGAGACCCAGCACGCTCACTTCGCGGCGAGTGCTCGGGTTCTGGCCAATCGTGCGGTATTTCATGGTTTCCTTCCGTACGGATTCCACGTGCCGACTGGATGCGCCAGTCGTGCACCCTCGTCGCGAAATAGCGGCTCGCGATCTTCGCTTGGACACTATCGCCGGGGGACGAGGGCGTGAAAGGCGGTCTTCGACGAATAGTGCCTCTTGGGTCTTTCCTTCGGAAATCCCCACCTATGCCGTGGTCTCCGAAAGGGTGGCCGTCTCGATCAGTCGCATCACCCGCTCTCCCGAGTCCACCAGGTACATATGTGCTCCGGGTAGTTCCACGAGGGTGAATTCCCGCCGGGTCACCTGGGCCCAGGCGGCGAGTTGCTCCGTCGAGACCAGTCGGTCGTCCGTGCCGCGCAGCGCGGTGATCGGTACGTCCAGCGGCTCCAGCGTGCTGGGCCGGTACTCCTCGTGCATCTCCACGTCCGCGCGCAGCGTGGGCAACAGCAGCTCCCTGATGTCCGGCACGGCCAGCGCCTCGTGGCGGTAGCCGGAGATCTCGCCGACCCGTTCGAGGAACGCGTCGTCGGGCAGTCCGGTGGCGCGCAGGGTGCGTTGGGTGCCGGGCTCGGGGGAGCCGCTGGCGAACAGCCGCAGCACCTCCACCTCGGGGACGGACGCCAGCCGGTGCGCCAACTCGTAGGCCAGCACCGCCCCGACGCTGTGCCCGAAGAGCACCACCCGTGCCGGGCCGCCCAGTTCGTCGAGGAGGTCCGCCAACAGCCGGTCGGTGGCGGGCCGCACGTCGCGGAACGGCTCCTCGTCGATCAGCCGCTCCCGACCGGGGAGGCGCAGCGGCAGGACGGTGCGGCCCTCGCCCGCCCACTGGGCCCAGGGGTGGAAGAACGAGGCGCCAGAGCCGCCGAACGGCAGGCACACCAGGTGAATCGGCGTCGTGTCACTCACAGTTCTCGCTCCTCCGCGTCGGACGGTGGTCGCTTCCGGCGGGCCGCGTCAGCGCGGCAGCCTGCGCTCATAGGTGATCGGCAGGTTCCGCAGGCCCCGGCTGGCCGAGTTGTCGTAGCGCCAGGCCAGTTCGTCGGACGGCACGGCCAGCGCCAGGCCGGGGAGCCGGCGCAGCAGGGTGGTGAAGGCGACCTGTCCCTCGACGCGGGACAGCGGGGCGCCCGGGCAGAAGTGGATGCTGTGCCCGAAGGACAGGTGCCGGTTCGGCTTGCGGGTGATGTCGAGACGGTCCGGGTCCTCGAAGACCTCCGGATCGCGGTTGGCCGAGTTGATCAGCAGGTGGACGAAGCTCTCCCGGGGGATGTCGACGTCCCCCACCCGGGTGTCCTCGGCCGCGTAGCGGGGCGGCGCCCGGTAGACGGGGCCCTCGTAGCGCAGGAACTCCTCGACCGCGGTGTCGACCAACTCCGGTCGCGTCCGGAGCAGTTCGAGCTGGTCGGGATGGCGCAGCAGGGCCTGGGTGCCGTTGCCGATGAGATTGGCCGTGGTCTTGTGGCCCGCGATGATCAACAGGATCAGCGTGGAGACCAGTTCGTCGTCGGTGAAGGCGTCGTCCTCCTCGGCGGTCCGGATGATCACGCTGACGAGGTCCTCGCCCATGGCGTCCCTGCGGGTCGCCAGCAGCTCCACCAGATAGCGCTCGACCGCCTCGCTGACCTCCTTCAGCCGGCGGTTGGACTCCTCGTCGGTGTAGGGAGCACCGCTGAGCACCAGGCCCCAGGTGTGCAACTGCTCCCGGTCCTCCACCGGAATGCCGAGGAATCGGCAGATGACCTTCATCGGGATCTGGAGCGCGAAGTCGTGGAAGAGATCCACCACGCCGGTCTCCGGCATCTCGTCGATCAGATCGTCGGCGATTTCCTGGATGCTGGGACGCAGCAGTTCCATCCGGCGCGGTACGAACGCCTTGCTGACCAGTTTCCGCAGCCGCGTGTGGACCGGCGGGTCGGAGGTCAGCATGTTCTTGATGAGAATGGGGCTGCTCTCCTGCAACGCCTCACGGAACCACCGCGGGGCGTGGTCCACGCTCTTGGCGATCCGGTGGTTGCCGAAGAGTTCGGTAACCGTGCGGTAGTCGGCCACCACATAGGCTTCGGAGTCGGCCGGATAGTTGATTCGGTGCACCGGGCAGGAACTCCGCACTTCCGCGTAGGCGGCGTACGGATTGTCGCCCGGGGCCATGAAGAACTCGGTCGGGAGCGGGTCGCCTGGAGTTGCGGGTATGTCCGTGGTCATTCCTCGACCTCCGCGTTCGATCGCCTTGCTTCAGGACGCCAGTTCGTGGGGAGCGGGCAGCTTGCGTATCGTCTTGGTGAGGGTGGGCAGCGCGGCCAGGGTCCCGGCGACCGCCATGGCGAAGAACACCCAGGTGGGGCCGGCCAGATCGAAGAGCGCGCCGATGCCGAAGATCCCGAGGGGCTGGGCGATCATGCCGAGGAACCCGACCGCGCCGAGGACCCGCCCCTGGAGGTCGTCGGGGACCAGGGCCGCGATATAGCTGTAGATCAGGGCGTTGACCACCCCGGCGCGCAGGAAGATACAGGCGACGATCACGCCGAGCGGCAGCACGCCGGGGACCAGCATCAGCAGCACGGCGCAGACCGGGCCCACCCAGATCGCGTAGTGCATGACGACGGACGGGCGGACCCACTTGAGGACGAGCCCGGCCAGCAGCGAGCCGATCAGCCCGCCGCTGCCGGCGACCGCGAGCGTGGTGCCGATGGTGGCCTCCGAGGCGCCCCGGAACTCGGCGGTGGCGATGAGCGCCAGGAAGACGCCCGAGTGGTTGAACGCCATGTTGGAGCCCATGGCCCAGATGATCAGGATGAGGATGATCGGCTGACCGCCGATGAACTTGAACCCCTGGAGCATGCCGCCCTTGCCCGTGTCCGGGGTCAGGTCGGCGCCGGCCGGCGGCTGGGCGGGCCTGGGCGCCTGCATCGGCTTCCTGATGAACAGCAGCAGCACCGCCGAGATCAGGAAGGCGATCGCCGCGCTCAGGAACGGCAGCGCGCGGGCGATGCCGAAGAGGGTGCCGCCGATCGGCGGGCCGATCACCGTGGCGCCGAAGAAGCGGATCTGGTTCTGCGCCGTCGCCTGGGTGAACTGCGAGGGAGGCACCAGCTGTTTGATCGCCGCCAGGCCCGCCGGGTTGGAGATCCCCAGGCAGCCGGCCGAGACGATGACGATCGCGAAGATCACCACCATGGGCGGGTCGCCGGCCATCACCAGGAAGCCGAAGAGGGCCAGCATCGCGACCCGCGCCACATCGCAGACGATCATGGTCGTCCGACGGTCGAACCGGTCGCTGACACTGCCGCCAGGCAGCGACATCAACCCGGCCACCACCAGCTGGATCGCCCCGACGGCACCCGCGTAGGTCGCCGACCCCGTGGTCGCCAGGATCAGCAGCGGATAGGCGATCTCCGCCGACTCCTTGGCCACCGCGGCGAAGAACTGGCTGATCCACATCGCCTGGAAGTCCCGGTTGCGGAAGAGGGACTTCTCCGGCTCAGGCGGCGCCTGCTCCCGCTCCGGGCTGGTGCTCGTTGACTCAGTGGGCATGGCCCGCCCTTTCGACCCTCGTCAGAACCTCCCGCACCGCGCGGGCCAGCGGCCCCACGTGCGGCTGTGTCAGCAGGGACCAGTGGTCCCCCGTCACCGGGTGCACCTCGACGCCGTCGCCGTACAGCGGCGACAGCCGGGCGCGCAGCCGGCCGGCGCTCGCGCGCTCGACGCCGGCCCGGAACACCACGGCCCGGCTGGCGACCGGCCGGGGCCGGTAGGGCGCCAACGCGCGCGCCTTGCCGCGCAGCAGCCCGGCCAGCGCCGGATCGCGCCGCACCCGGGCACCGACGGTGCCGATGCCCAGCGCCCCGCTCAGCCGGATCCAGCCCTGGCCGACGAGGAACCCCGGGTCCAGCGCGATCGGCAGGCCACGCCACCCCTGGACGAACGCGTCCAGACACACCACCGCGTCCACCCGTTCGCCGGCCCTGGTCAGCTGACGGGCCGCCTCGTGGGCCAGCACCGCGCCGAACGACCAGCCGCCCAGCGTGTAGGGGCCGTTGGGGCGCACCCGGCGCAGGGCCGCCACATGGTGCGCCGCGAGCCGCTCGACCCGGGTGGACCCGGCGGTCCCTTCGGCAGGTTCGGCCAGTTCGAGGGCGTGCACCGGGCGGTCGTCGGCCAACTCCTCGGCCAGCGCCCGGTAGCCGAGCGAGCCGCCGATCGAGTCCGCGATCAGGAACAGCGGCCGACCCCCGCCCTCGCCCTCCCAGGTCGCCACCGCCACCGGCCCCCCGCCCGCCGCGTCGCACGCGTCGGACGCGTCCGCCTCCACCAGGCGCACCAGGGCGCCGAACGTGGCGTCCCCCGAGAACGTGGCCACCGGCACCTGGACGCCGGTCAACCGCCGGACCTGGGTCAGCAGGTTCACCGCCATCAGGGACTCGCCGCCCAGCTGGAAGAAGTGGTCCTGGTCGGCCACCCTCGCCACGCCCAACGCCCGCCGCCACAGCGGTTCCAGCACCTCCCTGGCCGCCGTGCCACCGCGCGGGGCCGGCGCGGCTTCGGCGACGGGGGCCCGGCGGGGCGCGGACCGCTCCGGCTCGGGCGCGTGCCGGGTGAACGGGTACGCCGGCAGCGAGCTGCGCAGCGACCGGCCCCCGTCCGCCAGATCGAGATCGGCCAGCGCCTCGCCGACCGCGTCGGCGCCTCGTTCCCACAGCGCGCCCAGCGCGCCGAGCAGACCGCGTTCGCCCGCGTCGCGCCGCCCCAGCAGGGGGATCGTCAGATGCTCGGGATCCCAGCCCGCATGGCGCCGCAGCGTCCCCACCATCGAGGTGCCCGGGCCCAGCTCGACGAAGGTGTCGCAGCCCGCGTCCAGCAGGGTGCCGGCGCCCAGGTCGAGCCGCACCGGGCGGCGCAGCTGCTCCGCCCAGTACCCGGGGCCGCGCAGCGCCTCCGGATCGGCCCAGCCCCCGGTGGCGTTGGACACCAGCGGGACGTCCGTCGCCCGCGACGGCGTCCCGGCGACGGCCTCGCCCAGCGCCTCCGCCGCCGGATCCATCGCCGCGCAGTGCGACGCCTGCCTGATGTCCAGCCGGCGCGGGTTGAGATCGCGCAGCGCGTCGCCCGCCAGCAGCCGGTCCATCGCCGCCGCCGGGCCGGCGAGCACCACGGCGCCCGTGCCGTGCACCGCGACGGACACACCGCCGTCGCCGTCGAGCCGCTCCAGGACCGTCTCCAGCGGGGCGTTGACCACCGCCATCCCGCCCGGCTCGGTGGCCACCATGGCGCGCGCCCGCCGCCACACCAGGTCCACCGCGTCCGCCGGCGTCCACAGCCCGGCCAGGGTGGCCGGCGCGTACTCCCCGACGCTGTTGCCGAGCATCGCCGCCGGCCGCACCCCCCAGTCGGCCAACTGCCGGCCCAGCGCGTAGCCCAGCGCGAAGAGACCCAGGTGGTGGCGCGTCAGATCGGAGAACCAGCCGGACGACGCGGCGGCCGGGTCGACGACGGGGGAGAGATCGATCCCGTGCCGCTCCGTGGCCCGCGCGTCGACCTCGTCGAACGCGGCGCGGAAACCGGGCAGCAGCCGGTACGGCGCCGCGCCCGCCGGATAGCTCAGCGGACCGTGCCCGGGGAAGAGGAACGCGACCCGTCCCAGGCCGCCCGAGGCGGCCGGGGCCGCCCCGTTCGCCAACAGGTCCGCGGCCTCGGCCGGGGAGTCGGCGACCACGGTGAGCCGATGCCGGAACGCGCGCCGTTCGGTCAGCGACCTGGCCACCTCGGGCAGCGCGGGCGCCGGCTCGGCCCGCAGCCGCGACGCGAGGTTCTCCCGCATCGTGTCCAGCGCCTCGGGGGACGCCGCCGACACCGTCAGCACCCGCGCCCCGCGCCGGCCGCCCACCGTGCGCCGCGCCGGCGGCGCCTGGAGCACCACATGCGCGTTGGTGCCGCCCACCCCGAAGGAGCTGACGGCGGCCAGCCGCACCCCCCGCTCCGGCCACGGCTCGCCACACGCCGCGACCTGGAACGGGGTGGTCTCCAACTCCTGGAGCGGATTGGGCCGTTGATAGTGCAGGGTGGGCACCAGCCAGCCGTGTTCCAGCATCAGCGCCGTCTTGATCAGCCCGGCCACCCCGGCCGCCGAACCCGTGTGCCCCAGATTGCTCTTGACCGCCCCCAGCCGGCACCAACCGGTGGCCGGATCGCCTGAACGAGCCTGGCCAAAGGCGTCGGCGAGCGCGGCCACCTCCACCGGATCGCCGATCGGCGTCGCCGTGCCGTGCGCCTCCACATAGTCGATATCGGCCGGGTCGACGCCGGCCACCCGCTGGGTGTGCCGGATGACCTCGCTCTGCCCGACCACCGAGGGCGCGGTGTAACCCATCTTCTCCGCGCCGTCGTTGTTGATCGCCGAGCCCAGCAGCACCGCCGCGATCCGGTCGCCGTCGCGCAGCGCGTCCGCCAGCCGCTTGAGCACCACCACCCCGACGCCCTCGCTCGGCACCGTGCCGGCCGCCAGCGCGTCGAACGGCCGGCAGTGGCCGTCGGGCGACAGGATGCCGCCCGGCTCGTAGCGGTAGCCGCGCTCCGCCTGGTCCATCACCGCCACCCCACCGGCCAGCGCCACGTCGCACTCGTCGCCCAGCAGGCTCGCGGCGGCCAGATGCACCGCGGTCAGCGAGGTGGAGCACGCCGTCTGCACCGTCACGGCGGGGCCGCGCAGCCCCAGCTTGTAGGCGACCCTGGTGGCGAGGAAGTCCCGCTCCAGGCCGATGTAGCGGGCCAACTCGCCCATCTCGCCGTCGTCATCGACCGGTGGGGCGCTCACCTGGTCGGCGCCGCCGTACACCCCGATCCGCCCGGGGAACCTGGTCGGATCGAGCGAGGCGTCGTCAAGGGCCGCCGAGGCGCACTCCAGGAACACCCGCTGCTGCGGGTCGATGCCGGCCGCCTCGGCGCGGCTGTAGCCGAAGTAGCCCCAGTCGAAGTGCCGCGCGCCCGCCAGCACCCCCATCGCCGGCACGAAGTCCGGATGCCGCACCAGCTCCGGATCGGCCCCCGAGGCGATCAGCTCGTCGACCCCGAAGCGGCTGATCCCCTCGACGCCGCCGCGCAGCGCCGCCCAGAACGCCCGGACATCGCCGGCCCCCGGGAGGCGGCAGGCCATCCCCACGATCGCCACCGGCGTCCGAACGGGCGCCGCGGCGCCGAGGCCCTGGCCGCCGGCCGAGCTCGCCTCGGCCACCGCCCCGCTCACCCGGCACCGCCGGAGTCCGCGCCGAGCGCCGCCTCGACCAGCTGACGCAGCCCGTCGGGCGTCGGCGTCCGCAGGAAGTCCCGCACCCCGAGGGAGACCTCGAAGCGGTCCCTGACCAGGCGCACCAGGCGTACCGCGCCCATCGAGTTGCCGCCGGCCCGGAAGAAGTCCGTGTCGGCGGCCACCTCGGCCGGCGGGCCGCTCAGCACCTCGGCGAAGAGCGCCGTCACCGCCGCCGCCAGCTCCTCCTTCGCCGTGGGGCCCGCGCCCGGATCGGAGCCCGCGCCCGGGCCCCGCCCCTGCCCCGCCGGCGCCGCGACCGACGCCAGCGCACGCCGGTCGACCTTCCCGTTGGCCGTCAGCGGAACGCGGTCCACCACCGCCCACAGCACCGGCACCATGTACGCCGGCAGCCGCGCCGCCAGCGCGTCGCGCAGCGCCGCCGGGTCCACCGTCGCACCGGGCGCCGGCACCACGGCCGCCAGCAGGCGCTTCTCCGCGCTGTCCCCGTCCGAGACCGTGACCACCGCGTCCTGCACCCGTGCCTCAGCGGTCAACTCATCGCTGATCGCGGAGAGTTCGACCCGATAGCCGCGCAGCTTCACCTGGCTGTCCCGGCGGCCGATGAAGCACAGCCGCCCCCGGGAGTCCACCCGCACCAGATCGCCGGTGCGGTACACCCGCTCGGGCACATCGGGCGACACGGCGCCGAAGCCGCGCGCCGTCTCCGCCTCGTCGCCGAGATAGCCGAGCGCCAACCCCTCGCCCCCGGTGTACAACTCGCCGACGCCGCCGGGCGGCACCAGCCGGCGGCGCTCGTCCAGCACATACACCCGCGTGCCCGGCACCGGCCTGCCGATCGGCAGCGGCCCGTCCACCTCGGCCGGCGAACGCACCGAGTGCGTCGTGGTGAAGGTGGTGTTCTCCGTCGGCCCGTAGCCGTTGGTGACCACCAGGCCCGGATGTCGCGCCAACACCCGCGCCACATGCTCGTGCGGCACCACGTCACCGCCCGTCAACAGCTGCCGCAGACCGCCGAGCGCGTCCGGCGCGAACTCCTCCACCAGCCGGAAGAGACCGGCGGTGAGCCAGGCCACCGTCACCCCGCGCTCCGTCAGGAACTCGCCCAGATCGGACGGGCTCGGCAACCCGGGCGGCAGCACCTCCAACGTGGCGCCGGTCAGCAGCGCCCCCCAGACCTCCAACGTCGACGCGTCGAAGGCCAGCGGCGAAAGCCGCAGCACCCGCTCCCCGGGGCCGAGCCGAACGAAGTCCGCCTGGTGCACCAGGCGGACCACCGCGCGGTGCGGGACGGCCACCCCCTTGGGCCGCCCGGTGGAGCCCGAGGTGAACGCCACATACGCCAACCCGTCGGGACCGACGGAATCCGGCCCGTCGCCGGCGGACCCGGCCGCCTCGGCCCACGAGGGATCCCAGACCGGCACCAGCGGAACACCGAACGCCTCCGCCCCGGCCGCGTCCCCCGGCGCCACCAGTGCCGCCTTCGGCGCGGCCCTCTCGACGATCCTCGCGGTGTGCTCGGCGGCGCCCGCCAGATCGACCCCGACATAGGCCGCCGAGGCCCAGACCACGCCCAGCACGGCCACCGCCTCGGCCACCGACCTCGGCAGCGCCACCACCACCCGGTCCCCGGGACCGACCCCGGCGGCCCGCAGCCGCGCCGCCTGCCGGGCCGCCGACCTGGCCAGCTGGGCATAGGTCAGCTCCGCCGACTCGTCCCGCACCGCGACCGCGTCCGGGGCGCGCCGCACCACCCGAAGGAACAGCTCCGCCAACGAAACGGCCGGGAAGTCCCGCCGGACGTCGTTGAGTTCGTCGAGCAGCGCGCGACCCGCCGGCGACACCCCGCGCACCTCGGCCAACCGACCGTCCCCGGCGGCGACCAGCGCCTCGACGGTGGCCAGGAAGTCGGCCACCAGCGCCGTCGCCTCCTCGGCACCGAACACACCCGTGGCGTACTCCAGATGCCCGGCCAGCGCCGGCTCCGCCCGACTGATCAGCAACGACAGATCGAACTGCGCGCCGCCGCCATGCCCCTCCTCCACCAGCGCCGCGAGACGACCGGCCTCGATCCGCCTCGGCACCAGCTGGTCGTGCATCCCGAACGAGACCTGCACCAGCGGATGGCACCCAAGACCCCGCTCCACCCCCAGCCGGCCAACCAACTCCTCGAACGGCAGCTCACCCGCGTCCATGCCGAGCGCCAACGAGTGGTGCACCGACCGCAGATACCCGTCCACCCCCGCGTCGTCGTCCACATCGACCCGCACCGGCACCAGATTCCCCGCGACGCCCACCAGCCGCTCCAACTCCGCGGTGTCACGCCCCGTCACCGGCACCCCGACAAGCAGCGCGTGAGCCCCCGTCCGCCGGCTCAGCGTCAGCGCCCAGGCGCCCAGCAGAAACGCGAACGAGGTGACCCCCAACTCCCGGGCGCGGCCCACCACCGCCGCACTGACGCCGGCCCCCAACACCACCGGGACCCGCGCGCCCGACGGGTCCTGCAACGCCGGGCGCCGCCGGTCGGCCGGCAACTCCAGCACCGTCGGAACCCCGTCCAACCGCTTGACCCAGAACTCCGCCTGCCGCTCCCACACCCCGTTCGCCCGCGCCGCCTCCTGGCGCGCGGCAAGCACCTCGGGACCTGGTCCTGGACGCTCGTCGGGCACCGGCCGCCCCTCGGCCAGCGCCGCGTAGCGCGCGAACACCTCCCGCAGCAGCAGCCCCACGGCCCAGCCGTCCAGCACCATATGGTGCGCCGCCAGCACCAGCGCCTGCCCGCCCGCCGGGCCCTCCAGCCGCAGGAACCGGAGTGCCGGCTCCGCCGCCAGATCGAAGGGACGCCGGCCGAACCCGGCCGCGACCTCACGCGCCCACCCCGTGAACTCCCCTTCCCCGTCGCCCTGTTCGACGATCTCGACGGTGGGCGCCCACCCGTCGAGCACCTCGGGGGCGACCTCGTCATCCGCCTCCCGATACACCGTGCGCAGACCAGGATGCCGGGCCACCGTCCCCGCCACCGCCTCCGCCAGCGGCCCCGGATCCCATCGGCCCCCGGACGCGAAAGCGGTGAAGACCAGGTTGTAGGGGGACCCACCGGTGACCCGCTCGATCAGCCACATGCCACGCTGCGCCGAGGAGAGGGCATCCGCACCCGCCGGCGCCCCGCCGGAGGGCGCCGCCTCGACGGCCGGCACGGTCACCGAGGCGGTGGCGAAGACCTCGGCCAGCGGAGCCGACGACAACAACGCCGCCATCGGCAGCCGCACACCGAGACGCTCCCGCACCACGGCGGCCAGCCGCATCGCGCGGAGCGAATCGCCGCCAAGGCCGACAAAGCTGTGGCTGGCGAAGGTCTCCGTATCGATCTCCGGACCGAGCACGGCGGTCGCGCACTCATCAAACGACATCGATTCTCTCCAGGGCGAGCCGGGTTCGCCGCCACGCCGGCCGAGCCGGGCGACGGGCCCCCGAGCGGGGGAACGAGGAGTCGGGAAACGTCGGAAGCGAACCGCTCAGCCGGGGGACTCCGTGGCACGCCGGCTCCGCACCGCGCCCAGCAGCCGCTCCCGGCTGCTGCCTCCCGAGCTCTCCGCCTCGGCCCCGCCCAGCGAGCCCAACAGATCGGCCTGGCCCCTGACCGTGCCGGCCCGGAACAGATCCACCGTCCTCACCTTCAGGCCCGACACCTCGCGCAGCCGCTCCACGAGGACGACCAGCCGCAGCGAGTCGCCTCCCGCGTCGAAGAAGCTGACGTCGTCCTCGACCTGGTCGGTCTTGAGCACCTCGCGCCAGACCGCGCGCACCAGGTCGAGCCGGGCGGCGGGATCGTTGATGTTGCCTTCTTCGGTGACGGGCTTCAGCACCGGGTCCTCCGGGGAGTGAGCGAGATCGGCGACACCGCGGCGCAGTGCCGTGAGCAGTTCGGAGATGGCCGCGTCGTCGAACAACGCCGCCGGATGGTCGAGGGACAACTCCAGCCGTGGCCCGCCCGCGTCCTCCTCGACATGGACGAACAACGCCAGGTCCCACTTGCTGTACTGCGGATCCAGCGGCCGGTACCGGCCCACCACGCCGGGCGCCAGATCCACCGGACCCGCCGCGTCGGCCAGATTGACCAGCACCGGCGTCAACGGCAGCCGCCCGACGTCCCGTTCGGCGTCCAGCTCGGCCGCCAGCGCGTCCAACGGGACATCGGCGTCGACGAACGTCTCCATCCCGGCCACCCGGGCGCGCCCCAACAGCTCCCGCCAGCTGGTGGTCTCCTCCACCGTGATCCGCAGCACCAGCGTCGTCATGAACATCCCGACGACATCGAGCGAGGCGGGATCGTCCCGTCCTGGCCAGACCACGGCGAAGAGGAAGTCGCGCTGCCCACCGCGCCGGGCGAGGGCGCCGGCGAGCAGCGCGACGCCCGCCATGAAGGCGGTGCAGCCCTCCTCGGCCGCCAGCTTCAACACCCGTTCGGAGAGCGACGCGTCGAACGCCGTGTGGGCGAGCGCGCCGACCATCGAGAAGTCCTCGTGCGGCGCCAGGGCGTAGGGCAGCTCGACATCCGTCGGCGCGCCCCGCAGCCGCCGCGCGGCGGCTGCCACCTGCTCGGCCACCGCCTCGGGCGCCGGCTCGCCGAGCACGTCGGCCGGGTGCGGCGCGGGCGGCGGCACCAACTCCTCGCCGCGCAGCGCGGCCTGGTAGCGCGCCACGATCTCGTCGACCACGATCGCGCGCGAGGTGGCGTCGAAGACGATGTGGTGCACCGTGAGCACCAGCAGCGTGACCTCGTCGTCGACCCGGATCACCTCGGCCCGCGCCGGCGCCTCGTCGGCCAGCTCGAAGGGCGTGTAGCACAACGCCTCGACCAGCCGCGCCAGTTCGTCCGGCGTCCACTCCTCGGCGACCGCGTCGATCAGGCCGGCCTCGGCCGGCTCGCCGTCCGTGCGGTACTCGACCCGGTGCCGCACGGTGTCGAGACGGAACCGGGCGCGCAGGGCCGGATGACGTGCCAGCGTCGCGCGCACCGCCGCGACCAGGGCGCGGTGGTCCACCGGGCCGGTGAACTCCAGTACCGAGGGGATGAGATAGGTGGGTCGGAGGCGTTCGATCCGGTCAAGGATCCAGATGCCCTGCTGGGTCGGCGTTGCCCGATACCACATGGACTCCGCTCCGGAAACGGACATGCTCGCAGAAGCAGACATGAAGGATCTGATCCCCTGTGATGAAAAACCGGGCCCGAGAGGTGCCAGAGAGACGTCAGTTGCGTTGGAGGCTCACCCGCCCCTGCAGTCTGCCCGAGCGGCCCAGCGGAAGGCATTGACTACGAGCGACAGCTTCTTGGCATTCCGTGCACACTGCTGGCCCTCATTCGTGCACCGATGATCGGTCAAATCGGCCCATACGCATCCTGTCGGGCCCCTGACCCCAGGCGCTGGCCACCTGCGGGCACCGCGAGGGCCGCCGGGCCAACGGGGGGCGCGGCGGTCGCCGCCGGCCCGCCGATGCCCGAGCGGGCATCGGCGGAGGGTCAGCGGACGGTGGTCGGATGACCGAAAGCGAACGGTCGGGGGGCGACAGGGCCGACGCGCGCGCTTACCGACTGCCGTCAGCGGCGCTACCTTGCCCACGGGAGCGCTCCCATGTGCATGCCGTAGAACCGGCGACGGGCCGCCGCGTACCGATCCGAAGGCGACAACCTCCGGTGCGCCACGCCCCTCGCGGGAGACGACTCTTCTGAACGAAGGAGCACCCGTGTCTCATGCATCCCCCGGCCGGAGACCGAGGCCGACCGGAAAATTCCGTTTCCTCAGCATCTTGGGAGCGGCGTTGATCGCTCTGGTGATGGCCTCCCTGCCCACCCCGGCAGCGGCGCACGGATCCACCACCATGCCGGGCGCGCGTACCTATCTCTGCTACCTCGACCTGCGCGAGAACAGCAGCACCCAGATGCCGTCCAACCCGGCCTGCGCCTCGGCGGTCCAGCAGAGCGGCACCGGGCCGCTCTACAACTGGTTCGCCGTGCTCGACTCCAACGCCGGTGGCCGCACCACGGGATACATCCCGGACGGGACGCTCTGCAGCGCCGGCAACCGGGGGCCGTTCGACTTCTCCGCCTACAACGCCACCCGCGCCGACTGGCCGAAGACGCATCTGTCCTCCGGCGCCAACATCGAGCTCAAGCACAGCAACTGGGCCCACCACCCGGGCCAGTTCAACGTCTACATCACCCGTAACGGCTGGTCCCCGACCCAGCAGCTCGGCTGGGGCGACCTGGAGCAGATCAACAGCGTCACCAACCCGCCGCAGCGCGGCGGCGTCGGCTCCGAGGACGGTCACTACTACTGGAACGTCCAGCTGCCGAACCGCTCCGGCCAGCATGTCCTCTTCGTGCACTGGATCCGTTCCGACAGCCAGGAGAACTTCTTCTCCTGCTCCGACATCGTCTTCGACGGCGGCAACGGGCAGGTGTCCTTCGGCGACGGACAGACGATGAGCGCCGACGAGGTCGCCGAGGCGTACGAGGAGTTCGAGGCGACGCAGGCCTCCTACACCCCGGACGCCGACCAGCACCACGACCACGCCGCCCACGGCGCGACCGCGTCCGCCGGCGGGCTGCCGGCGACCGTGTCATCGATGGTGCGCATCGCCATCAGCGACCTGGCCGGCTGGCTCGACTGAACAAGGCCCGCCCCGTGCCGTCGACAGCGACGACACGGGGCGGGCTCCCCACGGGCGGTGGGGGCGGGTCAGCCCTTGACGCAGACCACCTGCCTCAACTCGGCCACCACCTCGACCAGATCCCGCTGCCGCGCGATGACCTGCTCGATCGGCTTGTAGGCGCCCGGGATCTCGTCCACCACGCCCGAGTCCTTCCGGCACTCCACACCCGCCGTCTGGGCCTCCAGATCCCGGGTGGTGAAGCGCCGCTTGGCCGCCGCCCGGCTCATCCGCCGCCCCGCGCCGTGCGAAGCCGACTGGAAGGACGCCAGGTTGCCCAGGCCCTTGACGATGTACGACCTGGTGCCCATCGACCCCGGCACGATGCCGAACTCCCCGGCACCGGCCCGGATGGCGCCCTTGCGGGTGACCAGCAGATCCATCCCGTCGTAGCGCTCCTCGGCCACGTAGTTGTGGTGGCAGCTGATCGTCTGCCCGAACGTCGGCTTCGCCTTCCTGAACTCCCGGCGCACCACGTCCTGGAGCAGCGCCATCATGAGCGCGCGGTTGAGCCGCGCGTACTCCTGCGCCCAGAACAGGTCGTTCCGGTAGGCCGCCATCTGGGGCGTGTCGGCGATGAAGACCGCGAGGTCCTGATCCACCAACCCCTTGTTGTGCGGCAGCCGTTGCGCCTCGCCGATATGGAACTCGGCCAGCTCCTTGCCGATGTTCCGCGAACCCGAGTGCAGCATCAGCCACACCGCGCCCTCGGTGTCCAGGCAGACCTCGACAAAGTGGTTGCCCGAGCCGAGCGAGCCCATCTGCCGCCCCGCCCGCTCCCGCCGGAAGGCCACCGCGTCCGCCACCCCGTCGAACCGCTCCCAGAACGCGTCCCACCCCGCCGTCGGGAAGCCGTGCAGCCGCCCCGGGTCGAGCGGCTCGTCGTGCATCCCACGACCGACCGGAATGGCCGCCTCGATCCGGGACCGCAGCCGCGACAGGTCCCCCGGCAGATCCTCCTGACTGAGCGAGGTGCGCACGCCGCTCATCCCGCACCCGATGTCGACGCCCACCGCCGCCGGGCAGACGGCGCCGTGCATGGCGATCACGGAGCCGACCGTGGCGCCCTTGCCGTAGTGCACATCCGGCATCACGGCCAGACCCCGCACCCACGGCAGGGTGGTGACGTTGCGCAGCTGCCGCATCGCCCCCTCGTCGACCTCGGCCGGATCGGCCCACATCCGGATCGGGATCCGGGCACCGGGCAGCTCGGTGTACTCCATGGTGTTCCCCCCTGAGAACTCGCGGTGACTCATTGTGATCCCCTGGCCCAAGGGGGCGGCAACAGGTTTTCCCGGCTCTCAGCCGCTCCGGCGCCTGCCCCGACGGGCCGCGCGCGCCTGGAGCGCCAACCGGCGCTTGCGCAGCGCGGCCTGCCGACGCCGGCTCTCCGCCCGGCGCGGCGCGTCGGGATCGGGGCGCCGCTTCGGGCTCACCCGGACCAACGTCCAGAACACGACGACGAAGAAGACCAGGACCATCCCGCTGACGAGGACGCCGACCTGCCAGGGCACATCCGCGAACTCAAGGTTCGTGAGCATGTGGTGGTTCACGATCTCGCCCTTCGTTCGCCCGGGAGCCTACTCCGCACCGGCCGCGCGGAGCGGCCCGCCCGGCGGACTACGATGCGGCCCGAAGGGAAGCGGCGGGCAAGGCGAGGAGATCGGTTGTGGCGGCGTCGGGGAAGGGGCCTTCGGCCCCGGAGGCTGAGGTGCCCCTGATGTACGGGGCGTTGGCGCGTTGGTGGCCGTTGATCTCCCCGCCCGAGGTGTACGAGGACGACGCGCGGAGTGCCGCCGAGTTGTTCGCCCTGGCGCAGCGCCCGGTGCGGGAGGTGCTCGAACTGGGCAGTGGCGGTGGGCATCTGGCCCGCCATCTCCGCTCGCGGTGGACGATGACGCTGGTGGATCTGGCCCCCGAGATGTTGGCCGTCTCCCGCGCGTTGAACCCGGAGGTCGAGCATCTGCTGGGCGATATGCGGGAGGTGCGGCTCGGCCGCGCCTTCGACGCGGTGTTGGCGCACGACGCGATCGACTACATGACCACGGTGGAGGACCTGTCGGCGGCGTTTCGCACGGCGTGGGCGCACTGCCGTCCCGGCGGTGTCGCCGTGTTCTTCCCCGACCATGTCGCGGACACCTTCGAGCCGGGCACGGACTGCGGTGGCAGCGACGCGCCGGATGGCAGCGGCGCCCGCTATCTGGCGTGGAGCCTGCCCCCGGCGCCGGGGGAGAGCACGGTGACGACGGAGTACACGTTCACCCTGCGGGAGGCCGACGGTACGGTCGGCGTGGCGCAGGAGGCGCACCGCACCGGGTTGTTCGCGATCGCGGAGTGGCAACGGCTGTTGGGCGAGGCCGGGTTCGAGGTGGTCACGGTGCGGGAGCAGGGCGGCGCCGACCGCACCCTCTTCGCCGGCCGCCGCCCCCGCCAGCGCCCGCCCGGCGGATAGCGACGGCGAAGCTGACGCGGGCGTCGCGCTGGCGCCTGGCACGGAAATCGAGGAGACCACCGGCGGCCGGTGTGCCAGGGTTCGAGAAGGGGGATGTCCGACCTTGCCCGTGCGACAGTTCGGGCAGGACCTCCTGCGCGCGCTGCGCCACGGCCCTCCCTGGCCGACACTCGACACGTTGAACAAGCGACGGGGCGGCCTGTGGAAGCCGCCGAAGGCCGAGCGGTACGAGGTGCCGAGGCCGGCCACCTCGTCACCGACGGCCCGCCTCGGGAACGATCATCCGCTGCGGAGACCACGCGGGTTCGCCAAGCCGTCCCACCGCTTCCCACGGCCCCCTAAGCGTTCGCTCGGCGTAGGCGCTCCGTCGCCTGTGCGCGGACAGCTTCACAGGACACCGGGGCGTCGCCGTGCAGGGCTTCCCAGCGGGCGTTGTGGGCCGCCGGCCACAGGCTGGCCGCCCAGGCGATCTCCTGTTCCTCCACGGTGAAGCGACGCCCCCGCAGATCCTGATAGGCGGCCAGGAACGCCGACGAGCTCTCGATCGGGGCCAGGCTCGGCGGCGAGGCGCTGGCGAACGCCCCGCTCGCCGCCCCCACCAGCGCGGCCTCCGGCTGCCACGCCAGGCTGTCCCAGTCGTGCACGGCCCAGATATCGCCGTCGTGCCAGCGCAGGTTCTGCGCTTCGAAGTCGGCGTGGCCCAGCACGCACGGCAGGTCGGTCGCCAGCATCCGCTCGCGGACCCGGGCGGACGTCTGGGCGACGTACGCGGGCACCGTGCTCTGGTCTCGCTCATCGAGGAAGTCGATCGCCGGCCACAACCCCGGATCCGTATGATCCCAACGTGCCCAGCGCGGATTCGGCAGCGGCGGCGCCACGGTCACCTCGGCCAGTTCGGCCATCAGCCAGGCGAACACCGCCGCGTACCGCACGGCGACGTCCGGCGAGTCGCCACGCAGCGGTGCACCGCCGGCCCTGGACTCCTCGGCGTGCACAGCCAGCGCACCGACGCCGACCACGGGGGTGAGCGGCCGGGGGCATGGAAACCCCCGTTCCGCCAGCTGCCCCTGGGCGGCGACACACGAAACGGCTCTGCCGTCGTCCTCCCGCGCTTTCAGCACGACGTCTCGCCCACCGGCCAGCCGCAGCCCGAACACCGCCGACAGCGAACGCCTCTCGAACAGCACGCCGACCGGCTCGTCTGCCAAGTGGTCCACACACCAGCCGACGAGCCAGCCGGGCAGGTCATCCAACGTCATGGTGACGACTGTGCCACGCGTGCCGAACAACGCGACGCCGACCAGCTTCACCGCGCGCCCGAACGCCCCGCTCGCCCCGGCTCAGCTCAAGGAACCGAGCGAAGACAACAGGCCGTTGCTCGGCTCGGACCCGACCACGCCGACGAGACGCGCCATCGCTGGGGTTCCGCTCTTCGTCTCCCCGGCCGTAACTCCGGGCACCGTGTGGGGAATCCCGCGTGATCGAGTGTTCGTCGTGCTCCGGCGGGATGTGCGCGTGGACATCAGCGCCGACGGCTATTTCAGCTCCGACCAGGTAGCCGTTCGCGGCACCATGCGCGTCGGATTCGGCTTCCCGCCCCCTGCGGCAGTCACAAGGGTCACCCTCACGTCGTCAGCAGAACACGGGGGTTGCTGCGCACCATCGCGTGAGCGATCCCCGTACCGGGTGGGGGGTGACCCCGTGCTCACGGACCGGAAGGCCGCAGGCATATAGCAGCCCAGAACGTGTACGGGTTCCAAGGTCGGTCACAGATGACGTGGGGCCTCCTGGAGAAGGCTGTTGACCTTCTCTTCGAGCGAAAAGCAATCAGCCTCAATCGTCTCTACCATCTTGTAGTACGTATCTTCATCAAGGGAACTGGTGTGGGTGAATTTCATCCTTGCCCACGTCCAAGCTATGACCTGCGTTACCTCGCGTGCAGAAGATGAAATGCTATCCGGGCCCTCCAGGCGAACACCGACCTCAAGATTCCTGAGACGAGAAATCTCGTTCTCCATCTCCTTGAGTCTCGTGCCGATGTCGTCATCAATTTCATCGCGAGGGCCATAGAGGATACTGTCTCGTAATTTCTGTATCTGAGCTTGAGCTTCGGACAGTTCAGAAAGGAAGGCGCGGTAAACATCTCTTCGAGCTTCCCTCTTTTGTGCTTTTTTGGCGTGAAAGGCGGTTAGATATGAACCAGCCACGACAGCCAAGACGCCCACGACTGCCCCCAGTGCGGCGGCTAACCCCTGATCCATTAAATCTTACCTCGTTATGTCGAGCTGATCATTCGATTACGAAGTCTAGGGGGAACATGCCCAGCCCAGTGCCCAAACGACCCGATCAGCGTCCAGACGCAAGAAGGGCGACGGCCCCGAGGGGCTGAAGGACCCGGGCGGCGCGGCTCCGGAGGCCCCCTGTCTGATGGCGAAGATTGGCGCCCCACTGCCGCGCGCTGGTATGCCTTGCTAGCCGAGTCCGGTCGGGGCGTGTTCTGCGAGGCAAGCGACTGGGCGATGCCTGTTTACCGCGACGCGGCCATGGGGAGAAGTGCGCAACAGGATTCCCTGGCTGTTGTGCCCACTTCTGACAGCTCGGAATGTGAGCCCTTCATTCGCCCGTAGATGGCCTGCGGCTTGCGAGGGCTGGGATCGCAGCGATTTTTGCTTCTTCGAGAGAAGGCCAGATGATTCCAGAGGGGCGGCGGTATGGGGCGCATTCGATTACCCTTTCCGCTGTCACGATGAGATCCACTCGGAAATCATGCCCCGCCTCGGGTAGCGGTTCATCGACAATCTGTAGTTCGTGCACGGTGGTTGCGATCAGAGTTCTCGAATCAATCAGGTTGGCCTCCTGTAATAGGGCCATCTCGATATCGGAATATCCGGCGCCTTTTCCGAGTCGCACTCCTTGGGGATTTACAGCTACGCTGCCACAAACGATGAAATCGACGTGTGGCATCTCGGTCAGATCAACCGGTTTGGCGTGCTTTGCTGCCGTTCGACGCTCGGCGGCCTCATGAGGCGGAACCGTGAGCGTTTCCGGGTCCAGAAGATAGAAGGGTTTCGGCGTGGCCAGCTTAGATGCCGCCATATAGACGCGCTTTCCTTCTTCCAGCGCCCTGGCTCGAACGGGCAGTTGAGCCCTGTCGGGTACTGCCTTGATGACGCTTGCTCTTTGCCAAGTAGGATGTCCACTGAGGCGCACGGCGGCGGAATCCGCACCTACGAAGGATGGGATACGTCCCGATGCGCCGTTGGGCGCGGCGTTTCTTTGTTCCAAGAGTTTCCATACCCGTTCACGGACAACTTCTTTCGCCTCGTGGGTTCGTTCGCCGCTCACCCAATCCTCTTTTCATCATGCCGTTGCGATGAGGCCGAAGAGCCTGTCGTTCAACTCGCGCACCGCGCCGCAAGCTGACCGACCCCGCCCCCGTGCCAGCCCATCCGGGCCGGCACGGGGGCTTTCGGCTCTCCGATTGCTTCATGCCATGAGGGAGGCAGGGGTAACGAGCCGTGCGCGTTCGTACAATTCCCGAGCCGCGTGATTTTTTGTATAGGGGCGAATGAGTCCAAACATTGTCTGAATGTGTTGGTCTGCGCGGCCCGACTGAACCAATGGGTAATCGTCCAGAGCGAGATGCCATGTAGCGCAGGCTGCCTCCAAATGGCCAATCCCGAACTGGCGCTCCGCGAGAATAGCGCGTTCCTTCACGCGAGTTCGCCGATAAACGTCGTACCGGAGCCTATCCGATTGTTGCATCGCCTCAACGGCACCATTGACGTCACCCAATTCGTGACGCACTTGGCTCGTGTGATAATTCAATGCTGCCGGGTCGTATGACCCGAAGGCTTTTTCTTGTGATTCGGCCTTTTCCATCGCTACTTCGGCTTCACGCAGGTACGTCAGAGCGTTGTTGCGGTCGCCGATTTGAGCGGAAGCGTGAGCCTGTTGTCCGGCAAGGAATGCGCGCATTCGCGGACCGGCGTGCGGGGAAGCGGCGGCAGCGGCGTCTGCGAGCCGCATAGCTTCTCGTCCGTGGCGCAGATCGACCGCCTGGACGCTCATTCCTCGCAGCGTCGTACAGTAAGTCAGGTGGTCTTGCGCCGCCCCGGCAAGTTCTAGTGCCTTCAAGTAATACTTCTGAGCCAGGCCCTGCACTCCCTCATCGACCGCCATGTAGCCGGTCAAGTAACAGAGGTCAGAGACCGCTGACATCATCGCTTGACGCACCGACTCAGAAGCGTCACTGCGGAGATAGGGCGCCACCGTATTCACGAGAAACGCCGCAGCCATAGGGCGCGCGTGCCGTCCGCCGAACTGGTCATCGAGCTCTGAGATTCGCTCAGTCATCGCGATGACCATATCGACCTCAGACATCCCTATACGCTGCGTCTGACCGGTCTGAGCAGCCTCCATACGCCCCACAACGTCAGGCCATTCGGGTACGGTCACAGCGACAGAAAAGAGACTCGCCCCCAAAATTCCGCGCCGTGACGGGTCCATGTCTTGCCTTCCGAGATCAATCACTCCCTCCACCGTACTCGGACGGTCATTCGACTGATTCGACGGGGGCGGAAAGCCTGTCTCCGTGTGGGAGATCGGGCGGCCAAGTCTTCGGGCAAGTGCCTCAACGATCACCGGCCGCACAGGCTCCTTCGGCATGTGACCTCGCAGCCACTGATGTGCGGACGGCTCCCGGTACTTCAGCGGTGTGCCCTGCTCGGTCCCCACACGGTTCACGGCCTGGACGAACTGACGTAGCGTCCACCCCGTCTCGTGGTACAGCCGTTCGAGATCGCTGTTCGACTCTGGCTTGCCCATCGGCACCAACTCCCCGGGCGCTTAAAGCTTTTAAAAGCTGCCTCTCTCCTCACGGTACCCCGATGACACAACGGACGGTTGCCTTGGTCAAGGAAGACCCCCGCGACCGTGGTGAGACGGCCCGTGGGCATGGACCACCTGAAAGAGCAGGCAGCCATGGGTAAAAGTACAGACAGTCAGCCGCATGAGCTAACGCGCGAAGAGCGCGACGGAGCGGTGCGTCTCGCTGCGTGGATGCTGCACATCTGTGCGTGCGGCGCGGGCGGCGCGGGCGAACCATGCCGGATCAGGGCTGAGCTGGACGCCGTGGTCGAAGGCGAGGCGTCATGATGCACCGCCTGAAGACCCTGTTTCGCCCGCAGGGCAGGCACCGGCGAGTGATCCCCGAGCAGTACGCCCACGTAGCGGGCTTGCGAGACCTTCCGACCCTCGAACGGCGCTACTGGGTCAGCGTGCTGGAAGCATCAGCGCGCATGGCCGACCACGGGCGTGGGTGGTCCTGTGGCTGACGAACATCTGAAGCTGATCCGAGACGCCCTGCGCGGTGAACTGGCCCTGCGCGGGGACCTGAACGTAGTCAAGATCGTGGAGGACGGACGTGGGAACCACCGGTTTGAGTTCCGGGTGCCCCCGGCCGTCGCCGAGGAGATCGCCTATGCGCTGGTCGAACCCACGAATGTCCCTGAGCCGGGTACCGCGATGTTCTCGACACGTCTCGGGGGTGTGGGTGTCCTGGTGCATCGGGTCAGTAGCCAGCGGGTCAAGCTGCGGGCCCTCGGGGACCCCCACATGATGTGGACCGCCATGCTCGCTGACCTACGGCCGGCCACCTTGGCCGAGATTGACAAGGCCCTGACCCGTGAGGGCGCGGAACCTCGGTATGAAGCTGCGCCGTAGCACGGCCAGCCCCTCCATGCGTTGCCCCCGTGACACATGGATGGGGCCAAGCCACTCAAGTCCCCCAACCACAGAAAGGCAACCCCATGATGATCTATCTGCCGACGGATGAAATCGACCTGGAGTTTGACCAGGAGGACCCGTTGGGCCTGGTGGCTGCCACCGAACAGGCCGTGCGCCGCCATGGGGTCACGTTGACCGACGTCGGTGTCGATTCGCGGTACATGTACCTGTCCTCTACCGACAACGTGATCATCGAGCTGGGCGGTTGCCGGGGAGACGGACTCCGGAAGCTCATCAGGGCTCTGAACGCGGCCCCCGTGGAGGATGAGCCGGCCAGCGAGAAGACGGCCCCGGAGGAAGTAACCCCCGAGTTCTGTCAGGTCAGTTGAGCCGGGCACCACGGACGCCCCCTATCGGAATGCGTCGCACCGGATGACGCGGTGGCCTCTCATCCCCAACCCGGATCAACACTCTCTCCAGCCCTGACAAGGGCCCAGCCCCGTCCATGTGTTGCCCCCGTGGCGCATGGACGGGGCTTCCGCATGTGTGCTGAGCCGCTGTAACCTCCAGAACCGCTCCTTGGGGGCGATCGGGCCGGCCATGGCCACCCAGTCTCGGCCAGGGAAGCCGGCCGACGTCCACCGTGGCGGCCACAGCGCCGACGGCGGAGTGGGGCCGGCCGTCAGGGCGTCGTGGCGGCCCGCTCGGCGGCGCCGCGCAGCACGCAGAACTCGTTCCCCTCGGGATCGGCGAGGATCGCCCAGCCCGTGCCGTCGGGGTTCCGGTGGTCGGCGACAAAGGCGGCGCCGAGGCCGAGCAGCCGTTCCACCTCCTGTTCGCGGGAGGTCTCCGGGCGCAGGCAGAGATGGATCCGGTTCTTGTCCGTCTTGGGCTCCGGCACCTGGTTGAAGTACAGCACCGGGCCCTCGGGCAGCAGGACCACCGTCTCCTGATCGCCCGGTTCGGCCTCCGGATGCATGGGGTGGCCGGTCACCCCGCTCCAGAAACGGGCCAGCTCATAGGCGTCCGCACAGTCGATCGCCACGTTCTGCACTATCGAGACCATGCGTGCGAGCCTCGCCGATTTCCGCTCCGGATGCCAGCGGGTTGTGCCCGTTCCTCCCCCGCTGGGGCGGTTATGCGAACGTCGTTCGACAGCTAGCATCCGTCAGGCATGGCGGCATGGGAGCGCTCCCGCGCCGCCGGGACCCCCCTCAGTTCGCCAACGGAAGGGCCCACGTGAAGAGCCGCTCACGAGCTTTGCTGACTGTTCTGACTCTCTTGCTGACCGCTTTCGGGCTGGCGGGCCTGCCCTCCGCCTCCCTTGCCTCGGCCCAGGCCGGCCCCGCCGGCCCCGGGACCACCGCCGCGCAGGATGTGGTGGCGGCGATGCAGCCCGGCTGGAACCTGGGCAACACCCTCGACGCCACCGGCGACGACGAGACCTCCTGGGGGAACCCCAGGGTCGAGCCCGAACTCCTGGGCGCCATCAAGGAGGAGGGCTTCAACAGCGTCCGGATTCCGGTGACCTGGGGGCAACACCAGGGCTCAGGACCCGACTACACCATCGACCCCGCCTATCTGGAGCGCGTCCAGGAGGTCGTCGGCTGGGCCGTCGACGAGGGGCTCTATGTCCTCATCAACGTCCACCACGACTCGTGGCAGTGGGTGATGGACCTCCCCACCCGGCATGACGAGGTGCTCGCCCGCTACACCGCCACCTGGGAGCAGATCGCCGACGCGTTCCGCGACGCGCCGGACCTGTTGCTCTTCGAGAGCATCAACGAGCCCTTCTTCGAGGGCTCGTCGGGTGAGGCGCAGGACGCCGAGCTGCTGCACGAACTCAACAGCGTCTTCCACACGTTGGTGCGCGACTCGGGTGGCGGCAACGCCGACCGGCTGCTTGTCCTGCCCACCCTGCACACCTCGTCCGACCAGCCCCGGCTCGACGAACTGGCTGCGACCTTCGAGGAGTTGGACGATCCCCACCTCGCCGCCACGGTGCACTACTACGGCTTCTGGCCGTTCAGTGTGAACGTCGCCGGCTACACCAGGTTCGACGCGGAGACCGAGGCGGATCTGACCGGCGCCTTCGACCGGGTCCACGAGACCTTTGTGGCGCGCGGCATCCCGGTGATCCTCGGCGAGTACGGGCTGCTCGGCTTCGACCGGCACACCGGCACCGTCCAGCAGGGCGAGAAGCTGAAGTTCTTTGAGGCGTTCGGCGCCGAGGCGCGCGAGCACCAGGTGACCACCATGCTGTGGGACAACGGGCAGCATCTGGGGCGTACGTCGTTCGAGTGGAGTGACCCGGCGCTGTTCGCGCAGGTCGCGTCGAGCTGGGACGGCCGCTCCGGCACCGCGTCCACCGACCAGGTCTATGTGGAGCGTGGCGCCGAACCCGCCCCGGCCACGGTGGAGTTGAACCTCAACGGCACCTCGCTGACCTCTCTCTCGCACGGTTCGGAGCAGCTGGTCGACGGGGTCGACTACACGCTGGCCGGGGATCAGCTGACGCTGGCCGCCGGGACACTGGACCGGCTGACGGAGTCCCAGGAGTACGGCGTCAATGCGGTGTTGACGTTGGAGTTCTCAGCGGGCGTGGACTGGGACCTGCGGGTCATCGTCCATGAGGCGCCGTCCCTCGACGCGGTCGCCGGCACCACCGAGGGGCTGGCCGTCCCCGCCACCTTCCGGGGCGACCAACTGGCCACCATGGAGGCGGTGTACGCGGACGGTGGCAACGCCGGGCCGCACGACTGGACCTCCTACAAGGAGTTCGGCGCGGCCTTCGAACCGGACTACGACGCCGGGTCCATCACCCTGACCTCGGACTTCTTCGCCGAGGTCGACGACGGGTCCACCGTCGAGCTGACGTTCCACTTCTGGAGCGGCGAGACCGTGGCGTACACCCTGGTCCGCTCGGGCGGTCAGGTCACCGGCAGCCCCGCCTGACGCGTCGGTGCCCGCCCGGGAACGGGCGGGCACCCACGCCGGGGGTCACCGGTAGACGAGCATGGCCGGCGGGTTGACGCCGCCGGCGTGGAAGGTCTCGTTGCTGAGCACGAAGGTGTCGGACGCCGCGTCCCAGCGCGGCCTGATGTGGTGGAGCAGCAGGTTCGGCGTCACGGCCTCGTTGCCGGCCACGGCGGCCTCCTGCGCCGCCGCCTCGGGGTCGAGCGTCATCAGCTCGGTGGCCTCGCCCGACGCCGGGTCGATGGTCACCACCGCGCCCGGCTGTTGGCCCACCCCCGGCTGGTAGGCGAGCACCGCCCCGTCGAGGCTGTCGAACGGCCGGATGTCGTCGTGTCCCCCGACCGGTTCGGTCTCGTACAGGGGCTCGCCGGTCGCCAGGTCGAAGGTCACCACGGTGGGCGTCGCCCGGGTCGTGGACACCAGGGCCAGCCGCCCGTCGGCGACCACGGCGGCGTCACAGGTCCGCCAGAGGCACGGGCTCACATAGCGGTCGCTGGTGAAGTCGAGGGTGTGCGCGATGCCCGTGTGGTTGTCGTGGACGACGAACAGCCGCGCCTCCCGCTCCTCGCCGACGGCGGCGTGCACGACCAGCGGTTCGGCCGAGAGGACCGCGTTGACCTCCATCGGCTCACCGTCCAGCTCGGGCCCGTACGCCCAGGACCAGAGCTCCCGCCCGTCCTCGGCGACCCCGCGCACCTCGCCGCCGTCCGTGGCCTCCTGGCCGCCGCAGCGGGTGAGCGCCACCAGGGTCTCGTCCAGCACCTGGTAGGAGATGTCCGCGCACGGGTCGTCCAGCACGCTGTGGCGCCACAGTTCGCTTCCGTCGCTGACCCGGTAGGCGGCCGAGCCCAGCTGGATGCCGGAGCCGATCGCGACCGTGTCGCCGAGCAGCGCGGGCGCCTCGTCCCGTCCGGGGGAGACCGGCAGGTCCACGGGGAAGGTGGTGATCTCCTCGCCCGTGGTGATGTCGAGGACGGTCATGGCCTCGCAGTCGCGGCCCTGGAGCACGGCGATCCGGTTCTGGTCGGCGCGCGGCGAGGCCAGGCACTCGCTGTCGCCGCCCAGGCGCTCCACGGGGAAGGTCCAGGACTCCTCGCCGGAGTCCAGGTCGTGGGCGACGACGGCGGTGTCCATCAGGCGGACCACCGTGTCCTCGGTGAACCAGGTGCCGCTGGCGGAGAGCAGCAGGTCCTCGGCGCTGACGCCGGGGGACGGCAGGTCCCAGGCGAGCGTTCCCTCGGCGGGGCCGGCCGGGTCGTCCACCACCTCGTCGGTGTCGCCGCCGCCCCCGTTGTCGTCGTCGCCCGTCAGCAGGACGCGGGCGAAGCCGCCGCCGACGATCAGCAGGACGACGACCGTCAGGATCAGGAACACGCGGGAGCGGCGAGGGTCGCCTGGGCCGCCCCTTCGCGACCCGACCGGCGGTGTCGGTGGGCCGAACCCGGGCGGCTGGGTCGGCGCGTACGGCGACACCGGATGCTGTGGTGGCTGCTGTGACATGTCCGTGGGTCCCCCTGTGGCTCGCGGGAGCGAACGCCTTCCCCGGCGCCCGTCGCGGTGGTGAGACGCCGAGCGGCGCGCGGTCAGTTCCGCGTCGGCGCGGCGGGCGTTCCGCTGGAACACCCAGGCCCGTACGGTACTTCAGCGCTCGGGGGACGGTTGCCGACGGGGCGTCGGCCCGGGGGAGCTCCGACGCCGCGTCGCGCGGGTCAGCCCATGGCGCGGTCGAGGTTGGCCGCCGCGCTGATGAGCGCGAGATGGGTGAACGCCTGGGGGAAGTTGCCCAGGTGTTCCCCGGTGAGGCTGATCTGCTCCGCGTACTGCCCCACGTGGTTGGCGTAGGTGAAGGTCTTCTCCAGGGCGAGCCTGGCCTGTTCGATCTGTCCCGTCCTGGTCAGCGCCTCCACCCACCAGAAGGAGCAGATGGAGAACGTGCCCTCGGCTCCGCCGAGCCCGTCGGGGGCGAGGTCGGGGTCGTAGCGGAAGACCAGGCTGTCGGCGACGAGGTTGTCGGTGATGGCGGTCAGGGTGGAGCGGAAGCGCGGGTCCGTCGGGGAGATCAGCTTGACCATGGGCATCAGCAGCAGCGAGGCGTCGAGCAGCGGCTGTTCGCTCCGCTGCCCCTCGTCGAGCAGCCGTTGGACGAAGGTGCCGGCCTCCGCGTCCCAGCCGCGCTCCATCACCTGGGCGTAGATCCGGTCGCGTTCGGCCATCCACCGTCCGAGATCGCCGGGGAGGCCGCGCTGGCGCGCCATCCTGACCATGCGTTCGACGGCGACCCAGGACATCACCCGCGAGTAGGTGTGGTTCTGCTTGCCGGCGCGGGTCTCCCAGATGCTCTCGTCCGGCTGGTCCCAGTTCCGCAGCAGCCATTCGAGCACCCCGCACAGGTCGGCCCAGCTGTCGTGCGAGATGCCCGTGCCGTACTTGTTGAAGAGGTAGACGCTGTCGACGAGTTCGCCGTAGATGTCCAGCTGGAGCTGGTCGGAGGCGTTGTTCCCGGTGCGCACCGGGCGGGAGCCGCAGTAGCCGGCGAGGTGGTCGAGCTCCTCCTCGGGGAGGCAGGGGTCGCCGTCGATGCTGTACATGACGCGCAGTGGCCCGGTGCCGCTCTCCGTTGTGCCACGCAGACAGCGGGTCAGCCAGCCCATGAACGCGTCGGCCTCGTTGGTGAAGCCGAGCCGCAGCAGCGCGTAGAGGGAGAACGCGGCGTCCCTGATCCAGACGTGGCGGTAGTCCCAGTTCCGCTCGCCGCCGAGCCGCTCGGGCAGCCCCAGCGTCGGCGCGGCGACCAGCGCGCCGCTGGGTTCGTGGGTGAGCAGCTTGAGGGTGAGCGCCGAACGGTTGACGGTCTCGCGCCAGCGCCCCGCGTAGGAGGACTGGCCGATCCAGCGGCGCCAGAAGAAGACGGTGGCCTCGAAGAGCTCCTCGGCGACCCTTTCGTCCAGCCCGCCGGGCGCGGTGCCGCCCGCCGTGTCCAGCACGAAGAGGGCCGACTGGCCCTCGGCCAGGCTGAACCCGCCCCAGGCGTCCTGCTCCTCGATGTGCAGCGGGGTGCTGCTGAGCAGGGAGAGGGCCAGCCCGTCGCCGATGAACCTGACGCCGTTCGGCTGGGGTTCGGTGCGGTGCCGGGCGCGCCCGTAGTCCATCCGGGGTGCCACCTCGATCCGCATGTCCATCCCGCCCCGGACGCTCACCACGCGGCGCACCAGCCGCTGCCGGTGGTCCGGGTCGCGCTCCCTGAGCACCGGCATGAAGTCCTGGACCTCCAACATGCCGTCCTCGGTGAGCATGCGGGTGATCAGGATGTTGGTGTCCGGGAAGTAGAACTGCTGCCGGGAGGCCACCTCGCACCGGGGTTCGATCAGCCAGTGGCCGCCCTTCTCGGGGTCGAGCAGGGCGCCGAAGACGCTGGGCGAGTCGAAGCGGGGCGCGCAGAACCAGTCGATCCTGCCGTCGGTGCCGACCAGGGCGGCGGTGCGCATGTCGCCGATCAGGCCGTGTTCGGCGATCGGCAGATAGGGCGGGTCGAGCGGCTTCATCGTCCGGGCACCGCCCATCCGGGCCCGCCCGGCAGGCGGAGCGCGGCCGGTGGCCCCCAGGAGCCGGGGGCGTAGGGGAGTGGCTCCGGGGGGTCGCTCAGCACCGGATCGCACACCTCCCAGAGCCGCTCGATCTCGGCGGCGCCGGTGAACAGGGTCTGGTCCCCGCGCAGCGCGTCCAGCAGCAACTTCTCGTAGGCCCCGAGGGGTTGGGCGTCGGGGAAGGCGTCCTGGACGCGCAGGACGAACCCGCCCCTGCCGACCAGCGGATCGGCGCCCGGCACCTTGGCGCGGACGTGGAGCGTCGCCGTCGGGGTGTCGCTCAGCTCCAGCGACAGTTCGTCGGGACGCTCCGGGCCCTCGGCTGGTCCTGAGGGCGCGGCGCGGTCGAAGATCGACAGCGGCGGCTCGCGGAAGCCGAGCGTGACACGCCAGCGGGAGCCGCCGAGCGCCTTGCCGGTGCGCAGCAGGAACGGCACGCCCTGCCAGCGCCAGTTGTCCACCCAGGCGCGCAGCGCGACGAAGGTCTCCACGCGGGAGTCGTCGGCGACGCCCTCCTCGTCGCGGTAGCCCTCGAACTGCCCGAAGACGGTCTCGGCCGGGTCGAAGGGCCGCAGCGCGCGATAGACCCTCAGCTTCTCGGCGCGCAGCTCGTCGGCGGCGATCCGGGCCGGCGGTTCGATGGCGACCACGCCCAGGAGCTGGCACAGGTGGGTGGAGACCATGTCGCGGAAGGTGCCGGTCGACTCCATGAAGCCGGCGCGCCCCTCAAGGCCGATCTCCTCCGGCACGTCGATCTGGACGGAGGAGATGTGGTCCCGGTTCCACAGGGGCGCGAACACGTCGCTGGCGAAGCGGAGGGCGAGCAGGTTCCGCACCGCCTCCAGGCCGAGGAAGTGGTCGATGCGGAAGACCCGTTCCTCCGGGACGCTCCGGGCGATCGTCGCGTCCAGGGAGCGGGCGCTGGCGAGGTCCCTGCCGAACGGCTTCTCCATGATGAGCGAGGCGGCCCTGGCGATGCCCGAGTCGCCGAGCATCCGCACCATGGCCTCGGCGATGGACGGGGGCACGGACAGGTAGAGGAGCGTCCGCCCCCTCTCGCCGGCCTCCTCCTGGGCGTGCCGGACGGCGGTGGCCAGCTCCGCCGCGTCGTCGGTCGACGAGATGACGAAGCGGATGTGGCGGGCGAACTCGTCCCAGTGGCGCCGGTCGAAGACCTCCCCGGCGTGTTCCCGGACGGACGCGCCGAGCGCGTCGCGGAACTCCTCGTCGGTGCCGGGGGAGTGCCGGCCGGAGCCGATCACCTGGAAGTCGTCGGGCAGCAGCCCGGCCCGGTGGAGCCGGAAGAGCCCGGGGAAGAGGTTGCGCCGGGCCAGGTCTCCGGTGGCGCCGAAGATGACCATCAGCTGGGGGTCGCCGAGGGCGGGGGTGGGGTGGTCGGCGGGGGTCACGTGGTGGTGCTCTCCCTTCCGTGCGCCGGCTACTGCCCCACACTCTGCGGCCCGGCCGGCCCCGACCGGCGGAACCCGCCGGCGCGCCCGCCGAGGTCACAGGCCCGATGACCCGCGTGGGCGGACGTGCCGATGGCGGCCTCGGCGAGCAGGCGCAGGGTGCGGGCGCGCTCGGTGCCGGTGAGGTCGTAGGGCACCACCATCACCTCGTCGGCGTCCAGGGCGGCGGCGACGTCGGCCACCTCCGCCGCCACCGTGTCGGGGGAGCCGCGCACCAGCCGCAGCCGCGCGAGGTGCTCCTCCGTCAGATGCCGGGCGCGCGCGGCGGTCGGCGGGCGGGCGGACGCGGCCCAGCCGTGCGCCGCGTGGACCCTGGCGGCGCCGATCCGCAGGGCGAGACGTTCGGCCTCGGCGTCGGTCTCGGCGCACAGGATGTGCACCGAGGCGATCAGCCGTGGGCGGTCGGGCCCGTGCGGCCCCGGGGTGAACTCCGCGCGGTAGCTGGCCACGGCCGCCGGCCGGGCCGCCGGGCCGGGCGGCCCGGCGAAGACGAAGGGCAGTCCGCGCGCCGCCGCGACCAGGGCACGGTGCTCGGAGCCGCCGACGACGAAGAGCCGGGGCGGCTCGGGTGGCGTCGACGTCTGCCCCGGTGGCCAGTTGTCGTGCAGGAAACCGGCGAGTTCGCCGACCAGCCGGGGCGGGAGGGTGGGGGAGTGGCAGGGCGCGAGGTGGTCGTGGCCGACGGCCAGGTCGGTGCGTCCGCCGTGCAGCAGCTGGAGCACGGCGAACCGTTCGGCGATCGTCAGCGGGGCGCGGTGGGCCAGCGGCGCCCCGCCGGAGCCGACCCTGATGTGCCGGGTCAACGCCGCCAGGTGCGCCAGCAGCACGGCGGGTGAACTCGACGCCCGGCGCGGCGCGTTGGTTGGGTCGGCCACCCAGAAGCGACGATAGCCCGCACGGTCGGCGGCCTGGGCCGCGTGGACGACGTCCAGGAGCGCCTCCCCGGCGGCGCCCCCGGCGGGGACGGTGGCCACGTCGAGCACGGACAGCGGGATCACGGGTGCCTCCAGGGCGACGGCGGTCGGGTCGGCGGGCACGCCTCGTTCACGCCGACTCCGGAACGGCCCGCCGCACCGGCTGGGCGTCGCGCGCGAACTCGGCGACGAACGCGGACATCGCGTAGCTGGCGAACCGTGCGCCGCCCTCCCCCGCCGGCGGCGTCAGCAGCCCGCACTCCACCAACTCCTCCGCGTCGGCGGCGACCTGCTCGTGCCGCAACGGCGGGGTACGGGCCGCGAGCCGGCGGCAGGCGGCGCGCCGCTCCGGCGACAGGCTCCGCCAGAACGCCTCGTACCGGGCGCGCAGCGTGAGCTCGCCGACCGCCAGCTCGTCCAGCAGCGAGGACGCGGTGGCCAGCCGGTCGGCGTACTCGGCCAGCCGCAGGCGCGGCAGCGAGTCCAGCTTGCCGGCGGCGATCCGGAGCGCGAGCGGCAGGCCCTCGCAGCACCGCACGATCCGCTCGGCCGCGCGGGGATCCGCGGCGATCCTGTCCCGTCCGACGACGCGGCCCAGCAGCTCGACGCCTTCCGCCTCGCCCAGCGGGGACAGCGGCACCCGCGTCACCCCCGCCAGACCGCTGAGCCGATACCGGCTGGTCACCAGCGCCGCGCTGGGCCCGGAGCCCGGCAGCAGCGCCTCGGCGACCGAGGCCGACACCGCGTCGTCCAGCACCAGCAGCAGTCGGCGCCCGGCGAGCCAGGACCGCAGGCGGGCCAGCGCCCCCGCCACGCCGCGCTCCGCCGGCAGCCCGGCGGCGGCCAGCAGATCGTCCAGCACCGCGCCCAGCGCCCGGTCGCCGAGTTCGACCCGCAGCAGCCCGTCGGGGAAGGAGGGGGCGAGCCGGTGCGCCACCCGCACCGCGAACGCCGACGTGCCGACGCCGACAGGCCCCGTCACCAGCACCACCCTGCCGCGCCCGGCGCGCCCGGCGTCCTCGAACGCGGCGAGCGCGTCGCGCGTCTCGACCTCACGGCCCACGAAGTCCGGTAACGCGCGCGGCAGTTGGTTGCCGACACCGCGCGACACGGCCGGCGTTTCGACCAGCCGGTGCCGCAGCCCCGTCAGCACAGGACCCGGGGCCGCCCCCAACTCCCGCGCCAGGGCGATCCTGACTGTCTCGTAGTGCGTCAGCGCCTCGCCCGTCCGGCCGCTCTCCGCCAGCGACCGCATCCAGGCGGCGGCGAGCCGCTCGCGCAGCGGATGCGCCGGCGCGTGGTCCCGCAGCCGCTCCCGCACCAGCCGGTGCCGGCCGCGTTCGCCCTCGATCTCCGCCCACTCCTCCAGGGCGCCGAGGAACATCTCGTCGAACCGCTCCATCGACGCGGCCAGACACGGCAGCCGCCCGCACTCGGCGAGCGGCCGGCCGCGCCACAGCGCGACCGCCTCGCCGAGCGGGCCCGCCGCCGCCGGATCGCCCTCCCGCGCCAGCCGTCTGCCCTCGCGCGCCGCCTCGGCGAACCGCACCAGATCGCACTCGGCTGCCGTCAGCCGCAGCAGATAGCCGCCCTCGGTGTGCGTCAGCCGGCCCCCGAGGAACCGCCGCAGCCGCGACACGTATACCTGGAGGTTCTGCCGCGCGGTGCGCGGCGGCCGGCCCGACCAGAGGGCGTCGATCAGCCCTTCCACCGGGAACACCCGGCCGGGCCGGCTCAGCAGCAGCGCGAGCAGCAGCCGGGGCTTGGCACCGCCGAACGGCACGAGCACCCCGCCGTCCTCCCGCACCGAAAGCTCCCCGAAGGTGGTGATGGTGACCTCCCCGTCCATGGTTCGACCGTGCCATCCGCGCCGGGGGCGCACATGGGGACGCGGCCCCCACATTCCCCGGCCGCCGCCGAGGATCAGGGCGGGCGGCGCGGCCGGGGTGCCGGCGGTGTCGACCGGCGGCAAAACTGGGGGACTTCCACCCATGACCGCGCCGGGCCGTTCTGAAAGAGTCGTCCCATGCACCCGGTCACCGCCCCGCCAGCCGCCCGGCCCACCGCCGCCGCGCCGGACGCGTGGTGGCTGCCCGCCCTGCCGGCGGAGGAGCGCGGCGCCGGAGTGCGGCCACCGCCGTGGGTGCGGCTGGTGGAACGCGCGATCACGCTGGCTCCGACCGAGACGCACCCGCGGGAGCGGCGGTTGCGGGCCGTGCCGGGTCAGGGCCCGGAGGGCCGGCTGCTGCATCCGCTGTGGCCGCTGCTGACCGCCGCCGACGCCCGGTTCGCCGCCGTCGTCGCCCGGCGGCCAGGGACGGCGGCCGACGTGCGGGCGGTCTGGGCGGGAGCCCGGCGGTGGCTGGCCGCCGAGCTGACCCGGCTCGCCGGCCGCACGCTGGTCGACCGGCTCCAGGCGGCCCGCCGCGCCGGCACCCTGGCGGGCGCCGACCCGGCCGAACGGTTCGACGCGGCGATGCGCGCCCTCGCCGTCCGCCCGGCGCTCGGCGAACTGCTCCGTCAACACCCCGTGCTGGCAAGGCTGTTGGGCCAACGCTGCCTGGATGTGGTGGCGGCGGCGGCCGAACTCGTCGGCCGGCTGCGCGCCGACCGCCCCGCGCTCACCGCGACGCTGCTCGACGGTACGGCGCCCGGCCCGCTGGTCCGCGCCCGCTTCGGCCTCGGCGACTCGCACGGCGCGGCCAGGACCGTCGCGCTGCTGGAGTTCCACGATGGGCGCCGGCTGGTGTACAAGCCGAGGCCGCTCGGCCCGCACGCCCGCTGGAACGAGGTGCTCGACTGGTTCGCCCACCAGCGGCCCGAGCTGGCGCCGCGCGCCGTCCGGCTGCTGCCGTGCGGGAGCTATGGCTGGGCCGAGTACGTGGCCGCCGCGCCCTGCGACCCGCCCGCCGAGGTCGCCACCTTCTACACCAGGATGGGCGCCCAACTCGCGCTTCTCTACGCCGTGGACGCGGTCGACATCCACGCCGAGAACGTCATCGCGGCCGGGGCGCACCCCGTGGTGGTGGATGTGGAGACGCTCTTCCACCCCGCCGCGCCGTCCCGCACCGACGGGGGTCACGACCCGGCCGCCCGGGCGTTGGCCGCCTCCGTGCTCCGCACGGCGGTGCTGCCGCAGCCCCTCATCGGCGAGCACGGTGCCGTGGACAGCTCCGCCATCGGGGGCCGCGCCGGCCAGCTCTCCGCGGACGAACTGCCCGCCTGGCACCGCCCCGGCACCGACCTGATGCGGCTCGCCCACCGCCGCCTCCCCTGGCCCGGCGGGCCCAACCGCCCGTTCCTGGCCGCCGCCCCCGGAGCCGCCCCGCACCAGGTCGATCCCGCCGAGCACGGCCCCGCGCTGCGGCACGGCTTCCGCTCCGCCTACCGCGTGCTGGTCTCCCACGCCGCCGAACTGACCGCGCCCGGCGGGCTGTTGAGCCGCTTCGCCGAGGAGAGGGTGCGGCTGGTGGCGCGGCCGAGCCAGGAGTACGCGCTGGCGCTCGCCGAGGCCAGCGGGCCCGAGACGCTGCGCGATCTCGCCGGCCGGCGCCGCGCCTTCGCCGCGCTCTCCGAGGACACGGGGCGTCCGCTGGCCCAGGCGCTGGCCCCGTACGAGCTGGCCGACCTGCTCGACGGCGACATCCCGCTCTTCACCCTGACGCCGGGGTCGACGACCGTCCATGACTCCAGGGGGCGGGCCGCCACGGGGCTGCTGCCGGTCACCGGGCTCGACGCGGTCCGCGCCAAGTGGCGCCGGATGGGGGAGAAGGACCTGCGCCACCAGGAGTGGCTGCTGAACTGCTCCCTGGCGACTCTGCCGAGTCGGGCGACCCCGTCGACCTCGGTCGCCCAGCGGCCGGCCCCCGCGCACCACCACGCCTCCGCCCCCGTCGCCTTCGCCGGCCCCGAACCGCCGGCGGACGCGGGACCCGAGCTGGCCCTGGCGCTGGCCACCGGCGTCGGGGACCAACTGCTGGAGCTGGCCGACGCCGGCGACGGACGCGTCAACTGGCTCGGCCTCCACCTGCTGGGCGAGAGCTGGCTCCTCCACCCGCAGGGCGCCGCCCTCGCCGACGGCTACCCCGGCACCGCCCTGTTCCTCGCCGAGCTGGGCCGCGCCACCGGCGGGGGCCGCTATCTGGAGGCGGCGGCCCAGGCCGTGACGGGGCCGCTGCCGGCGACGCTGCGGCTGCTGGCCGCCCATCCCGAGCTCGCCGCAGACGTCGGCCCCGGGGGCTTCCTCGGCGTGGGCGGCCTCGTCCACGCCACCGCCCGGCTGGCCGAGCTGCTGGACAGCGCCGAGTTGACGGCCGCGCTGCCCGAGGCGCTCACCGCGCTCGCCGCCGCCGGCACGGCCTGCGACCGCGCCGATGTCGCCGAAGGGCTCGCCGGCGCCGCGCTCGCCGCCGAAGCGGTGCACGTTTCGACCGGCCTCGCCGAGGCGGCCGAGCTGCGCGGCGCGCTGACCGCGCGCTGCGCCCGGCTCGCCCCGCCCGCCGCGGCGGGCTTCCTGTGGGGACGCGCCGGCGTCGCCCTGGCCCTGGGGCGGGGCCACGACATGCCGCCCGCCCCCGACGATCCCAGCTGGTGCTCCGGGCTCGCCGGCCTCGCCGTCGTCGACCGGGCCGCCCACCGTGCCCACCTCGGGTACCTCGATCGGCTCGCCGACCGCGCGCCGCTCGCCGACCACTCGCTGTGCCACGGCGAACTCGGCGTCCTCGAACCGCTCGTGGAGTGGCACGAGGGAGAGGGGCCGCCGGCGCATCCGGCGGTCGCCCGGCTGCTGCGCCAGGTCGAGCGGGGAGGACCCCGCTGCGGCACCCCGGGACACGTCCCCACCCCCGGGCTGCTGACCGGTCTCGCCGGAGTGGGCCACGGACTGCTGCGGCTGGCCCTCGGCCGCCGCGTGCCCTCCGTGCTGCTGCTGCGGCCCGGCGAGCGCACCCCTGATGACCACCGGTGGACCACCGGAGCACCAGACCATCGCCAAGCACCCGAGAAGGCCCCCGAAAAAGGAGCGTGAAGAGCGTGGCAGGCGAGCAGACGAACGAGCCGGTCGACGACCGATCAAAAGCGGAGGACCAGGAACGTACCCCGGAGCGAGGCCAGGCCAGAAAGGCGAGACTGCGGTTGGCGATCCTCACCGGAGCCACCGTCGGAGCGGTGGTCGTCGCCACCCTCAACGCCGAGCCCGGCACCACATCGGTCAGCATCAACATGAACATCGGCTGACCTACGAACGCGCGGGCCGGGCCACCCCCGGGGCCCGGCCCGCGCCTCTCCGTGCCCCTCCTACCTCGGGGCCGACATGAAGTCGGCCGCGAAGTCGCAGAGCCGGTCCCGGTCCCGGGTGCCGGTCTTGCTCAACAGGCTCGCCACGTGCTTCTCCACCGTGCGGACCGACAGATGCAGCCGGGCGCCCAGCGCCTTGTTGCCCAACCGGTCGACCAGCAGCCGGAACACGTCGTACTCGCGAGTGGTGAGCCCCATCGCGCGCAACGCGTCGGGGATGCCGTCGGTGCCGGCGCGGCGCTGGCGCACCACCACCCCCACGCCGCGCAGCTGGGACCGGCAGGCGCCGGCCACCGCGATCACCCCGGCCCGGTGGAAGTACTCCTCCGCCTCGGCCAGCCAACGCCTCGGCTCGCCCCAGCCGTCGGTGAGCGCCGCCTCGGCGACCAGCCGCAGTCCCAGATACCTGGCCGTGGGGAACGGCTCCGCGCTCGCCTGCGCGGCCCGCAGCGCGGCCTCGGCCCGCTCGGGGCACCCCTCCCGGCCGGCGAGCACCGCCTCGGCGAGACCGCCGAACTGCCGGTTCCAGCGCAGCCGTCCGGCCTGCCCGGCCCCCAGCCGCTCGCACTCGGCGCGCCCGGCCCGGCCGTCCAGCACCTCAAGCAGCAGCACCAGGCCGTGCGGCCCGGTCAGATGGAAGAAGCTCCCCTCGTCGGCCCTGGCCATCGCCGCCAGCGAGGCCGCCACCTCCCGCGCCTGGTCCCTGTCCTCCTCCAGCAGCGCGCAGAACAGCTCGCCCAGCCCGCGGGCCAGCGGCGCCTCCATGGACTCGGCGCCGCCGTGCGCCCTGAACTCCGCCAACGTCGCCCGCAGCCCCGGCCGGTTGCCCTGGTGCGCGGCGACCACGGCGCGCACCATCAGCAGATACCGCGTCACCGATGGCAGCCGCAGCCGCCGTGTCTCGTCGAGCGACCCGGCCACCAGCGCCTCCGCCCGGGCGAAGTCGGAACGCAGCGCCGCGTCCAGGGCCAGCAGCTGACCCGCGTAGTGCGCCAGGCTGACGCAGCCGGTGCGCAGCGCCTCGTGCCAGGCGTAGGTGAGCGAGTCCGTCGCGCCCTCGGCCAGCCACGCGTTGCTGCCGAGCCCGAACAGCCCGTGCGCGCGCCACCCCATCAGATCGTGCTCCGAGGCGATCCGCAGCGTCTGACGGAAGCTCCGGTCCGACTCGGCCAGCGACCGCCCCCGGCTGGCGGCGCCCACCGCGTACCACGCCTGGCAGGCCAACGCCGGATCCGCCAACTGCCGTGCGCCCTCGATGGCGCGCCGCGCCAGCCGCTCGCTGCGCTCGATCCGGTCGGGAGCGGTGTCGGACACCGTCAGATACGCCTCCACCGCGTCCAGCCCAGCGGTGTCCCGCTCGGTCGCCGCCGCCGGCAGCAGCGCCCTGGCCGCAGCCACCTGCGCCAGGCCCTCCTGCCAGCGCCCGGCGACCTCGGCGGCCCAGGCGAGCCGCACATGCAGCCCCACCCGGCGGAACACGTCGGCGCCCTCGGCCGGCTCCGCGTCCAGATCGGCGCGCCGCAGCCGGTCGGCCACCTCGACGGCGCGGTCGAACTGCCCGTCGTCGGCCAGCGCCAGCAGCAGCGTCTCCAGCAGCTCCCGGTGCACCCCGCCGCGCACCGGCGCGAACGGGGCGTCCCCGAGCATCAGCTGCGCCTCGTCGATCACGGTGATGGCGCTGCCCGGGCCGCTGCGGGCCAACAGCCGGCGCGCCACCTCCAGATAGTGCGCGGCGGCCGTCGGCCGGTCGCCCGCGTGCCGGCGAAGCCGCGCCGCCAGCAGGCACCAGGTGCCGGGCAGCCCCGGATACAGCCGGTCCACCGCGTCCGCCGCGCGGGTCGAGAGGTCGGCCCGGTCAGCGGGGCTCAGCAGCGACAGCAGCGCCTCCTCGGCGAGCGGATGGGCGAACGCGTACCAGTCGGGGCCGCGCTCCTCGTCCGGCTGGAGCAGCCCCTCGGCCAGCGCCGCGCGCACCCGCTCCCGCAGCAGGGCCTCGTCGAGGCCCGCGCAGTGCCGCAGCACCGACAGCGGGAACGAGCGGCCGAGGACGGCGGCCACGGAGAGCGCCCGCACCCCGCCGGGGCCGAGCCGCGCCGCCCGCTCCTCGACGACCCGCACCAGCGTGACCGGCACCCCAGGCCGCTCGGTGCTGACCAGCTCCCAGCCGGTGTCGTCCGCCGTCCTGGCGAGCCGGCCGGCGGCGAGCATGCCGCGGACCAACTCCTCGGCCACGAACGGCACTCCGTGCGAGTCGCCGTAGACCTCGGCCGACACCTGGCGGGGCAGCGCCGCCGGGGCGCTGCCCAGGCAGGACGCCGTGAACGTGTGCACCTCGGCGGGGCTGAGCCGGCCGAGCGGCAGCAGGCTGCCCTCCCGGCGCTGGGCGACGGCGGTCGCCAACTCGTAGGCGGCGGACGGCGCCGAACGCACCGTGGCGACCACGGCGACCGGCTGCGCCGAGAGGTTGGCCGCGAGGTACTCGGTCACGGCGAGGGTCTCCGGGTCCGCGTCGTGCAGATCGTCGATCACCAGCAGACAGCCGTGGCGGCGCCCGCGCGCCGCCGCGAGCCGCAGCACGGCCTCGGCCAGCACCACGGGCGACTCGTCGCAGTCGGCGCCCGTCGACCACTCGGGCACAAGGCGCCCCAGCACCGGCAGATAGGGGCCGAGCACCTCGGCCGGCGGCTCCTCGCCCGCCCTGGTGAGCGAGAGCAACGCCTCGGTGAGCGGCCGGAACGGGACCGCGGGGCCGATGGTGGTACACCGCCCCCGCAGCACCGTCATGCCCTCGTTCTTGGCCTCGTCGAGGGCCTGGGCCGTCAGCCGGGTCTTGCCGATGCCCGGCTCGCCCGCGACGAAGACGATGCCGCCGCGTCCCTCGCGCGCCTCCCGCAGCACCCTCGACAGAGCGGCCAACTCGCCGTCTCGTCCCACTAGTTCGACCGTGCGTAGTCGGAAGGGGCTAGCCATGCTCCTGCGGTACTCCCTCATGCCGTCCTGTGCTCGGGATCTCCCCGGCGCGTCCACGGGACCGCCACGTGGCCCCCTCCGCCAGCCTCATTTCCCCATCCTGCGGTAGCTACCCAGACTTGGGCCCTCTTCCTCGGCCGTCGGTCGCCCATTCTTCTCTTCTTCTTCGCCTTCTCTCCCCACCCGGCGGCCACCGGGGGCGATTCCCCGCCGCTCAACCGATGTTCGCGCCGATGACCAACTCCACCCCTTCCGGCGCCGGCCGGAACTCCTAAGGCATCGGATCCCTGCGTTCGGTCGGGGCGGCTGCGGGCACCACTCTGCCGGGCGCGGGCCCCCTACCGCGCGCCGGTCACCCCCGGTCGGGGGGCTCCGTGACCGTGCCGAGCGCGTCGACGAACGAGGTGATCAGCCGGGCGAACGTGACGCGGTCCTCGTCGGACCAGCCCGCCGTCGCGCGGCCGAACGTCTCCTGGCGGAAGCGGTGCACCCGCTCCAGCCTGGCCCTGGCCAGGGCGGTGAGCGCCACCGGGGCGCGCCGGCCGTCGCTCTGGTCGGCCAGCCGCACCAGCAGCCCGTCGTCGACCGCGCGCGTCACCAGGCGGCTCGCCCTCGGCTGGTCGACGCCGAGCGCGGCGGCCACCTCGCCCACCGTGCTCGGCCGCCCGACGCCCTCCACCGCGTCCAGCACGCCGAAGGTCGTCGGATCGACCGCGTCCGGGCCGAGGCCCTGGTCGAGCCGGCCGAGCGCGCGGCGCGTCTGGCTCCGCCGGACGGCGATCATGGCGCGCTCGATCGCGACCAACGCCCGTTCCTGTTCCGCGTCCTGATCCGCGTCCTGATCCGGTTCCATGCGTGTTAGCGTACAAGTGCATGTAAAAAGACATGCGTGCACGGTATCGAGAACCGGGGAACGGGGACCATGACGGACGATCCTCCCGCCGACGCCCGGCGTCCGTTGGGCTACTGGCTCAAGCACATCGACTGGCGCGTCGAGGAGCGCTTCGGCCGACTGCTCGCCGAGGAGGGCCTCGGCCGGCGGCACTGGCAGGTGTGCACCACCCTCGCCCGAGGTCCGATCGGCGCCGAGGGGCTGGACCACGCGCTCGCGCCCTTCCTCTCCGCCCGGGAGCCCACCGTCCGCCCCTACGTCGACCAACTCGTCGGGCGGGGCTGGGCGATGCCGTCGGCCGGCGGCGCCTTCACGCTCACCGAGGAGGGCCGGGCCCGGCACGCCGCGGTCGCCGAGCGGGTCGACGTCTTCCGGGCCCGCGTGGTGGCCGGCCTGTCGCCGGCCGAGTACGCCACGTTGCTCGGCCTGCTGGAGCGGGTCGCCGACAACCTCGATGACCACTTCGAGGACACCTGACGGGTGGCCGGTGGCGTCCCCGGAGGTACGGTCGTCGGGTGGAGTCCGGTGAGTCAGTCGCGTGTCCCCTGCATGGCGCGGGGGTCGGTCCGCACCGTCTCGCGGGGCGGCGGTTGGCGGGCGTGGTCGTGTCCCGGCACCACGGGGACGCCGAGGTGTCGGGGCCGCTGGACGTGTGGCTGATCGACGCCGAGGGCGACGCCACTCAGGTCACCGTTGGCTCCGACTGGTGCCTGATCGTCGCGGACACGGCCCCGCACGCGGGCCGTGACCTGGGGGAGTGGGGCCGCGTCGAGGTGGCCCCCGCCGACGGCGAGACGCCCTTCGCCGCGCACCTCGGCGAGACGGTGCTGGCGGTCCACGAGGTGTCCGAGCCGGGGAGCGGGCGCCGCCGGGTGGACCTCACCTTCGAGTCGGGCGACGTCCGCTGCGAGGTCCACGCCGGGGAGCTGCGGCTCTCAGCCCACTGAGGTGCCGCCGTCCCCGCCCTCGCCCGTCCGCTCCGGTGCACGAGCCCGTCACCCGTAGGGGTGGATCTCGCCGGTTGTGCGGCCAACTCCCGGTGCCCGTCCGCACGATGAGGGGCGCGGCGACCCGGCGGACGAGCCGTCGTCGCGCGCCGTACCGCGCCCGCACGACGAGAGGACGCCGCCTTGCCGCGACCGCCCACCCGACAGCGCCCTCGGAGGGCCACCGTGCCGGTGGCCGAACGGGTCGCGGCGCGCCTGCTCGGCGCGTTGGCGCCACGGCTGCCGGCCGGCGCGCTCGCCGCCGTGACGAGCGGCACCGACTGGGCGGGCCCGGTCGCCCTTCCGCTGCCGGACGAACGGTCCGTGCAGGCGGCCTGCGGCATCATGCAGGTGCACGGCAGGGCCCACGGGGGGCCTCGCCCCCTCGCCGTCGACTACGCCGCCACCGTGGCCGGCGTCCTCGCCGCGCAGGGCGTGTGCGCGGCGCTGCTCGCGCGCCGGCGCGGGCTGCGGATCGACCGCGTCGCCACCTCGGTCGCCGAGGGCGCGCTGCTCTCCCTCACCCAGTATCTGGCCGCGGCCACCGCGCCCGAGGAGCCGGCCCTGGAGCCGGCGACGGGGGCGGCGGGCCTGGCGACCCTGGTGTCGGCCGAGGGCGTCCCGGTCGAGATCGAGACCCTGGACCCGGTCGCCTGGCGGGAGTTCTGGCGGCGCCTCGACGTCCCGCCGGCGCTCGCCGGGCGCGGCTGGGCGCCGTTCCAGCAGCGGTTCGCCACCGCCGTCTGCCCGCTGCCCGCCGCCCTGCGGGACGCCGCGCGGCGGCGGCCCCTCGCGGCGCTGACCGGGGCGGCCGACGCCACCGGCGTCAGCCTGGCGGCGCTCGCCGCCGAGCCGCGTCCGGGCGATCCGCCCGCGCCGCTGCGGATCACCCCGGCCCCCGTCCCGTCGGTGCCCGCCCCCTTCCCGCCGGCGGCGGGGCCTGCACCGCTGGCCGGGCTGCGTGTCGTGGAGGCCACCCGCCGCGTGCAGGGCCCGCTGGCCGGGCATGTGCTGCGGCTGCTCGGCGCCGACGTGATCCGGGTCGAGCCACCCGGCGGCGACCCGATGCGCGGGCTGCCGCCGCTGGTCGGCGACTGCTCGGCGCGCTTTCTGGCGCTCAACGACGGCAAGTCCGTCGCCGAGGCCGACCTCGGCACCGAGGCCGGCCGGCGCGCGGTGCGTGAACGGGTCGCCGACGCCGATGTGTTCCTCCACAACTGGGCGCCCGGCCGGGCCGAGCGGCTCGGCCTCGCGGCGGCCGACCTCTGGGCCGTGGCCCCGCACCTGGTCCACGCCGGGGCCTCCGGGTTCGGGGACGCGTTCGGCGCCGGCCCGCCGCCCATCGGCACCGACTATCTGGCGCAGGTCCACAGCGGCCTCGCCGCCGCGCTGCGCCCCGCCCCTGAGACACCGGCGCCCTCGCTGATGACGCTGACCGACGTGCTCGGCGGACTGCTCTGCGCCTACGGGGTGTTGGCCGCGCTGCTCGGGCGCGCCGACACCGGACGGGGGGCGCGCGTCGAGTCCTCGCTGCACTCCGCCGCCTGGCTGGTGGAGCGCCCGCCGACCCGGGCGCGCTGGACGCCGCTCGACCTCCCGCTGCGCACCGCCGACGGACTGCTCTGCCTCACCGCCGCCGACGCGCGCCGGAGCGCCGAACTGGCCCGGGTCACCGCCGCCACCGGCAGCTCCCCCGAATCGATCGCCGCGCGGTTTCGCGCCAGGGCCACCAAGGAGTGGCAGGACCGGCTCGCCGAGGCCGGCGTCCCGGCCACACCGGTCAGCACCGATCTGGCGTCACTGCCCCACGACCCGGCCTTCCGCGCGGCGCTCGCCCCGGCGCCGCCGGACGGCCACGCCCGCCCCCGCACCCCCTGGACCTTCTCGTGACCCTCGACCCGACCCGCGCGCCCTGGACCTCCCGCAACGGCGTCGCCTTCCCCGACCGTGTCCCGTCCGCGTCGCGCGCCTCCTGGGTGGCGCGCGGCTGGTGCCCCGACCGCGACCTCTACGGCCTCTTCCACGCCAGCGCCCGCGCCCATCCCAGGCGGCAGGCGGTGGTGGAGTGCGGCGAACCAGCGGGCGGCGGCCTTGACTTCGCCGCCCTGGACGCCGAAGTCCGCCGGATCTGCGCCCTGTTCACCGAGGCGGGGCTCGGCGCCGGCGACGTGATCGCGCTGCGCCTGCCCAACGGGCGGCACGCGGTCGCCGCCGAACTCGCCGTCTACGCCATCGGCGCCGTCGCCCTGCCCTACCCGCTGGGCGGCGGACGCCGTGACACGCTCGCGCTGTTGGGCCGCTCCCGGGCCCGTGCCGCCGTCTTCGCCGACGCGTCGGACATCGCGCTGCGCGATCAACTCCCGGATCTGGAAACGGTGTTCTGCCCGACGCCCGACCGTCCAGGCGCCCGGTGGCTGGGCGCCGGGGCGCGCCGTGGCTGGCGGCCGGTCGACGTCGATCCCGCCGCGCCCGCCCGGCTGCTGGTCTCCTCGGGATCCGAGGCCGAGCCCAAGATGGTCGCCTACGCCCATCACGCGATGGCCGGCGGCCGGGCCAACTACCTCCGGGCCCTCGCCCCCGACGGGGAGCCGGGCCGCCATCTGGTGCTGGTCTCGCTGGCCTCGTCCTTCGGCTCCTGCGGGATCGTCACGCTGGCGGCGCTCGGCGCGACGCTGCTCGTCCAGCCCGCCTTCGAACCGCGCCGGGCCCTCGCGATGGTCACCGCGCACCGGCCGACGCGGGTGTTCGCCGTGCCGACGATGCTGCGCCGGCTCGCCGACACGCCTCCGGCCGCCGACGAGGACCTCACCTCGGTGACCGCCGTCGTCTCCAGCGGCGCCGATCTGCCCCGCGAGACGGCCAGGCTCTGCGGCAGCCGCTTCAACCGCCCGGTGATCACCGTCTATGGCTCGTCGGACGGGGTCAACTGCCATACGCCGGCCGCCGACTCGGAGGCGGCGGCCGGCTGTGTGGGGGTGCCGGACCCGTCGGTCGCCGCCATCCGGATCGCCGGCGCCGACGGCCGGCCGCTGCCGCCGGGCGAGCCGGGCGAGATCCTCGCCCGGGGGCCCATGACGCCGCTCTGCTATGTCGCGGCCCCCGAACTCGACGCCCGCTACCGCACCGACGACGGCTGGGTGCGCACCGGGGACCGTGGCCTGTTGGACGAACGAGGGCGGCTCTTCCTGCTGGGCCGGATCAAGAACGTGGTGCTGCGCGGGGGGTACACCATCAGCGCCGCCGAGGTGGAACGGGAGCTCGGCGCCCATCCGGCGGTCGCCGAGGCCGCCTGCGTGCCCGTTCCCGACCCGGACCTCGGCGAACGCCTCTGCGCCTGCGTCCGTCCGGCCCCGGGGACGCCCCCGCCGTCGCTGGCCGAGTTGAACGTGTTCCTGCTGCGCCAACGGGGCCTGGAGAAGCGCAAGTTGCCCGAGCACCTGCTGTCGGTCCAGGCCATGCCCTACGGCCCCACCGGCAAGATCTGCCGCCGCACCCTCACGGAGCGGGCCGGGGCCCGCTACGGCCGCCGTCCCTGACCGGCCCTTCCGGGGTGGTGCGGCGGCCGTCGGGGTGGCGGTGGGTGCTGCCTTCGGCGTCCAGGGCCTCCAGCAGCGGCACCGCGACCCGGCGGCTGGTGGCCAGCGCGCGGGCCGCGTCGCCGACGGTGAACGGCTGGGGCAGCGCGCGGAGTCGCGCCGCGGCTCGGGCCCTGGCGCCGCTCGGGAGATGGAGCGTGCCGATCCGCTCCAGCCGGCCGCGCCGCACCAGCAGCGCCAGCGCGTCGGCGGTCAGGCCGAGCGCTTCGAGCCGCTCCCGGGTCGGGGCGCGGAACGGCGCCTCCGTCAGATCGGCGAGCAGCCCGTCCAGGGCGGCGGCCACCGGCGCCGGCAGCCGTTCCGCGTCCCGCGCGCGGTAGACCCTGCCGTCGCGGACGGTCAGCCCGTCCTCGGCCAGGGCGGCCAGCGGCAGGTCGTCGGGGAGCGCCAGGCGACGTCGGGCCACCGTCGACGGCAGCCCGGGGTCGGCCGGGTGGGCGGCGGCGTACGCGTCGACCTCGTCGCCCAGCGCGGTGCGCAACCCCTCCAGACGCCCGGCGTCGAGCAGATAGGGCCCGGCCGTCCGCGCCTCGGGCACGGTGTCCAACGGGTAGCCCATCGCGGTGAGTCGGGCGCGGCGGGCGAGCCCGTCGGCGCGCAGCCTGGCGGCGGTGTCGGCCGGTTCGGCGAGCTGCGCCAGCCGGCGGCCACGCTCGGCGGCCGAGCCCCGGCGGCGCAGCGCGGGCGGGTCCACATCGAGCACGGTGGCGCCCAGCAGCAGCCGCGATCCCGGGTCGCGCACCAGCAGCCGGTCCCCGACCCGCAGATCCAGCGGCACCCGGAGGGTGAGGCGCGCGGCCAGCTCGCCGAGCGGCCGGAGCCGGGCACCGGTCTGGGCGGTGCCGCAGTGCACCAGCGGTTCGGCGGGCAGCCGTGGCCCCTGACGGGGCGGCGCCTCGGGCGGCGCGGTCCGGTGTGCGAGGCGGACGTCCACGGTGTCGGTGCGCCACCAGCTCTCCGGGGTGATCAGGGCATGGCCCCTGCGCACCGAAGTGGCGGCGATGCCACGGAGGTTGACGGCGACCCTGGCGGGCCCCGCCACCCGGGCGACGCGTTGGCCGAGGGAGTGCAGGCCCCGCACGACGGCCGGGGTGCCGGCCGGCGCGAGCTCCAGGGTGTCGCCCACCGCGAGCGTGCCGGCGGTGAGGGTGCCGGTCACCACCGTGCCGGCGCCGGCGACCGTGAACGCCCGGTCCAGCCAGAGCCGCACCGGAGCGTCGGGGGCCGGCGCCCGGTGCGCGGACGCCAGCGCGTCCAACCGTTCCCGCAGCGCGTCGAGCCCCGCTCCGGTGCGGGCGCTCACCGCGAGCGCGGGGGCTTCGGCGAGCCCGGTGCCGGCCGTCCGCGCCCGTGCCTCGGCGAGCGCGTCGGCCGGGTCGGCGAGATCCGCCCTGGTCACCACGAGCAGTCCGGCGCGCACCCCGAACGCGTCGAGGGCCAAGAGGTGTTCCTCGGTCTGCGGGCGCCAGCCCTCGTCGGCCGAGACCACCAGCAGCACGGCCGGCGCGGTGGCGACCCCGGCGAACGCGGTGGCCAGATAGCGGTGGTGGCCCGGCACGTCCACGAAGGCGAGCGTCCGGCCGCTGGGCGCGGTGGTCCAGACGAAGCCCAGGTCGAGTGTGAGGCCGCGCCGCCGCTCCTCGGCGAGGCGGTCGGGGTCGCTGCCGGTGAGCGCGCGCAGCAGCGTCGACTTGCCGTGGTCCACATGCCCGGCGGTGGCGAACACGAAGGAGGGGGCGGGCGGTGCGGCGGCTTCCCGGTGCGGCGTCATCGCTCAGCCGGTCGCCGGCTCGTCCTGGACGTCCTGGACGGCGAGGACGGCCAGCAGCAGGGTCTCGTCCTCGTCCGCCGGCACCGCCCGCAGGTCGAGGAGGAGCCGGTCGGCGCGCAGCCGGCCGACCACCGCCGGGCGCCCGGCGCGCAGCGGCGCGGCGAAGGCGGCGGGCAGGGCGACGGCGGCGCTGGGCAGCACCACCTCCGGCGCGCCCCCGCCGCCGACCCGCGCCTCGCTCGGCAGCGCCTCGGCGGCGACGCCCTTGGCGCGCAGCGCCTCGGCGAGCCTCTCGGCCCGGTCGCCGAGGTCGCCCGCGCGGGCCGACAGGGCCTGGCGGACGGGGGGTTCGGGGCCACGGACGGTGGCTTCGAGCGCGGCCAGGGTGAGCTTGTCGACGCGCAGCGCGCGGGCCAGCGGATGGCCGCGGAGGCGGCCGACGAGGTCCGCGCGGCCGAGCAGCAGCCCGGCCTGGGGGCCGCCGAGCAGCTTGTCGGCGCTGGCCGTGACGAGGGCGGCGCCCTCGGCCAGCGAGGTCGCCGCGTCGGGTTCCGCCGGCAGCGCGGGGTGGGGACGCAGCAGCCCGGAGCCGATGTCGTGCACCACCGGCACGTCCAGCGTCGCCAGCCGCGCGACGGGCACCGAGGAGACAAAGCCCGTGGTGGTGAAGTTGGACGGGTGGATCTTGAGGACGAAGCCGGTGTCGGGCCCGAGGGCGTTCGCGTAGTCGGCGAGGTGGGTGCGGTTGGTGGTGCCGACCTCGTGGAGCCGCGCGCCGGTGCTGCGCAGCAGGTCGGGCAGCCGGAACCCGTCGCCGATCTCCACCAACTCGCCCCGGCTGACCACGATCTCGCGGCCCTGGGCCAGCGCGGTCGCGGTCAGCGCCAGGGCCGCCGCGTTGTTGTTGGTGAGATGGACCGCCTCGGCCTCCGGCACGGCCTCGGCGACGGCGGCCAGGGCGCTGGTGCCCCGGCGGGCCCGGCGCCCGGTGGCCAGGTCGAACTCGACGTCGGTGGTGCCGGACGCGGCCAGCAGGGCCTCGCGGGCGGCGGCGGAGAGCGGCGCCCGGCCGAGGTTGGTGTGGACGATCACGCCGGTGGCGTTGATGACCGGCAGCAGCGCGGTGGCGGTGGGCGGCAGCGCGGCCAGCGCCGCCTCGGCCGCTGCCTCGGGCGCCAGCGCGCCGGCCCGCACCCCGGCCAGCGCCTCCGCGACCGCCCCGCGGACCAGCGCACGGCCCAACCGGCGTGTGGCGGCGGCGAGTCGGGGATCGGCCAGCAGCGCGTCGGTGCGCGGCACGCGTCGTCTGGGGTCCGTCAACGGTGGCTCTCAGGGGGTGGTCTGGCGGAGGCGCATGGGAATCGAACCCACCCGGCCGGGGTACCCGACCGCATCGGTGTTGAAGACCGTGGGGGCCACCAGGCGCCCGCCCGCCTCCGTCACCCATCCTAGACTCAGGCAACTCCTGTACCAACAGATGGCTTTGGCGGTAGGTTCCGTCGATGACCGAGCTGCGACTTACCCAGTTCGCCGGTGGGGGCGGCTGCGCCTGCAAGATCCCTCCCGGTGAACTCGACGATCTGGTGGCCGCGTTGGCCCGTTCCGGCGAGCCGCCGGTGAACCCGGCCGCCCCGCTGCTTGTGGGTCTCGACGGCGGCGGCGACGACGCGGCCGTGGTGCGCCTGGACGCCGAGCGGGCCATCGTCACCACGGCTGACTTCTTCACCCCCGTGGTCGACGACCCCTACGACTGGGGGCGGATCGCGGCGGCCAACGCGCTCTCCGACGTCTACGCGATGGGCGGCACGCCGTGGGCGGCCGTCAACCTGCTGGCCTGGCCCAGGGAGACGCTGCCGATGGAGGTGGCGGCCGAGGTGCTCAGGGGCGGGCGGGACGTGGCCCACGCCGCCGGCTGCCAGGTCTCCGGCGGCCACAGCGTCACCGACCCCGAGCCCAAGTACGGGATGTCGGTGGTCGGGATGGTGCACCCGGACCGGATGCTGCGGCAGGACGCGGCGGAGCCGGGGCGCGCGCTGACCCTCACCAAGCCGCTGGGCAGCGGGGTGTTGAACGCCAGGCACAAGGCGACCGGCACGGTCTTCGCCGAGGCCGTCGAGGTGATGGCGGCGCTCAACCGGGACGCGTCGCTGGCCGCCGTCGAGGCGGGCGTCCGGGCGGGCACCGATGTCACGGGCTTCGGGCTGCTGGGGCACGCCTACAAGGTGGCCCGCGCCTCCGGGGTGACCCTGGCCGTCGACGCGGCGGCGGTGCCCTATCTGGCGGACGCCCGCGCGGCCGTGACGGACGGGTTCGTCAGCGGCGGCACCCGCCGCAACCTCGACTGGGTCGCGCCCCACGTCGACTTCGGCGACACCCCCGAGAACGAGCGGCTGTTGCTCGCCGACGCCCAGACCTCGGGCGGGCTGCTGCTGGCCGGCGAGGTGCCGGGACATCCGGTGATCGGCGAGGTGCTGCCCCGGGGCGAGGCGCCGGTGGTGGTGCGGGCCTGACGCCGCGCAACTTGTCTGTACACTGACACGTCGAGCGGGTAGGGTGAACGTTCGTTAAGTTGGCCTGGGCTCACCACCCTCGGGAGGAACGACGTGGCGCCATCCGCAACCGTCGAACACCGCGCGCTGGACGGCGTCGCCTACCACCTCGGAGGCGCCCTCGACCTCACCCGGCCGGCCACCTCGGTCGTCGAGGTGGTCGCCGAAGGGCGCCTGCACGAGTTCACCTCCGGGCCGCTCGGCCTCGCCGACGCGGTCGCCGGGTCCCTCGGCATCACCGCATTCGACTCCGAACTCGCCTTCCAGGGCGGCACGTTGCGGACCGTCACCACCAGCGAGTTCGATCCGCAGGCCCAGCAGGTGGAGAGCCCGACCCTGGTGGTCTGGCAGGGGCGCAGGCACAGCCTGGTCACCCGCCTCTACCGGGCCGCGCTGACCGACGTGCTGCTGTTGCTGCGCACCCTCGGCCTCGCCGAGCACCCCGACGGCGTCACCCTGACACCCGACCAGGAGGCCGGCACCCGCTGGGCGCGGCCCGCCACGGTGGTCAAGGAGGTCCCGGGGCTCGGCCTGGTCGAGATGAGCCGCCGCACCCGCGAGCACGGCGCCCAACTGCCGCCCTGGCAGGGCGCGTCGGTCGCCGCCGGCGAGCTCTTCCGGGACAGCCTCTCCGACGGCCGCCCGTTCTTCGTGCTCAACGGCGACCGCGTGTGGGCCACCATCGTGCCGCTGGCCGACACCGCGATCGACCGGGTGCCGGGGCTCGTCGACGGGCTCGACCTCCGGGTCGAGGAGTGAGGCCCGGGTGAGCACCCTCATCGGGGCCGTGGCCACCGGGGTGATCCTGCTGGTCCTCGTCGCCGGCTGCGCCGCCCATCTGAGCCGGCCGACCGCCCTCCCCGACGCGTTGCGCGCCCACCGGATGCTGCCGGCCCGCGCCGTGCCGCTCGCCGCCCGCGCCGTGACCCTGGCCGAGGGCCTGCTCGGCCTCGGGCTCGCCGCCGCCCTGCTCGGCCGCCACCGGCTCGGCCTCGCCACGGCCCTGGCCGCCTCGGGTGCCCTTTTCGTCTGCTACGCGCTCTACGCGCGACACATCCTCGCCACCGGGCGCGGCGGCCCCTGCGGCTGCTCCCGCGCCGAGGTGCCGATGAGCGACTGGATCGTCGGCAGGGCCTGGACGTTCGCCCTGCTGGCGCTCGGCGCCGCCCCGCTGGTCGCCGGCCCGGCCCGGCCGCCGGACGGCGCGGCCGAGACGGCCACGGCGGCCCTCGCGGCACTGACGCTCGCCGCCCTGCTCTGGGTGCTGCCGACCGCCATGGCGGGCCCTGCGGCCCCCTCCGCCTCATCGGACCGCTCGGACCTATCGAAAGGGGGCCACCCCGCGTGGACTTCGTGACCAGCGCCCTCCTCGTCTCCTGGATCGCCATCGCCCTGCTCGCCCTCGTGGTGTCGGGGCTGGTGCGGCAGGTCCACCAGCTCTCCAAGGGCGGGGTGGCGCGCTCGACCGGCCACCTCGGCGTCACCCCGGGCAGCCCGGCCCCGCACGCCGACGATCTGCTCGCCGAGGGCCATGACACGCTGCTGCTCTTCCTCAGCGCCGAATGCCGCACCTGCGGCGAGGTGTTGGCCGAGGCCGACCGGTTCGCCGGCGGCCCGGCGGCCGACAGCCTCCGGCTGCGCGCGGTCTACGCCGGGGCCGCGCCGGCCCACACCGGCGGCGCGGTGCCCGTCACCGACCACCGGCCCGACCTCTTCACCGCCTATGACGCGATCGCCACCCCGTTCGCCGTCCTCGTCGGCGCCGGCGGACGGGTGGTGCGCTCCGAACCGCTCGGCTCCGCCGCCGCGTTGAGCGAACTGCTCCCCGAACCGCATCCCCGCCCCAGCCAGCCGAGGAGCGCCTGATGACCAGCCTCGACCAGGTCCCCCAACTCCGCCGCGTCGACGGCGACACCCGGCCGGCCCAGCGCCGGGGGACGCGCGGACTGCCCCGGTTCGCGCCCAGCCGCCGCACCGTCGTCCAGGGCGCCACCGTCGTCGGCTTCGCCGCGCTCGGCGTCTTCTCCGCCGCCCGCGAGGCCTACGCCGACGGCTACGACATCTGGACCGGCGACTGCCCGTCCTACGCCTCCGAACACGACTGTTCCCCCGGCTGCGGCCCCAGCATCGTGCATGTGGCCTCCTGCGAGACCAGCGGCGAGTACGAGGGCTTCCACAAGAACGACGGCGTCACCTGGACCCTGCGCCCCAACCAGTGCTACTCGGGCACCTACGACGGCTGGCTGTGGCGGTTCAGCAGCGCCTGCGGCGCCTGCGGCTGCGGCATCGAACGCCGCTGCCACGACGGGTACTTCAACTCCGGCTCCGGCTGGGTGCGGTCCATCTGCCGCTGGACGACCGACTGCGGCTGCGAGGGCGCCGTCACCTGGCCCACCGTGCGCAACGGCTCCCGTGGCCCGGATGTGCACACCGTCCAACACCTCGTCACCGAGCACGGGTTCGCCGCCGACCCGGACGGCATCTTCGGCCCGGCGACGGAGGCCGCGGTCCGCGAGTACCAGGGGTCGGCGGCCCTCGAACCCACCGGGATCGTCGACTCCACCACCTGGCCCTGGCTCGTCGTGACGGTCCGTCAGGGCGACTCGGGGGAGGCGGTCAAGGCGGCCCAGCGGCAGGTCGTCAAACACGGCCATCCGATCGAGGTCGACGGCGCCTTCGGGGCGCTGACCGCCGAGGCGGTACGCGCGTTCCAACGCGCCAGCGGCCTCACCGTGGACGCCATCGTCGGCCAACAGACCTGGCGCGCGCTCACCGGCAACGCGTAGGGCGCCTCCCAGCCGCCAGGCCGGGGGAGCCGCTCGCCGATCGACGAAGACCCAGAGGAGAGGCCCGAGGTGGGCGATGTCCAGGCGGGCGCGGCCCGCCCCGGTTGGCGCGGCCGGCTGACGGACCCGGCGGTGCCGGTGTTCGCGCTGGTCTGCGCCACCGTCGCCGCCTCCTTCTACGCCCCGCTGCTGACCTGGGCGGTGATCGGCGGACTCGCCGGCTACTCGCTCTCCGGATCCGTTTGAACGCGGAACAGCGCGCATGCGCTTGCCTCGCCAGGTTGGCGGGCGGTACATCGACAGACCACCGTGCTGGGGGTCTTCACGGCGGGGCTGCTGCTCGGCGGCCTGCTCTCCGCCGGCGTGCTCTGGCTGGCCTCCGGCCTGGCCACCCCCGTCCCCGAGGACGGGCGGACCTGGGCGGCCGTCGGCGTCGCGCTGCTCGGCGTGGCCAGGGACGCGGGTTGGATCCGGGTCCGGCTGCCGCAGAACGCGCGGCAGGTGCCGCAGGACGTCCTCCAGCGCGATCTGGTGCGCGGCGCCCTCCAGTTCGGCTTCGAGCTGGGCACCGGCGTGCGGACCTATGTCTCCGCGAGCCTGCCGTATGTCGTCGCGTTCGCCGTGCTCTGCGCCAACGACCCGAAGGTCGCCCTGCTGGCCGGCCTCGGCTTCGCGCTGGGCCGCGCCGTCACCCCGGCGCTGCGGCTCGCCTCCGGCACCGGCGAGGAGTGGGACCTCCGGCTCCAGGATCGCCTCCCCCTCCTCTCCGTCGGCGGCGGCACCGTCCTGCTTCTCGCGCTGTCCACCCTGGCCCTGACCTGACCCCTGACGAGTCGCCGCGCCCGGCCCAGGCCCAGCCGCCGCCGCGCCGTCCGCCCCGCGGACTGCGCGCGGCGTCACCGCGTCACCCCTTCGAGGCGCTCACCCCCCGCCGTGGTGGTGCCCCGGCGCGCCGAGGCGACGCGGCTGCCGAGGAGGACCATGCGGAGGGCGCGTTCGGCCGCGTCGGCGAGGAACTCCTCGCCTCGGGCGAGCGCTTCGGAGAGGGCGACGGGGGCCGGGAGGATGCCGCTCCAGGCGTCGACCCCGATCAGGGTCGCCTCGTGCGCGCCCTCGCCGATGGTGCCCGCCAGGACCAGCACGGGCACCCCGAGGGCCTTGGCACGGCGCGCCACCTCGCCGGGGATCTTGCCGCGCGCGGACTCCCGGTCGAGCGCGCCCTCGGCGGTGACCACCAGGTCGGCGCCGGCCAGCCGACCGTCCAGGTCGACATGGTCGAGCAGCACGTCGAACCGGGGCAGCAGCCGCGCGCCGAGCGCGGCCAGGCCGGCGCCGAGACCGCCGGAGGCACCCGTGCCGGGACCCGACCGCAGGTCGAGCCCGGCCGGGGCGACGTCCCGGGCCAGCACCGTGGCCCACCGTTCCAGGGCGGTCGACAGCTCCTCGACGCCCGCCGGGTCGGCGCCCTTCTGCGGTCCGAACACCCGCGCGACGCCGCGCGGTCCGCAGAGCACGTTGTAGGGGTTGCAGGCCACCACCAGTTCGGTGCCGGCGAGCCGGGGGTCGAGCCGGCCCGGGTCGATCCGGTGCAGCCGGGTCAACGCGGCGCCGCCGGGCGGCAGTTCGCGGCCGGCCGCGTCGGTGAGACGGACGCCGAGCGCCTGGAGCGCGCCGGCGCCGCCGTCCGAGGTGCCCGAGTCGCCGCAGCCGACGAGGACACGGCGGACCCCGAGGTCCAGCGCGGCGCGGATCAGCTCCCCCACGCCCCGGGTGGTGGTCGCGCCCGGATCCCGCAGCGCCGGGGGCACCAGGGAGAGGCCGGCCACCGCTGCCATCTCCACCACGGCGGTGTCACCGAGCAACGCGAGGTGGGCGCGGACGGGTCGGCCCACCGGGCCGGTCGCGGTGCGCGGCACCAGCCGGCCGCCGGTGGCCTCCGCCAGGGCGGCGGCGGTGCCCTCGCCGCCGTCCACCAGCGGCAGCCGGTCGATCGTGGCGTTCGGCGCGGCGCGCCGCAGCCCCGCGGCGATCGCCCCTGCGGCGGCGGAGGCGGAGAGCGACTCCTTGAAGCCGCTGGGCGCGACGACGATGCGGTAGGGGGACATCATGGGTTCTCTCCTTGGGGAGCGACGCCGAACAGCGGCCAGACGGCCAGGGCGAACAGCAGGACGAGGGCGGCCGTGAGCGGCGCCAGCACGGCGGACAGCCGCAGCAGATCGGTCGGGGTGTAGGTCGGTACGCCGGGCACATCGGAGAAGAGGGCCACCGGCTTGGCCGAGGCGGGCAGCGTGTGGCAGAACCCGGCGGCGGCCGTCGAGGCGAGCGCCGCCGACACCGGGTCGACGCCGGCGCCCAGCGCCGCGGCCACCACCAGCGGCACCAGCACGCTGGAGCGCGCCGAGCGGGACTGGAGCACCAGATGGGCGGCGGTGCTCACCGCGACGACCACCGCGAGGAACGCCCACGGCGGGACGCCGCCCCCGGGGAGGGCCCCGATCAGCCAGTGGGCGGCGCCCGAGTTCAGCAGCGCCACGCCCATCGCCATGGTCGCCGCCATGAACAGCAGCAGCGACCACGGCACCGTGGCCAGCGCGGCCCGCAGCGTCACCGTTCCCACCCGGGGCGCGGTCGCCAGCAGCGCGCCGAGCAGCGCGACCACCGCCGGCGACAGGCCGTGCAGCGGTTCGGCCGACCACAGGAGCACCACCGCGCCGAGCAGCGCGGCGCACCGCTTCTCGACCGCCGTCAGCGGCCCGGTCACCGGCCGGTCGCCGTGCCGCTCGATCTCCTCGGGCGTGATCCGGACGGGGGCGCGCCGGTCGGCCCGCCGGGTGGTCAGCCACAGCACCACCTCGGCGGCCAGATGGGACGAGACCACGGCCAGTGGCAGCCCCAGCAGCAGCCACTGGTGGAAGCCGACGCGTTCCCCCGTGGTCTCCCAGAGCACCGAGACCGTGATCAGATGGGCGCCGGCGCCGATCAGCGTGGCGACGGCGGAGAGCAGGATCACCGTGGGGAAGAGCAGCGCCAGCGCGACCACCACCCGGCGGCGGTCGGCCAACGTCCGGGCCAGCGCGAGGAAGACGGGCAAGGCCAGCGCCGCGCGCCCCGAGGTGGCGGGCACGGCGAAGGCCGAGACCACCAGCGCGGCCGTGGTCAGATGCGCCAACTGCCGCACGGTGCGGGCGCCGCCCACCAGGAAGGCGGCGCACCGCCCGGCCAGGCCGCTCGCCGCCACCGTGGCCGCCAGCACGAAGGCGCAGATCAACAGCCAGATGGTGGGGTCACCTAGGGTGCCGAAGAACGCCTCGGCGCTGGTCACCCCGGTGAGCACCAGCACCAGGCCGGCGCCGAGGGCGATCCCCGTGTCGTCGAGCGAGGTGGCGATCCAGGCGCAGGTCGCCAACGTGAAGACGACCAGCGTGATCCGGCCCTGCCCGCCGAGCCCGGGGAAGTTCACCGGGATCAGCAGCAGGCCGCTGAGGCTCAGGGCCACACAGAGGGCCACGGACTGACGGGCGTTGATGAACAGCACCCGACCAGTCTGTAAACGGCCGCTGAGCGGTCGATGAACCCAGGATGAGAGAGAGTTCATCGACCGGTGTCCGCGTGCCCCCGGCGGCTCAGCCCGGCACGCGGTAGCCCATCCCGCGCAGCGTCTCCACGCAGCCGTTGCCCAACTTCCGGCGCAGCGCGCGGACATAGACGTCCACGATGTTGGAGCCCGGATCGAAGTCGTAGCCCCACACATGGGAGAGGATCTGCTCGCGGGAGAGTACCTGCCCCGGGTGGCGGAGGAAGAGCTCCAGCAGGGTGAACTCCCGGGCCGTCAGGTCCACCAGCGTCTCGCCGGCGCGGGCCCTGCGGGTGCGCAGGTCGAGGCTGAGGTCGCCGCTGCGCAGCACCGTCACCTCGGGGGCGCGCGCCGCCGTGCGCAGCCGCAGGCGGACCCGGGCCAGCAGCTCCTCGAAGCGGAACGGCTTGGTCATCCAGTCGTCGGCGCCGCCCTCAAGCCCCGCGACGGTGTCCCGCACCGAGTCGCGGGCGGTCAGCACGATCACCGGCACGGTGACCCTGGCCTCCCGCATGGCGCGCAGCACGGTGAACCCGTCCCTGCCCGGCAGCCCGATGTCGAGCAGCAGCAGGTCGAACGAGCCGGTCAGCACGTGGTCGAGCGCGGTGTCGCCGTCGGTCGCGACGGTGGTGACGAAGCCGTTGGCCGTCAGCCCCTTGCGGACGAAGGAGGCGATGCGCTCCTCGTCCTCGGCGATCAGCACGCGGTTCACGACGTCTCCAGAGTCAGTAGGAAGGTGGCGCCCCCGCCGGGGGTGGGGCGCAGTTCGGCCCGGCCGTGGTGGCCCTCGGCGATGGCCCGCACGATGGAGAGGCCGAGCCCGGCGCCGCCCCCGCGTCGGTCAGGCCCGCGCCAGAACCGTTCGAAGACGAACGGCGCGTCCGCGTCGGGCACGCCCGGGCCCGAGTCGGCGACGTAGAACTCGACGCGGCCGGGCAGCGGCCGGGAGCCGATCCTGATGGTGTCCCCGACCCCGGTGTGCCCCACCGCGTTCTGCGCCAGCTGCACCATGGCCTGGGTGATCCGCTGCGGGTCCACATCCCACTCCCCGTCGGCCACCTCGGCCAACTCCCAGCGCCGCTCGCCCAACGTCCTGGCCTTCACGAAGACATCGGCCGTCAACTCGGCGAGCTGCACCGGCTCGGGCCGCACGAAGTCCGGCTGCTCGGCCTTGGCCAGCAGCAGCAGATCCTCCACGATCCGGCTCATCCGGTCCAGCTCGTCGCTGACCAGCCGCAGCGTCTCCCGGCGTTCGGCGACGCTCGCCGGGTCGGCGCCCTCGCTCATCAGCTCCAGATGCCCGCGCACGATGGTGATGGGGGTGCGCAGCTCGTGTCCGGCGTCGTCGACGAAGCGCCGTTGGGTGGCGAAGGCGCGTTCCAGCCGGTCCAACATCGCGTTGAAGGTCCGCGCCAGCGCGGAGACGTCGTCCGAGCCGCGCACCGGGATGCGCCGGCTCAGGTCCTGCTCGGTGAGCTGGTGCGCGGTGTTCCGCACCAGCCGGATCGGCTTGAGGATGCCGCCGGCCACCCACCAGCCGACCACACAGGTCATCAGCAGCGCCAGTACGGCGACCAGCATCAGCACCCGGACCACGTCCCGCACCGAGGCCATGGCCTCCTGGGGGTGGAAGGCGACGACCAGGACGGCCGGTTCGTCGCTCCCGCCGGTGGTGATGTGGACCTTGACCCAGCGGACCTCGCCCGCCGGCCGCTCCAGCGTGCCGGAGCGCTCCGCCGCGCCGAGCACGCGTTCCACCGCGTCCTGGTCCTCGTGCAGCGGCAGGTCCGCGCGGATCTCGCGCGGCTGTCGGATCAGCCGGCCGCCGGGGGAGTCGGGGACGAAGCCGAGGAGCTCCTCGGCCGGCTCGGGGAACTGCCGTTCCAGATAGTCGGTGAGCAGCCGCCGGGGATCGTCGAACGGTTCGCCGGTCCGCGGATCGCGGCCCACCTCGACGAAGTTGTGGAACTCGGACGTCTCCTGGCCGAGGAGCTGGTTCACCCGCTCGTCCATGTCCCGCCACAGCACCGAGCGGACCAGCACCACCACGGTGACCAGCGAGATCGCCATCAGCAGCGCCACCCAGAGCAGGATATGGAGGCGGGCGCTGACCCGCAGTCGGCGCAGCGGCGAGCGATCAGTCGTCGTCCCAGTCGTCCCCGTCGTCGTTCCAGTCGTCCCCGTTTCCGTCGTCGTCGTGTCGGTCGTCCCCGTGGTCGGGCTGTCGCCGGTCGTCGTCATGGAGCGGTGTCTCAGTGGGTCGGGGCCGGGGGGCCACCTCCTCGTCGGGGGCGGGCGCCTGGCCCGTGTCCCGTGGGGCCGTGGGGCCGGAGGAGGGCGCCAGTTCGACGTCGGGGGCGACGACGGGGGCCGGCGGGTCCTCGCCGAGCACATGGCTCATCCCCGCGACGCTCACGGGGACGAGGACCAGGGCGACGAGCGTCGCCACACGGTGCGAGAAGGCCATGCCCACCAGGCTGCGGGGCGAACGCCCTCCTTGTCATGAGAGCCCGATGAGAGATTCTTCATCTGCCGGCCCATCGATCAACTACGCTGATCGATGGGCCGGCTCGGAGGGGGACGCGATGAACCAGGTGCACGTCCAGGAGGTCGAGTGCCTGCTCGCGCTCGCCGAGGAGCTGCACTTCGGCCGGACGGCCGCCAGGATCGGATGTTCGCAGAGCCGGGTCAGCCAGCTGGTGGCCGCCCTGGAGCGCCGCGTCGGGGTGCGCCTGGTCGACCGCACCAGTCGCCGGGTGGCGCTCACCCCGTTCGGCGCCCAGTTCGTCGCCGAGGTGCGCCCGGCGTACGAGACGATGACCGCCGTCTTCACCCGCGCCAGGGAACGGGCCAGGCGGGGTGCCCTCGGCCAGCTGCGCATCGGGTTCCACGGCAGCGTCTACGAGGAGGTCACCGAGGCGTTCCGGCAGCTCAGGAACCACCACGACGTGGCCATGGCGCTCAGCGAGATCCCGCTCGGCTCGCCGTTCTCCGCCGTGCTCGACGGCCGGCTCGACGCCGCCGTGGTCGAACTCCCGGTGCGGGAGGCCGCGTTGACCATCGGCTTCCGCTTCCCGCCGCAGGACCGGCTGTTGGCCGTCGCCGCCTGGCACCCGCTGGTCGCGCTCCGCCGGGTCCCGGTCGAGGAGCTCGCCGGCCTGGATCTGCTCCATCCGATCGGCGACGCCCCCGACTACTGGCGGGTCGCCCGGGTGGCGCGCACCACCCCCGCCGGGGCCCCGATCCGCTCCTCCACCGGGATCAGCACCGTCCAGGAGGGCCTCGCGCTGGTCGCCGCCGGCGAGCACGCCATGCTGGTCTGCCGCCCGCTGGCCGAGCGCGCCACCCGGGGCGATGTGCGCTACCTCCCGGTCGACGGGCTCGACGAGCCGTCCCAACTGGGCCTGATCTGGCGCACCGACCGCGCCAACGCCCCGCTGACCACGCTCGCCCGGCTCCTCGACGAGGAGTTCCGCCGCTCCGCGACCGGCGACGGCGGAACGCTCGTCCCGCTGGCGGGCTGAACGCGTCCGGCCCGATCGCCGGCCGGCCCAACGCCCTTGTGTGAACGGGTATGTCGCCAGGTCAACGCCCTGTTGAGATCGTCTCACCCAGTGGGACACGGCTCGGGATTCCTTGCGAACGCCCGGGGCGCGTGCCCAGGATGAGGCCCGTGATCGAGCCGAACCACCCCGCGATGCCGCGCCCCGAGGCGCGCGGTCGCACGCTCGCGCGCCGCTGTTGTCGAGCCTGAGCAGGACCCGCGACAAGCCCTCGACCGGCGCCACCCCACACCACTCCACCTCCCGGAACGCCGCCCGTGCGCGCGCCGGAACCCGACACCCTCTCCGGGAGCACCCCGTTGTCCACCCCTGACCTGCGGCGCCCGCGCGCACCGGGACGGCCGGCGGCCGGCCAGCGGCTCGCCGTCTATGTGCTGCGGCGCTGCGGCTACTTCGGCGTCGTCGTGATCGCGGTGTACACGCTGTCGTTCTTCCTGCTCTACGCGCTGCCGAGCGACCCCGTCGCGCTGATGCTCGAACGCCGCTCGGCCGGGGCCGGCGGCGGCACCCCCGAGCAGATCGAGGCGCTGCGCACCCGCTACGGGCTGGACGACCCGCTGGTGTTCCGCTACTTCAGGACCCTCGGCCAGCTGCTCACCGGCGATCTCGGCACCTCCTTCCAGTCGGGACGTCCGGTCCCCGAACTGCTCGCCGCCGTGGCCCCGAACACCCTGAGCCTGGCCGCCGCCGGGCTCGCCGTCGCGGTGCCGTTCTCGCTCGCGCTGGCGCTGGTGACCTCCTGGCGCGCGGACGGCGCGGCGCACCGGGTGCTGGTGAACGTGCCGGCGCTGATCGCCGCGATCCCCGCGTTCTGGCCGGGGCTGCTCCTCCTCCAGCTGTTCTCCTTCACCCTCGGCTGGGCGCCGCCCGCCGGATCGAGCGGCCTCGCCGGGCTGACGCTGCCGGCCGTGGCGCTCGCCCTGCCGGTGACCGCCTCGCTGACCGCCGTCCTGGTACGAAGCCTGGACGACGTCCAACGGGCGCCGTTCGTCGCGTTGTTGCGCGCCCGTGGGCTGTCCTGGCGGCGGGTGTACCTGGGCCATGTGGTGCGCAACGCGCTGCTCCCCTTCGTCACCCTGACCGGCCTGACCGTCGGCGGGCTGCTGGTGGGCACCGTGATCACGGAGACCGTGTTCGCCCGCGCCGGTCTCGGCCGGCTGCTGGCCTCCTCGGTGGAGGCGCGGGACGCGCCCGTGACCCTGGCCATCGCGGTGCTGGCGGCGCTCGTCTTCGCCGCCGTCAACCTCGTGGTCGACCTGCTGTACCCGCTCCTCGACCCGAGGCTGCGCCGAACCGACGGGGGAGTGCCGGCATGACCACCATCGACACCGACCGGCCGCGCCGGTCGCTGCGGCGCACCGGTGTGCCGTGGCTGGCGCTGGCGGTGCTCGCCCTGGTCGGCGCCGCCGCGCTGCTGCCGGGGCTCGTCGCGCCCGCCGACCCGTTCGGCGAGAACATCGCCGAACGGCTGACCCCGCCGTCGGCCGAACACCTCTTCGGCACCGACGAACTGGGCCGCGACCTGCTCAGCCGCGTCGTGCACGGCGCCCGGGCCAGCCTGGCCACCGCGCTCCTCGCGTTGGCCCTCGCCTTCGGCCTCAGCCTGGCCATCGGCCTGGCCGCCGGGTTCCTCGGCGGCCTCGTCGACCGGGTGCTGATGGCCGGCGTGGACGTGCTGTTGGCTCTGCCGTCGCTGCTGATCTCGCTGCTGGTCGTCTCGGGCCTCGGCACCGGTCCGGTCAACCTGGCCGCCGCCGTGGGCATCGCCTCGGTGCCGGCGCTGGCCCGGGTCACCCGCGCCGAGGTGCTGCGGGTCAGCTCGCGGACCTTCGTCGAGGCGGCCGGCGGCTTCGGGCTGGCGCGCCACCGCGTCCTGCTGCGGCATGTGCTGCCGCACGCGCGCGGCCCGATCACCGCGCTGGCCGCGCTGGAGCTGGCGACGATGGTGCTGTCGGTCTCCGCGCTCAGCTTCCTGGGGTACGGGGCACAGCCGCCGGACCCGGAGTGGGGCAACCTGATCGCCGGCGGGCGCGACCACTTCGCCACCTCCTGGTGGCTGACCACCCTGCCAGGCGCGGTGCTCGCCTGCGCGGTGTTGGCGCTGCACCGGGTGGGGCGCGCCCTCGGCGCCACGGAAGCGGGGCAGGTGTGACCGCCGTAGTCGAGGTGACGGAGCGGGCACCGGCGCTGCGGCTCGAAGGGCTGCGGGTCGGCTACCAGGACCGCACCGGGCGTGGCGAGCTGCTCGCGGTCGACGACCTCTCGCTCACGGTGCCGGCGGGGCGGACCGTCGCCGTCGTCGGCGCCTCCGGATCCGGCAAGTCCAGCCTGCTGCACGCGCTGTTGGGCCTCGTCCCGCGCACCGCCCGGGTCGGCTTCCGCCGCCTGGAGGTGCTCGACGACGCCGGCGTGCCGCGCCGCGTCGAGGACCCCGGGGCGCTGCGCGGCCGTTCCGTCGGGCTCGTCCCCCAGGACCCGGTGCGCGCGCTCGACCCGCTGCTCCGCGTCGAGAAGCACTTCGCCGAACTGCACCGGCACTTCCTCGGCGTCACCGACCGGGCCGAGAGCCGCCGGCGCACCGTCGCCGCGCTGCGTGCCGTCGGGGTCGACCGGGCCTCCGCGCGGCTGCGCCAGTACCCGCACGAGCTGTCCGGCGGGCAGCGCCAGCGGGTGCTGATCGCGCTGGCCCTGATCGCCGAGCCGCGCCTGCTGCTGGCCGACGAACCCACCTCCAACCTGGACGCCACCGTCCAGCGGCGGGTGCTGGACCTCTTCGACCAGGTGCGGGTCGAGCGCGGCCTCGCGCTGCTGCTGGTCACCCACGACATCGCCGTGGCGGGGGAGCGGGCCGACCACCTGCTGGTGATGCACGCCGGACGGGTCGTCGAATCGGGCCCGACCGCCGCTGTCCTCGGCGACCCCCGGGACCCCTACACGCAACGGCTGCTGACCTCGCTGCCCAGCAGGTTGCCGCCCCGGCCCACGTTCCGTCCCCAGGACCCTCCCCGGGTGGTGCTGGCCGCACGAGGACTGACCAAGGCGTTCCGCGCCGGCCGGGGCGGAACGCGGATCGACGCCGTGCGGGACGTCGAACTCTCCCTCCACCGGGGCCAGACGCTCGCCGTCGTCGGCGAGTCGGGCGCCGGCAAGTCCACCCTGCTGCGCCTCCTCACCGGGCTGGAACGGCCCGACACGGGAACCGTCCTGCTGGACGGCCGGCCGGTGGCCACGGGGCGGGGCGCGCGGGCCCGCCGGGTGCAACTGGTCTACCAGAACCCGGCGCGCAGCCTGAACCCCTCGCTCCCCGTCTCCCGGATCGTCGCCGAACCACTGGAGGCCCAGCACATCGGCTCCGCCGGATCCAGGGCCGCACGCGTCCGCGAGCTCCTCCAACAGGTCGACCTGCCAGCCGAGTTCGCCGCTCGCCGCCCCGGCCAGCTCTCCGGTGGGCAGCTGCAACGCGTGGCGATCGCCCGCGCGCTCGCCCTGGAACCCGAGGTCGTGGTGCTCGACGAGCCGGTCTCGGCGCTCGACCAGGCGGTCCAGTTCGCGCTGCTCACCCTGCTCCGCGACCTTCAGCAACGGCTCGGCGTCGCCTACCTGCTGGTCTCCCACGACCTCGGCGTGGTGCGCGCCGTCGCCGACGAGGTCCTGGTCATGCACCGGGGCCGGATCGAGGAACGCGGCCCGACCGAGGCCCTGTTCACCACGCCCGCCAGCCCCCACACCCGCGCCCTGCTGGCCGCGCTGCCCCGCCCGCACCCCGACAACCCATCCCAGAACAGGACTTCGCCCTCATGACCCGCGCCTCCCTGACGGGCCCGCTCGCCGCCTCCGCCACCGCCGCCGCGCTCCTGCTCACCGGCTGCGGCGGCGCCGCCTCCGCCAGCGGTGAACCCACCCACCTGCGCGTCGCGTACGGCTGGTACCCGACCTGCTTCGACTACGCCCAGTCCAACCCGTTCGCGCTCTTCGGCCGGCAGGTGCTGGACACCCTGCTCAGCGAGAACCCCGAAACGGGCGAGCTGGAGCCGTATCTGGCCGAGTCCTGGGAGACCCTGGACGAGGGAAGGACCTACGAGTTCACCCTCAGACAGGGCGTCACCTTCAGCAACGGGGAGGAGCTCACCGCCCAGGTCGTCGCCGACAACTTCGCCTCGCTGTGGGCCCTCGCCGAACAGGGCGCCTCCCCGACCGCCGGCGCCTATCTGCGCGGCTACGACCGCGCCGAGCCGGTCGACGAGCGCACCGTGCGGGTCACCTTCACCGAGCCCAACGCGGGCTTCCTCCAGGCCAACACCGAGGGCCAGTTCGGCATCCTCGCCCCGGAGTCGCTCGCCGGCACCCCGGAAGAGCGGTGCGTCGACGGCACCATCGGCTCCGGACCCTTCGTCCTGGACGAGGCGGTGCAGGACGAACGGGTGAGCTATGTGCGGCGCGACGGCTACGACTGGGCGCCCGCCGCGTTCGGGCGCACCGGGGAGGCCGCGCTGGAACGGGTGACCATCCAGATCGTGCCGGAGGAGAGCCTCCGCGCCGCCGGCGTCGTCTCGGGCGACTACGACCTGGCCTACTCGATCACCGAGACCGGACTGGCCCAGGCCGAGGGCCAGGACGATGTCGAGACGGTCCTGGCGCCCGACCGCAGCGTGGTCAACACCCTCGTCGTCAACACCGCCGACCCCGTCCTCGCCGATCCGGCCGTCCGACAGGCGCTGCAACACGGCATCGACCGGGAGGAGTTCGTCGACGCCTTCTACGGCGAGGGCGTCGAGCCGGCCACCGACGTGGTCTCGCGGGGGCACCGCTTCTACACCGACCGGGGCGAACTGCTCGCCCACCGCCCCGAGGTGAGCCGCTCCCTGCTGGAGGACGCCGGCTGGACCGAGGGCGCGGACGGCATCCGGGCCAAGGAGGGCCAGCGCCTCGACATCACCCTCACCTTCGCCGGCACCGACATCGGCACGGCCGCCTCCGGCTGGGAGTACCTCCAGAGTCGGCTCGCCGACATCGGCATCGCGCTGGAGCTCCGGCAGGTCTCCGAGGCCGAACAGGCCGACATCCGCGCCTCGGACGACTGGCAGCTGGCCGTCTACCAGGGCGCGAGCCGGGGCGACGCCGACGGGATCGCCGCGTTCTACTCCACCGAGTTGACCACCTGGGGAGGCCAGGCACCCCGCCCCGACGTCGACGCGCTCCTCGCCGAGCAGGCCACCACCGTCGACCCCGACGAACGCCACCGGCTGGTCGACGAGGCCGCGACCACCATCATCGAACAGGGCTACGGCATCCCGCTCTTCGACTCCGCCCAGGTCCTGCTCGCGCGCCGCGACGTCACGGACCTCACCTTCCCCGTCAACGCGTGGGAGCCGATCCTCTACCGGGTCGCCAAATGACCGACGCCCACCCCCGCGCCGCTGTGGGAGACGACCGAGACGACCGGGAGGACCCGATGACGACCCCGCGCCGCGCCCCCCTGCTGCTGCTCAACGCCCAGTATCTGCCGGCCAGTCGGGACTGGCGGACCGAGGCGGGCCGCGCCGACTCCCCGTTCCGGGTCGACACCTTCGTACGGGAGGCCCAGCGCGCCGAGGCCGCCGGCTTCGACGTCCTCTTCCAGGCCGACTTCTCCGGCGTCAACCGCGCCGGACTGCGCTCGGGACCGCCGCTGACGGTCTTCGAACCGTTCCAGGCCGGCGCGCTGATCGCCTCCGCGACCAGCAGGATCGCGGTGATGCCGACCGTCTCCACGCTCTACACCCACCCGTTCTCCGCCGCCCGCGCCCTCGCCAGCCTGGACCGGATCTCCGCCGGCCGGGCCTGGCTCAACCTGGTGTCCTCCTTCCGCTCGGGCACCGCCATCGGTATGCGGCGCGACGTTCCCCGCACGCGACGCCACGCGCAGACCGAGGAGTTCCTCGACGTCGCGAGGCGGCTCTGGGCCAGCTGGCCACCGGCGGCCAACACCCCCGACCCGACGACCGACCGCTTCATCCGCGATGACCTGATCGCCGACGTCGACCACCACGGGGCGTTCTACGAGCAGAACGGGCCCATCGACATGGCCCCTCACTCGGCCGAGTTCCCCTTCACCCTCCAGGCCACGTCCTCGCTGGCCGGCCTGCGGCTGGCCGCCCGCACCGCCGACGGCGTCTTCGTCGGCACCCCGACGCTGGGCGCGGCCCGCGCACTGCGCCGCGTCCTGCGCCGCGAGGTGCGGGCGGCCGGTCGCCCCGAGGACAGCGTGGCCGTACTCCCCGGCGGCTTCGTCCGGATCACCGCCACCCGCGCCGAGGCCGAGCGGCTGATCGAGGCGGAGCGGCGGCGCGCCGGCGCCTCGGGCGGCGGGGCCGCCGTGGACCGGCTGCGGGCCCGGTTCCCCCTGCTGCGCCTCGGCGACGCCGGCTCCGCCGACCGGCTCCCGGCCGACGTGCTCCCCGAGGACCCCGACGAGGTGTTCGCCACCTGTGGCTCCTCGTATCTGCCCCTGTGGGACCTGGCCGGAGAACCGGGCCGCACCGTGGGGGAGTTCGCCGTCGAGGCGGCCACCATCGGCGAGCACGCCCGCTTCGTCGGCACCGCGGAACAGCTCGGCGACGAGCTGCGCCGCTGGTACGAGGAGGGCGGCGTCGACGGCTTCCAACTCATCCTCGGCAACGACTTCGAGACCCTCTGCGACCGTGTCATCCCCCGCCTGCGGGGGACCACTCGCTGAACCACTCGCTGACGGAGCGTCAGGCCGTGGGCGCTCCGGTCAGGTCGGCGAGCGCGTCGAGCAGCCGTCGGACGTGCTCGTCCGGGGTGCCGGCGCCGAAGCTCACCCGCACCGCCTGGAGCGCGCCGCCGCAGTCGTCGGCGGGGCCCTCGGAGCGCAGCAGCCGCCGCACCAACGGCTGGGCGCAGAACATCCCCGAGCGGACGCCGATCCCGTAGCGGTCGGAGAGCGCCCGCGCCAACGCGGCGCTGTCCCAGCCATCCACCGTGAACGACACCACCGCGACCCGCTCCGACTCCCCGCCGAACAGCGACAGTTCGGCCACCGCCGGCAGCCGCGCCAGGCCCGCGCGCAGCGCCCCGAACAGCTCCCGTTCCCTGGCCACGAGGCCGTCGTAGCCGGGTCCCTCCGTCAGCGCCCGGCAGGCGGCGGCGATCGCGAAGGCGCCGATCACATTGGGCGAGCCGGCCTCGTGCCGCGCCTCGCCTTCCGCCCACTCGACGCGCACCCCCGCACGCGGATCCCGCGCGACCACGCGGGTGGCGCCGCCGCCCGCCAGATAGGGCGGCGCAGCCGCGAGCCAGTCAGCGCGCCCCGCGAGCACCCCGGCGCCGAACGGCGCGTACAGCTTGTGCCCGGAGAACGCCACCCAGTCCACGTCGAGCTCCGCGACACTGACCGGCCGGTGGGGCACCAACTGGGCGGCGTCCAGCACGATTCGGGCGCCGAGCCGGTGCGCGACCGACGTCAACTCCGCCACCGGCCACAGCTCGCCCGTGACATTGGAGGCGCCGGTGACACAGAGCAGCTTCGGCCCCTCGGGCGCCGCGGCCAGCGCGGTCTCCACCGCGCGCACGGCCAGCTCCGGCGCCCGGGGCGTCGGCAGATAGGTCACGGCGTGGCCGTGTCGAGCCCACGGCAACAGGGCCGCGTGGTGCTCGGTCTCGAAGACGAAGACCCGGGTACCGGCGGGCAACGAGGCGGCGAGCAGGTTCAACGAGTCCGTGGTCGACCGGGTGAACCACAGCTGGTCGTCCGGGCGGCAGTCGAGGAACCCGGCCACCGTGGCCCGGCTGCGCTCGAACAACTCGGTGGAGAGCCGCGACAGATGGCCGGCGCCCCGATGCACGCTGCCATAGAGCGGCGCGTAGGCGGCGACCTCGTCCCAGACCCGACGCAGCACCGGGGCGCTGGCCGCGTAGTCGAGGGCGGCGTAGCCGATCTCGCCGCCGCCGGCGATCGGCGCCCTCACGTCGGCGCTGAGCACGGCATGCGGATCGGCGTCGTCCGACGGCGGGGCGGAGACGAGGGCAGGGGAAGGCGAAGTACAGGTGGTCATGACGAGATCTCCGGGCAGGACTCGGCGGAGTGAACAGCCACGGCACCGCCGCGACCGAAAAGAGACAGGGCGAGAGGGGGAGCCGACGCTCCTAGGACATTCGCTGACGCACGAGAACTCCAATGGGCCGCACTTGCCGTGAACCCTGCTGTCCACGGCCCGGTCATCACCCGGGGCACCCCGCCGCGACGGAGGGTTGCCGGACAGCGGGCCGGGGCCCAGTTCGCTGTCACTCGTGACCTTGCCGGGATTCTGTCATACCGGCGCGCCGGGCGGTAGCCGGGGCCCGTCCCCGGGGGGACCGCCGCGGCGTTGACGCGTGTCCGACGTGCCCGGCACCGCCGGGGCGGCCATGCTCCAGGAGTGACCCCCGCCCCGCACGAAGGGAACGACGGCATGAGCAGCTCGACCCCCACGCCCCAGGGAACGCGCGTCGCGCTTGTCACCGGCGGCTCAGGCGGCATCGGCCGCGCCTGTGCCCGGCGGCTCGCCGGGGACGGCGTCGCCGTCGGCGTGCACTACGCCGGCAACAAGGCCCGGGCGGACGGCGTGGTCGAGGAGATCACCTCGGCCGGCGGGCGGGCCGTCGCCGTGGGCGGGGACATCGCCGACGAGGTGGCCATGCGCGCCGCCTTCGACGAGGTCGAGAACGCCTTCGGCGGCCTCGACGTCCTCGTGAACACCGCCGGCGTCATGCTGCTGGCGCCCGTCACCGAACTGGACCTCGACGACCTCGACCGGATGCACCGCACCAACATCAGGGGCGCCTTCATCGTCTCCCAGCAGGCCGCCCGCCGGCTCAGGCGCGGCGGCGCGATCATCAACCTCTCGTCCAGCGTCAGCCGCGCCCAGTTCCCGAACTACGCCGGCTATGTGGCGAGCAAGGCCGCGGTCGAGGGCATGACGTTGATCCTGGCGCGCGAGCTGCGCGGCAAGGACATCACCGTCAACGCCGTGGCCCCCGGGCCGACGGCGACGCCGCTCTTCCTCGACGGCAAGGACCAGGGGACCATCGACAACCTGGCGAACGCCGTCCCGTTGGAACGCCTCGGCCAGCCCGAGGACATCGCCGAGACCGTCGCCTTCCTCGCCGGCCCGGCCCGCTGGGTCAACGGGCAGACGTTGTTCACCAACGGCGGCCTCGTCTGACCCCACGGCGGAACGCGCCCCCGGACGGGCCGAGTTGATGACTGGCGCGGCGGGCGCCACGACGGGTACGCTCCCCGGGATGACGACTTACTCCTTCTCCGGATTGGGGGACTCGTCCGCGCAAGGTGAGTGCTGATGCTCATCCGATCCGCGACCGAGAGTCCCCGCCTTTCCCGGTGGCAGCGCGTGCGGGCCTACGCCGTGCCGCCCACCATGATCGAGACCGCGACCGCCCGCCGCCAGGCCGGGGACTGGGCCGGCTCCTGTGCCGCCGCGCGTTTCGATGTCGACCTCGACCTTCGTTCCCTGGCGCGCGCCCACGGCCGGGAGCTCGCCGCCCTGGTCCGCGACGATCTGCGGCGGCTGGCCCCCGACCTGCTGCGTTGGCATATGCCCAGGGTCGCCCCCGACGGGCTGCTGCGCCCGGGCCTGACCTTCGCGCTCGCCCGTTACCCCGGCACCGGACGGGACGGTCGGCCGCTGTGCCTGGTGGCCGGGACGCCACCGGCCTGGGCCGCGGCCGGGCAGCGGATCAGCCTGGCCCTGCTGGACGGCACCCACCCCGGGGCACACCCCCGGCGCAGGTTCCGGCTCGATCTGCACCGCCATCTCTGGGACGCGCACCGGGCCGATGAGCTGCGGGTTCGTTCCTGGGCCGACCGCCGGGCGGTCGACCACTGGGCCGCCGAGGCCGCGCTGCTGCTCCGCGCCGAGGGGCGGACCACCGGCGCCGTCACGGTGCGGTTGACCGGCCGGCACCGCCTGCTGTTGACCCTGCCCGGGGCCGACGACGGAACCGGCACACCGGCCGCCCGGATCGAGCGCGCCCCCGGCACGGGCGATCTCGCCGCGCTGCCGGTCCTGCCCGAGGCGGCGACCTGGCCGCTCCCGGACCTGGAGCTGCTGGCGGCCGGCCTGATCGACGCCGACCGGCTGCACCCGCTGGTCGCC